>DASTOW010000020.1:0-2999 GCA_035762425.1 Hyphomicrobiaceae bacterium | reverse complement strand
GTAGAGCAGCGGCTCGATATACCGGCTGCAGGCCGGATCGCGGTCGTAGACGGCGGCGAGATCGGCGCGGAAGGCCGTCCCCAGCTCCGGATGCTCGGCCAATACCTCATCGAAGGTCTGGCTGATCAGGCCCGCGTCGACGTCCGAGTGATTGAGGCGCTGCGCCAACCGATGACACACTGCGTCTTCCAGCCGTGGCTGGCTAAGGACGGTCGCATAGATGAACCCGCCCAGCGCCGGTTCGTTACGCGCCACTTCCTCGGCCTCGTGTCGCAACGCCGCCCAGATCGGATCGACGGAAGCGACACCGGCACGCTGGGTCACTCGCGATTTCGCAGCCATGTCACTCTCCTCGGCCCTGCGGCCGTCTTCGAGACTTGGCCTTTAGCAGGTAAAGAGGCCCAAAGCTCAAGTCAATGCGCGCCGTCACCTGCTTGACGGTGCTCCCCTGCCTTGGCGGCGGCCGCGACCGACCCTCTGCGGTAGCGGTCGATGCCTGCCAAGTATGCAGCTGCGGCCACTGCATCCATGCTAACGCAACTTAGGGTCCCACCAGCCATCCACCGCAGCGGCCAAGCGCACCCGGTCACCAGTGCAGGGTCACCAGTGCAGGGTCACAAGCGCAGGGTCACAGCGCACCCGGTCAAGGTTGCCTGTCCGACCATAGCGCCAGCCATGCGTCCGCGTCGCAGGAGGGTCCCGCACCGCGCATCGTCGCCGTCGCGGCCGGCTTTGCGCATGCACATCTGCGCCAGGATTGGGCAGCTCATTCTTGCCCCGCCGCGGGCACTATTTCTTGGCGTCCTGCTCGATCTGGTTGACGGCTTTGGCCAGGAAATCGACGATCGCCAGGCGCAGCTCGGAGTCGGTTATCGCTACGCCCTTCTCGTCGAAGTCCTTGCGCACCTTGCGGAAAACATCCTCGTCGCCCTTCTCGGCCAGATCCGCTTTGCGCACGGCGCGCACATAGTCCTCAAGTGCCTGCGCGGTCAGCCCGAGCTTGGCGCCAGCCCATTCGCCCAGCAGCTTGTTGCGGCGTGCCTCGGCCTTAAACCTAAGCTCCTGATCCATAGCAAATTTCTTTTCGAACGACTTTTCGCGTTCGTCGAATGTGGTCATCGACCAAACCCTCCTTCGCAGCCTTGCGTTCCTGGCGTGTTCCAGCCGACGACCATGGGTTGCATGGCCGCCTGCCTGCAGGTTCGGTTGAGCCATAGCCCGACCGGCGCCCGGAAATCAACCAAACCCGGAGCGCGCCTGCTGCCCTGTTCAGATAGGGCCGATCCGATTGTTTCCAACAGGGGGTTCGGCTAGTGTCCGAGCCGATGGCTCCCCCGATGGAAGCCGATCGGCCGGCTCCATGGGTGCAGCGCACAAAGAGGCTGAACGTACCCTGGCAGCCCAGGTCCGGATCTTTTGAATCAAGTCCGCAGAAGCTCGATCCGAGGACGACAAAAAAATGAACAGGCGGCGCCGCGTGTACGAGGGTAAGGCCAAGGTGCTTTACGAAGGCCCAGAGCCAGGCACGCTCATCCAGCACTTCAAGGATGACGCCACCGCCTTCAACAACAAGAAGCACGCCCTGATCGAGGGCAAAGGCGTGCTCAACAACCGCATCTCCGAATACATCTTCATGAAGTTGAACGAGATCGGCGTGCCGACGCATTTCATGCGCCGCATCAACATGCGCGAGCAGCTCATCCGCGAAGTCGAGATCATCCCGCTTGAGGTCGTCGTGCGCAACGTCGCGGCAGGCTCGTTGGCGACGCGGCTGGGCCTGGAGGAAGGCAAGGCGCTGCCGCGCTCGATCATCGAATTCTATTATAAGAACGATCAGCTCGGCGACCCGATGGTTTCCGAGGAGCACATCACCGCCTTCGGCTGGGCCAACCCCCAGGAGATCGACGAAGTGATGGCGCTGGCGCTGTGCATCAACGACTTCCTGGTCGGCCTCTTCCTTGGCATCGGCATCCGTCTGGTCGACTTCAAGGTCGAGTTCGGGCGCCTGTGGGACAATGAGCAGATGCGCATCGTGCTGGCCGACGAGATCAGCCCCGACTGCTGCCGGCTGTGGGACGCTACCACCTCCGACAAGCTCGACAAGGATCGCTTCCGCCGCGACCTTGGCGGCGTGCTGGAGGCCTACCAGGAAGTGGCTCGCCGGCTCGGCGTGCTGACCGAGAACCCGCGCCCCAAGGGCAGCGGTCCCGTGCTCGTGAGTTCCAAGCCCAACTGAGCGACCCTGGAACCTGGCGCGACCATGAAAGCACGCATCAAGATCACGCTGAAACACGGCGTCCTCGACCCGCAGGGCAAGGCCATCCAGCACGCGTTGGCAAGCCTCGGCTTCACGGGCGTCAACGATGTCCGGCAGGGCAAGTACATCGAGGTCGACCTGGCCGAGACCAGCGAGGCGACCGCCCGCGAGCAGGTCGAGAAGATCTGCAAGGATCTGCTCGCCAACACCGTCATCGAGAATTACGCATACGAACTGGTAAGGTGATGTCGACACGCTTCAGCTCCACCGCGCGCATGTGCAAGGCTCTGTGGGTCGCCGGGCTCGGGGCGATCGCCCTGTTCGCGGCGTCGGCCACCAGTCAGACGGCCGTCACGACCAAGGGCTTCGAAAACCCCGAGTATCGCTACAGCGTGGCGCTGCCGGCCGGCTGCCGGCATGAAGAGGGTCCCGGCACGCTGGAGGCCGTTTGCTCGCCCGAGCTCGATCCCGAGAAGAGCGCAGAGGCCAGCGCCGCCTCTTCCCTGGTCATGGAAGTGGTGGCCGAACAGGTCCCCGACGACGCCGGCAAGGCCCCGTCTGCGCTCGCGCAGAAGTTCGGCGAGGGCGAGTTCCGTCAGGAGTTGCCCGAGACGGTGTGCGGCGAGACCGACGATAGCCGCGTCAAGATCGACATCCTTGCCAAGGCTGTCGAAGATACGCGAGTCGTATACACTGCCAGCGTCACCTGTCCTGGCGTGAAGTTTCTGGCGCTCGGCGAGCG
>DASTOW010000019.1:0-3623 GCA_035762425.1 Hyphomicrobiaceae bacterium | reverse complement strand
CGAGAACGAGCAGTGGCTATTCCCTGCCAAGTACGCGCTCGATCCGACCGACATCGCCATCAAGCTGGGCGAGCGACTTATCCGCACCGGTGCGGGCGACGATATCAAGATGGCGGTGGCCGAGCTGAAGCGCCTGAAAGGCAACCAGCCGAGCACCGCCGAGGCCGCCACCCGCATCCCCTATTTCTGCCCCGGCTGTCCGCACAACTCCTCCACTGTCGTGCCGGAAGGGTCGCGGGCCTATGCCGGTATCGGCTGCCACTACATGGCGCACTGGATGGACCGCTCGACGGAAGGGTTCACCCAGATGGGCGGCGAGGGTACCAATTGGATCGGCGAGGCGCCGTTCTCCAAGACCCCGCATGTGTTCCAGAACCTGGGCGATGGCACCTACATCCACTCCGGCAGCCTCGCCATCCGCGCGGCGCGGGCAGCCGGCGTCAACATCACGTTCAAGATCCTCTTCAACGACGCGGTGGCCATGACCGGCGGGCAGACACTCGACGGTGGCATGACCGTGTCCATGATCCTACAACAGGTGCGGGCGGAAGGCGTCGACAAGATCGTGGTCGTCACCGACCAGCCGGAGAAATATCCGGCAGGCTTCATCCCCAAGGGCATTCCGGTCCATCACCGCCGCGATCTGCAGGCGGTGCAGAAGGAGCTGCGCGAGGTCGAGGGCGTGTCGGTGCTGCTCTACGACCAGACCTGCGCGGCCGAGAAGCGGCGTCGGCGCAAGCGCGGCAAGTTCCCCGATCCCAATCAGCGCGTGTTCATCAACCCGGCCGTATGCGAAGGCTGCGGCGACTGCGGCGTGAAGTCAAACTGCGTGGCCGTGGCGCCGCTCGACACGGAGCTCGGCACCAAGCGCGAGATCGATCAGTCGGCCTGCAATAAGGACTTCTCCTGCCTGAACGGTTTCTGCCCGAGCTTCGTGACGGTGCATGGCGCCAAGCTGCGCAGGGCTTCGATCGTGCAGCGCGGCGACACCAGCACGGCCGCGATGCTGGCGAGCCTGCCGGAGCCGAAGCTGCGCCCGCTCGATACGCCCTACACCATGCTGGTGACCGGCGTCGGCGGTACGGGCGTGGTGACGATCTCGGCGCTGCTCGGACAGGCCACGTTCTTCGAGGGCAAGGCATTCGGCGCCATTGACATGACGGGGCTCGCCCAGAAGGGCGGCGCAGTCGCCTGCCACATCCGCATCGCCAAGACCGATGATCAGATCCACGCTATCCGCGCCGGTGTAGCAGGCGCCGACCTGGTGCTCGGCTGCGACCTCGTCGTGACCGCCTCCAACAAGGTGCTGGAGACCATCAAGCCGGACCACACGGCGGTGGTGTATTCCGACTACGAGATGTCAACGGCGGACTTCACGCGCAAGGCCAACCTCCGGGTGCCAGGCGCAGCGCTGCGGCGGGCCATCGAGGAGCGCACCGGCAAGGGCCCCCTCCACCACATGGACGCGCACACCGCGGCCGTGAAGCTGTTCGGCGACTCGATTGCGGCCAACGTCTTCCTGCTCGGCTATGCCTATCAGCTGGGCCTGCTGCCGATCGGCGCCGAGGCCATCGAACAGGCGATCGTGCTGAACGGCGCGGCGGTCGAGATGAGCCGCAACGCCTTCCGCTTCGGCCGGCTGGCCGCGCATGACCGTACGGCGCTGGAGCGCATGATCGGGCCGGCCACCAAGGGCGTGACGAAACGGCAGACGCTGGACGAGATCATCGAATTCCGCGCCAAGTACCTCGCCGACTACCAGGATGCCCAACTGGCGGACAAATACCGCAGCCGCGTTGCCCGCGTTGGGGAACTGGAGCGCAGCAAGGCTCCGGGCCGTGCAGGCCTTGCCGACGCGGTGGCGCGTGGCTATCACAAACTGCTGGCCTACAAGGACGAGTATGAGGTCGGGCGGCTGTACACCAGCCCGGCTTTCGAAAAGGCGCTGTCCGAGCAGTTCGAGGCACGCGGCAAGCTCGCCTTCCACCTGGCGCCGCCGCTGCTGGCGCGTCGCGACAAGGCGACCGGCGAGCCGCGCAAGATGCAGTTCGGCGCCTGGATGATGCCGGTGTTCCGTCTGCTGGCGAAGGGCAAGAAACTGCGCGGCACGCGATGGGATGTGTTCGGCTACACGGCCGAGCGCCAGCTCGAGCGCCAGATGATCGCCGACTACGAGCAGCTGCTCGATGAAATCGGCCAGCGGCTCACCCCGGCGACGCATGCGACGGCGGTGGCGCTGGCCACGTTGGCGCTCGACGTGAAGGGCTTCGGTCACATCAAGCTGCGCAACTACAAGCAGGCCAAGGAGCGCGAGGCAGCGCTGCTGGCCGAGCTGCGCAATCCCTCGCCGCCGACCGTATTGAAGGCAGCGGAGTAGGCTGGGTTAGGGCCAACCCGCAACCCAAACCATTGCACCCGCCAACACGTGCGGCGTTACGCGCTGCCGCGCCAACCCGACCTCCAGGCGACTCACTCAGCTGCCGCGACTTTCAGCACGCCGCGACGGATTTGGTCCTCCTCGATCGACGCAAACAGGGCGCGGAAATTGCCCTCACCGAAGCCGTCGTCGCCCTTCCTCTGGATGAACTCGAAGAAGATCGGACCGATCACCGTCTTGGAGAACACCTGCAGCAGGATCTTGGTCTGCCCGCCGTCGACCACGCCCTCGCCGTCGATCAGAATGCCGTGCCGCTTCATGTGCTCGACCGGCTCGCTGTGGCCCGGCACGCGCGCGAAGCTCTGCTCGTAGTAAACGTGCGGCGGGCCTGGCATGAAGCGGATGCCGTTGGCCGCCAGCGCGTCGCTGGCCTCGTAGAGCTGCTCGGTGGCGATAGCTATGTGCTGGATGCCTTCGCCGCGGTACGTCCTGAGGTATTCCTCGATCTGGCTCTTGTCGTCGGCCGACTCGTTGATCGGAATGCGGATGCGACCGCAGGGCGAGGTCAGCGCGCGTGAATGCAGGCCAGTCAGCTTGCCCTCGATGTCGAAAAAGCGAATTTGGCGGAAGTTGAACAGTTTGGCATAGAAGCCAAACCACTTGTCCATGTTGCCGCGATAGACGTTGTGGGTCAGGTGGTCGAGGTAATAGAAGCCGACGCCTTTGGGCCTGGGGTCGCGCGCGCCGACCCAGTCGAACTCGCGGTCATAGGCGGAGCCGAGCGCGCCGTACTTGTCGACGAAATAGAGAAGCGAGCCACCGATGCCCTTGATGGCCGGGACCTCGAGCGTGCGGTCTGCCTCGGTGTAGGGCTCAGCACCGTTCTTCACGGCATGCTCATAGGCGTGCTGGGCATGCACCACCCGCCAGGCCATCGAGGGTGCACACGGTCCGTGCTCGGCGACGAAGCGGCCGGCGAATGATTGCGGATCGGCATTCAGGATGTAGTTGATGTCGCCCTGACGATAAACGGTGATGGCGCGCGACTTGTGCCTGGCGACCGCCACGAAGCCCATGCGCTCGAACAGGTCGGCGAGCTTGGCCGGCTCGGGATGGGCGAACTCGACGAACTCGAAACCGTCAGTGCCGGCGGGATTTTGCGCACTGATCCGCGCAGGCGGGGCGTCGTGCGGAAATGGACCCATGGTGGCTCTCCGGGCGCTATGCGATTGGTCGCAGGCTAGCG
>DASTOW010000018.1:0-32206 GCA_035762425.1 Hyphomicrobiaceae bacterium | reverse complement strand
GCTGCTGATCGAGATGCGCGGGCGCGGTGCACGCGTTGGTCATGGGATGGCGTTCCGGGCAACTACCGCGGCGCCCGCGCAGCCGGGCATCTCGGCACGATCGAGGCGCTCAAGACAGCAGTCGAATTTAGCCTCGGCATGCGGCCGCCGGGTTCCTGCACGCTAATCGAGCATCCCAACAAGCCAGCCAAGCCGGCCCTCCACCTCGTGCGCACGACCCTGCTGGAGCTGCGCCAGGCAGGCGTCGCTTCCCCTCATGCTGACCGCGGCAGGTTGGGGGGGGCGGCACGGGCGGCTGTTTGAAGCCTGCCAGGTCCCGCATGGCACAAAGTAGATGCGGTTGCCCCCGAATTGAGGCACAAGCCCGCGGTAGCCAGGGTGCCGAACGCCGGCTTGGAGTTCCGGAAAACACGTGCAGGTTCTTTCTCACAGGTTCTGCGTCGCGCCGATGATGGATTGGACGGACCGGCATTGCCGGTTCTTCCATCGGCTGCTGACCCGGCATGCGCTGCTCTGCACCGAGATGGTGACGGCGGAGGCTGTGTTGCGTGGCGATCGCGAGCGGCTGCTCGGCTTCTCGCCTGAGGAGCACCCGGTGGCGTTGCAGCTCGGCGGCTCGGATCCCTCAAAGCTTGCGGCGGCGGCGGCGATTGGCGAGGCGTTCGGCTACGACGAGATCAATCTCAATGTCGGCTGCCCGTCGGACCGCGTGCAGGAAGGACGCTTCGGTGCGTGCCTGATGCTCGAGCCGGAGCTGGTGGCGGAGTGTGTTGCGTCCATGCAGCGACGCGTGCGTGTGCCGGTGACGGTCAAGTGCCGAATCGGCGTCGACGACCAGGACAGCGAGGTGGCGCTGCACCGCTTCGTGACGCTGGTGGCCGGTGCCGGCTGTGCGACGTTCATGGTGCACGCGCGCAAGGCATGGCTCAAGGGGCTGTCGCCTAAGGAGAACCGCGAGGTGCCGCCGCTCGACTATGACCGCGTGTCCCGGCTGAAGGCGGAACGTCCCGACCTTGAGATCGTGCTGAACGGCGGCATCGAGTCGCTCGAGCAGGTTTGCGCACACGTTGGCAAAGTCGATGGCGTGGCGCTGGGTCGGGCGGCCTACCAGAACCCCTATCTACTGGCCAAGGTCGATAGTGCGCTGTTCGGCAGTACCGATGCACCGCCGTCGCGGCGGCAAGTGCTCGAGCAACTGGTGCCCTATGTCGAGCGGCATCTGCGCAGCGGCGGGCGGCTTAACAACATCGTCCGCCACATCCTTGGGCTTTATTATGGCCGTCCGCGCGCCCGTGCCTTCCGCCGCCATCTGTCGGAGCAGGCGCCGCGCCAGCGGGCCGGCATCGGCGTGCTGCTGGAGGCGATGGAAATTGCCGAGGGCGAGCGGCAGGCGATGGCGGCGGCCGAATAGCAGCCTTAGAATCGCGTAACGCGCGCCCAGCGCCGGACCATCACCTGCCCGTGATCGTCAGGAAGCGGGCCATGCAGTAGACTGCATGTATGCGAGCGGGCGAAGGAGAGAGCGACATGCGGTGCGCTGTGCTCGGTGGCCTTCTTTTGGCACTTGCGCTGGTTCTGCCGGCGCGGGCGGCCGATCTCGGACCGCTGCCGTCACCCGTCGGCGCTGAGACGCCGCGCGTTGAGCCCGACAAAGAGGAGAACGGCCTCTATCATCAGAAGTGGTTCCACCTGTCGTTCCTCGACCTGCGCGAGGACTTCGAGGAGGCCAGGAAGGCCGGCCAGCGCTTTGCCGTGATCTTTGAGCAGCGCGGCTGTCCGTACTGCACGAAGATGCACACCGAGATCCTGTCGCAGCGCTACATCAACGACTATGTGCGGCAGAACTTCCGCGTCGTGCAGCTCGACATGTTCGGCTCGCGCGAGGTGACCGACTTTGACGGCACCAAGCTGTCCGAGAAAGCACTGGCTGAGCGTTGGGGCGTCATCTTTACGCCCACCATCATCTTCTACAAGGACGACCTCGCCGGCCTGGACGGCAAATGGGGACGCGACTTGGAAGCCATCGAGCGGCTGCCGCTCAGCTACGGCCGTGACACGTTCTACGATCTGTTCGTCTGGGTGCGGCACAGGCTCTACGAGAAGGACAGGAGCTTCCAGCGCTTCCATCATGCGCGCATCGCCGAGCGTGAGGCGTTGAAGGCCGCAGATCCCAAGGCAGGGCGCACCAACTAGCTGCGTGCATTGCACCAGGGTTGAAGCGTCGTGCTGGGAGGCATCGGCGGCAACGCCACCTAGCTTTTGATGTTTCACAATTGAGCTGCGAGGGAACTGCAATGGCCAAGAACACGATTTGCGTGTGGTACGACAAGGACGCTGAGGCGGCCGCCCGTTTCTACGCCAAGACCTTTCCAGACAGCGCGGTAGGTGCAATCCATCGCGCCCCCAGCGACTACCCGTCGGGCAAGCAGGGCGACGTGCTGACCGTTGAGTTCACGGTCGCCGGCATCCCCTGCCTGGGCCTTAACGGCGGTCCGATGTTCAAGCACAACGAAGCCTTCTCCTTCCAGATCGCCACCGAGGATCAGGAGGAGACCGACCGCTACTGGAACGCCATCGTCGGCAACGGCGGGAAGGAGAGCGCGTGCGGGTGGTGCAAGGACAGATGGGGCGTCTCCTGGCAGATCACGCCGCGCGTGCTGACCGAGGCCATGGCTGCTGGCGGTGCCGAGGCAAAGCGCGCGTTCGATGCGATGATGGACATGCGCAAGATCGACGTTGCCGCGATCGAAGCAGCGCGGCGCGGCTGATCCTAAAGCAGCGGCCTGCGCGCGGCCCGCTGCTTTGAGCGCAACCAGCCGTTCTACGACGTGGCGATGGCGAAAGGCGTGTCCGGCTATCGGTTCTGCTTCCACGGCGAGCCCGACTACCGCCAGTTGCATTAGGGCCTGACAGCATGTCGCGCCGGACGGTGTTGGCCGGCGGTCCGGCCTTAGATCTTCTGATTGTACTCGCCGACTTCGGGGCACTTGGCCAGGCGGCCGTCGATGTCGGCGAAGATGGCGCGCATGTTGGCCTCGGCCGTCGGGCTCTCCACCACAATGACGAGCTCGGGCTTGTTGGAGGAGGCGCGCACCAAACCCCATGTGCCGTCCTCCAGAACGACGCGCACGCCGTTGACGGTGACGAGATCGCGGATCTTCTGGCCGGCGACCTTGCTGCCGTTGGCGGCCGCCTCCTTGAACTGCGCCGTGATCTTGTCAACGATGCCGTACTTGGCTTCGTCGGCGCAGTGGGGCGACATGGTGGGCGAACCCCAGGTCTTGGGGAGCGCGTTCTTAAGGTCGGCCATTGTCTTGCCGGGTGCGCGCTCGAGCATGTCGCACACGGCGATGGCGGCTATCAGCCCGTCGTCGTAGCCCTGGCCGAGCGGTGGCTGGAAGAAGAAGTGGCCCGACTTCTCGAAGCCAACCAGCGCCTTCTGCTCGTGGGTGTACCGCTTCATGTAGGAGTGACCGGTCTTCCAGTAGAGCGCGCGCGCGCCGTTTTGCTGCAGCACCGGATCGGTCATGAACAGGCCGGTCGATTTCACGTCGGCGACGAACACGGCGTTGGCGTGCTGCGCCGACAGATCGCGCGCCAGCATAACACCGACCTTGTCGGCGAAGATCTCGTGGCCCTCGTTGTCGACCACGCCGCAGCGATCGCCGTCGCCGTCGAAGCCGAAGCCCACATCGGCCTTGCTTGCCAGCACCGCCTCGCTCATGGCGTGCAGCATCTTCATGTCTTCGGGATTGGGATTGTAGCGCGGGAAGGTGTAGTCGAGGTCGCAGTCGAGCCGTATCACTTCGCAGCCAATCGCCTCCAGCACCTGCGGCGCGAAAGCGCCGGCGGTGCCGTTGCCGCAGGCGCACACGACTTTAAGGCGACGCTGGAGCTTGGGCCGCTTGGTGAGCGCGGCGATGTATCGCTCGGCGATATCAGGCACAAAGCGGTAGCTGCCGCCGGGTGCGGGCCGGCCGCCGCCGCCGAGCACGATGTCCTTGAGCGCGGTCATCTCTTCGGGGCCGAACGTCAGCGGGCGGTTCAAGCCCATCTTGATGCCGGTCCAGCCGTTGTCGTTGTGGCTGGCGGTCACCATCGCCACGCCTTCCACCTCGAGCGCGAACTGGGCGAAGTAGGCCATCGGCGACAGGGCAAGGCCGATGTCGTGCACCTCCGCTCCGCCGGCAAGCAGGCCGGTCATCATCGCCTGCTTCACGGACGCGGAATAGGAGCGGTAGTCGTGTCCGACCACGAACCGTTTCGGCCGTCCGCGTTGTCCTGCCAGCGTCGCTATCCCAAGGCCGATGGCATTGAGGCCCATCAGGTTGATCTCGGTCGGGAACAGCCAGCGCGCATCGTACTCGCGGAAGCCGGTCGGCTTGACGAGCGGCAGCCGCTCGAAATCGGCGGTGTTCGGCTTCAGGTCGGCGCGCGGCTCAATGAGCATGCGAAAATCACCTCAAACAGATGTTGGCTGACATACCGGGCCACAGACAACGGTCACAGGCCAGTGCCCGCTGTGTGACAAAAGGACCGAGTCGGAGCAAAGGCTGGATGGCATGGTCAGCGCAAGCCCTACCAGAGGTTATTCTTGCAAAATCAACGTTTCGCCCCGCATATCGACGCGGCTTAGCCGCTTCAGGAACGACATACCGAGCAGGGTGGTGCCGAGCATGCCGCGCTCGCTCACCGATGCCGGCACGTTGCGCACGGTGATGTCGCCGATGCTGACGCGATCGAGCGTGACCGGCGCAACGCGGCAATGCCGTTGGCGGTGCGAACAAGCTGATTGTAGTCGCGGTCGCGCACGTGAATGCCGGCGCGGCTGGCAAAGGTGAGGGCCACCTGCGAGGCGCCGGTGTCGACCATCACCTCGATGCGCTGTCCGTTGATCTCGGCGTTGGCGAGATAGTGTCCGTGCGGGCCGGCCTGCAGCGCTACCGTTCGGCCCGAGACAGCGGGAGCCGCGCGGTGCCTCCCATCGGATGATTGGCTGGCATTCTGCTGGGAGACCGCGGATTCCGGCAGTCCCAACGCACTGCGGGCGGTTTCCCTGATTTCGGCAAAGTACACGATGCTGAAAACTGTGGCGCAGCCCGCCACCAACCATCCCGCCTCGGCCGCCCGCTTTACACCCACCGGCATGGCCATGACGCGCTACACCGCTTGCTCCACGCCTGCGGCGCGGTCGTCCGCTAGCTCCGCAGCGTCAGATAATCTCCGGAAAATTCATAAGAGCGGAGCCTGCTTAAGAAACTCATACCGAGCAGGTTCTCCTTTAGCGCGCCGGGCTTGGCCACCAGCGCATCGATGTCCGTCAAATGGATGGGGCCGAGCGTGAGGGTGCGCAGCCGCACGTGTGCGGCGTACGTAGTGCCGTTGGCGGTCTGCACCGGCACCGAGTACCTCAGCCGCTCCGGGTCGATGCCGAGCTTCTGCGCGTCCGTCGGCTTGAGTACCACAGTCGAGGCGCCGGTATCGACCAGCATCGACATCGTCACCCCGTTGACCTGCATGCGAACGATGAAATGGCCATCCGAGCGCTTGCGGATGCGCACCGATTGCTCGCCTTCCACCTGGGACTCGCTGCGCAGGATCGCGCCCGGCGGCAGCAGCTCGCCCATCACGCGATGGCCGAGGGAGAGGATCTCGTTGCGATAGCTGTATCCGGTCACCAGCAAAAGCGCCATTGCTGTCCAGGCGACCAGGTCGCGCGCTGCCTGACCGAGCCGGCCGCGATAGCTGCCGGCGATCGACGAGCCAAGGAAGATCAGCATCGCCACGCCGGCGACGCCGATGGCAAAATCCGAAGGGTCAAAGCCTGCGATCGAGCCGGCGTCGGCGCGCAGTAGCAGCGCCAGGCCGGCGATCATCAGAAGTGTGAGCGCAATCCAGGCTCCCATCGATTACCTCCGCGCGGCCGGTTCGATGCCGCAGCGTCTCGCGGGCAGCTCCGCCATAATACGCCGCCGCTCGGTATCCGTCATCGCCGTCCAGCCGGCAATTTCACCTCGCGAACGCAAACAGCCGGCACACAGGCCAGTCACCGGATCAATCACACACACCTTTATACACGGGGTGTCCATAGGCCTCATAAGTCCGCGCGGCCGGCACCGCGCGGCGCAGCCCAGCAAATGTAGGAAGCTGGGATTGCTCTGACAATCCGCCTCAGCGAACCGCTGTGGATGGGACGGCGGGGATAGGCCCAATTTCCGCACCTGTCCTAGGGTTTATGCGCCGCTCTTGAGCCGGTGGCTGCCTGTGGCGCTCCTTGCCCACCGGCTGCAACGGCGGCATGGCCCTCAGAACACGGCTTTTCGGCAAGATCACGACGGCGTCGGTTCCCTTCCGCAACTCGGAATTGAGCTCGAAGGTGCCCCCATGCAACTTAACAAGGTTCTGGACGATGGGCAGGCCCAGGCCCGTACCGCCTTCTGCAGTCTGATGGGCGAGAGAGCCCTGGCCAAAGGCCTGCATGACGCGCGGAATTTCTTCCTTGGGAATGCCGGGGCCGGTATCGCGCACGCTCAACCTCTGGTCGCCTTCGCTGGTCTGAGTGACGGTCAGCACGATGCGACCGCCGCGGGGCGTGAACTTGAGCGCATTCGACATCAAATTGAGAGAGATCTGGCGGATAGCGCGCTCGTCGGCCCAGATCTGGTCGATGCCCTTGTCGAACTCGAGCGCCATCTGCAGCCCCTTGCTTTCGGCGCGCAAGGCCAGCAGGCGCCGGCAATCCTCGACAATATCGACGAGCCGTACCGGCTCCTCGTTCAGCTCGTAGCGGCCTGCCTCGATGCGCGACAGGTCGAGGATCTCGTTGATGAGCTGCAGCAGGTGCCGGCCGCTGGCGTGAATGTTGCCTGCGTACTCCCTGTAACTTGCGTTCTCGATCGGCCCGAGCAACTCAGCCTTCATCACCTCGGAAAAGCCAAGGATGGCGTTGAGCGGCGTGCGCAGCTCGTGGCTCATGGTAGCGAGGAAGCGGGACTTGGCGATGTTGGCAGCCTCGGCGCGGCGGCGCGCCTCATCGGAGATCGACTTCTCTTCCTCGATCTCGGCGATCAGAGCGTCCTTTTCGGCGCGGAACTCGAGCATCGTCAGGGCGGTCGAATTGAGACCCTTGGCGAGCAGGATGAAATAGACATGCAGGCCGATCGCCATGGCCGCCATCGCCACATAGAAGGGATGGCCCTGCATCAACAGGCGCACAACCACGGCCAGCGTCATCGGGATGGTGGAGACGTAGAGGATTTCCATCACGGCGGACGCGAACGTCATGCGAATAGCTAGCAGTACGATCAGGGAGGCCAGCATGAACACGTGCGAAGCGGTATCGGCCACGCCGAGCCCGACCACAGCCATGCCGCCCCAGGTGATGCCGCTGACAAGCTCGAGACAGGTGAATTTGCGTCGCCACCTGTCGACGTTCACCTCGCTCTGCGGTAGCGCCAGGAACCGGCGGCAGGCGGCGATCATGAAGAGCTTGGCCGTGATGACCGTCGCCAGCCACAGCGAGGCCTGGATGACCGGCGCCCAGAACATCGAAGCGAGCGAGAAGATCACCGCCAGCAGCGGCAGGGTCACCCGGGCCGACAGCTCGTTGCGCACGAACATGGCCAGCAGTTCGTATTCGAACTCCGGCTTCAGGACCGTGTTGTGCGCGAGCTTGGCGCGAATGTCGCGCAGATTGGCCTGCATGGCCGCTCGCGGATCCTTTGCCCGCAGCCGAGGCTGGGCCGTGGTGTCTTCGACGCGTTGCATACTCTCCCTCGCCGTGCCGCGCACGCACGTGCGGTCCCCGTGACTCATGCACGCTGGCGGTAGCGACCGCTGCACACTTCGAGCCTGCAGATGCAATGTCTGTTGAAATTACTAAATTCGCGTTTATCAATGGTTTGCTGTCATGTCTTTTGTGCCGGACTGAGCCTTGAAACAGCCATTTGGCAAGGCCGCCGGCGCCTGTTCGGCCGCCGAGGGCGCCGCTTGCACGGGCAACAGCGCTCCGCTACCACTTGACGCAGAGGTCAGGGGTAGATTGGGGAGCCGGCGTGAAAATCCTGCAAACACGGGGTGCTCCCAATCCGCGCCGGGTGCGTATTTTCCTGGCCGAGAAGGGCATCGACGTGCCCTTTGAGGAAATTGACCTGATGAAGGGCGAGCTGAAAACGCCCGAGTTCACTCAAATAAACCGGTTCCAGCGGGTGCCTGTGCTGCTGCTCGATGACGGTACGGCGATTGCGGAGACCATGGCGATCTGCCGTTATTTCGATGAAACCAAGCCAGAGCCCGCGCTATTCGGCACCCGACCCCTGCAGCGGGCCATGATTGAGATGTGGAACCGGCGCATGGAATTGAACCTGCTGTTCTGCGTGGCGCAGGTGTTCCGGCACCAGCATCCAGCCATGGCACACCTCGAGGTGCCGCAGGTTGGTGCTTGGGGGGAGGCCAACCGGCCCAGAGTTCTGGAAATTCTGCAATACCTGGATGAGGAACTGGGTGCGCGCCGCTACATTGCGGGTCCGGACTACTCGGTGGCCGATATTACGGCGCTGGTCGCCATCGATTTCATGAAGCCGGCCAAGATTCAACGGCCGGAAGGCTTGAAAAACCTTGCGCGCTGGCATGGGGAGGTTTCCGAGCGGTCTAGCGCAAAGGCCTGATAGTCTAGCGTTCGGCCGACGGCGGTCTGTTCCCCCGGGAACAGACGCGTCTTCCCAAGCCGGGGCAGACATGTGGGGCCGCAAGTCATTGCGAGACGAGAAGCCATCATGAGACTTACCGTTGTGGGATGCGGCGACGCCTTCGGCTCGGGCGGACGCTTGCAGACTTGCTATCACGTGGAGCATGGGCCCAAGCGCTTCCTGATCGACTGCGGCGCGACGGCGCTGATCGGGCTCAACCGGCTGCAGATCGAGCCCAACTCCATCGATACGATTTTCATCTCGCACTTGCACGGCGACCACTTCGCCGGCCTCGTGTGGTGGCTCATCCATGCCAAGCATGTGGCCAAGCGCACCTCGCCGCTAACCGTGGCCGGACCACCAGGTATCGAAGCGCGTTTCGTGGCGGCGGCCGAGGCGTTGTTTCCCGGTACGACGCAGGTGGAGCGGCGGTTCGATCTGCGCTTGGTGGAGCTGCAGCCCGAGAAAACCACAGACGTAGCTGGCGTGCGGGTAACGCCGTTCGAGGTGAACCATCCATCCGGAGCACCCTCCTATGCCCTGCGTTTCGATGTCGGCGGCAAGGTGCTGGCGTTCTCGGGGGACACCCAGTGGGCCGACAGTCTGGTCGATGCCGGCCGAGGCGCCGACCTGTTCATCATGGAATGCTATCAGTTCGACGGCTCGCCGCGCTTCCATCTGAGCTGGAAGAGGATTGAGGCTGAGCTCGATCGCATCGGCGCCAAGCGCGTGATGCTCACGCATATGGCAACCGGCATGCTGGCCCGGCGCAGCGAGGTACGCGATCGGCGCTGTGTGCTGGCCGAGGACGGACTGGTCCTCGACGTGTGAGGCGCGTGTCGCCGCGTCAGGGCTCGTAGGTCTCGAAAATCGGCGCGTCGGCCCAGCGTGCCGCCACCTGGCGCTGCTCGGGTGTGCGGATCGTCCACGCGAACAGCGGTAAGCGAACTGGCCGCCGGGCATTCCAATCCGCAGCTTCGGGCAGCATGTTCACGTCGACGGCATGAAACGCGACGCCATCGGGCGCGGTGTTGAACAGGGCGTCGAGCGCGGCCTGCCTGTCCGCGCCCGCCGGCATCGCGCGCCAGCCGGATGGCAACTGCCCGACCCCGGTGATCAGTCCGCGCGGGATGTTCGGTGCCAATTTGCCGAGGTCGGCAACGAACCCTGGGTTGAACGACATAAGGGCAATGGCACCGGCGTATGCGCTGGACTGCTCGGCAACCTTCTTGAGGTAGCCGGAAGGCGATGGTCCGCCCGCGCTCTTTACCTCGACCAATAGAGGCACGCGCCCCGCCACCAGGTTCAGGAACTCGGCGAACGTCAGAATGCGGGTTTTCTGATCCTTGTAGTGCAGGGTGGCGAGGTCAGCGGGGGAACGCGCCGCCAGGGCGCCGGTGGCGTCCATCAGGCGATCGAGCGTCGCATCGTGGAACACGAAGGGCGTGCCGTCGGCGGCAGATTGCAGATCGCACTCGATGCCATACCCCTTGGCGATGGCCGCCTGGAAGGCCGCCGCCGTATTCTCTATGATGCCCTTGGCTGCGGCATGCAGTCCGCGATGCGCGATGGGACGCTGGAACACTGCCTTGTCGAGCATCGCCACGCCTGCCCCAGTGTCGATGCCGGTCATCGCATTCTCTTTCCTATGTTGCCTGCCATCCTTAACAAGCGAAACGATGTCAGTGCGTCGCAGGCTTTGCAAGGGACGCTTCAGAAACTACGCTGTACAGTCGGGCAGGGCCTTAGAACCGCCCTTGTCTGCAAGAATTAAGGCACCATGAAGCACCCCTCCTTCGCACAGCAGCGCGGCGCCACACTGGTCGTCACGGCCATCATGGCCTTTTGGCCGACCTATTCGTCGCAAGCGGCTGCACAAGGGGCGGCCGCACGAGGGATTGTGCTGGCCCCGCATCGCGCCGTCTACGAGATGACACTTGCCGAGGCGCGCGGCGGTGCTGGCGTGACCCAAGTGACCGGCCGCATGGTCTATGAGCTGACCGGCTCGGCGTGCGAGGGCTACACGCAGAACATGCGTTTCGTCACCAGCATGACCAATCAGAGCGGCTCTGCCTCGGTATCGGATCTGCGCTCATCGAGTTGGGAAGATGCGAGCGGCAAGCGCTTTCGGTTCAGCTCGAGCCAGTTCCGCGACGAGAAGCCGACCGAGGCGACGGCCGGCGATGCCACACGTGCGCCGACCGGCAACGACGTGAAGGTGGAGCTGACCAAGCCAGCCAAGAAGGATTTGTCGCTGCGCATGGGCGTGTATTTCCCCATCCAGCACTCGCTGGCGCTGCTCGAGGCGGCGCGCTCCGGCAAATCGGTGTTCCGTGCCAACCTGTTCGACGGGTCGGAGAAGGGCGAGAAGGTCTACGATACGGTCTCCTTCATCGGTCGCCGGCTGGCCGCCGGCGGCAACCGCCGGCTACCCACCGTCAAGGACGCCGAGCGCCTCAACGATCTACCTGCCTGGCCGGTCTCGATTGGCTATTTCGAGCCGGGCACGGACAAGAAGGACGCGGTACCTGTGTACGAGCTGATGTTCCTGTTCTTTGAGAACGGCGTCAGCCGCCAGCTGTTCATCGACTACGGCGAGTTCGCCATCCAGGGCGAAATCAAGGAGATCACCTTCCTTGAGCCGCGCGCCTGTGAGCAGCAGCAGGGTGCGCGCTAGTCTGAGGTCGACCTGATCGCGCGCAGGTGGCACGCGCCTTACACACCAAACCTTGTCACTGCGCTCCGCGCTCCCGGGCTGCGATGTAGGCGCCAAGCTGTGCATCACCGAGGGGCAGGTATGGGGGCATGTCCGACCATGATGTGGCGCGGCTGAATGCGCTGAAGCCGGTAGCCCCTGTGGACTGTGGGGCGGGACCTCCAGCCTGGCCGCGATTGAATGAGCCGTCGCTCCACAGCACCCGCAGACCCCCCCGACCACGGATCGCGCCCAGGTCGCGCACGCGCGCGATGCCAGAGGGCGGTACGTCGATCGTGGTCGTCTTGCCGAGGAAAGGTATCTCCACACCCGTCCACGCCAGTTGAACCGGGCTCTTGCTGTCCTCCAGCAAGATCACCCAGTCCTGGGAGAAGCCCTGCGGGACATTCAGCAAGATCTGCAGGGGTGGGGCCCAGATGTCTTCGCGGAAGTTGGCAATCACGATTAGTAGGCTGGCGCCGGCTCCGATCGCACCCATGCCGACCACGGCAAACAATCGTCCGGTCCTGCTCCACCTGAAGCGGCGTACCAGGAGGCGCCCCAGCAGGATCCCCGACAGCAGCCCGCCGAGGACAATCAGCATCATTAAGATTCCGATCACCCATGCCAGACGCGCTTCAGGCATGCCGAGACCTTTTGGCTTCTCAAGGAGTTCCATATCACTGAAACGGGCAGTACCGGTGGCAGCGATACTTGCTGACAAGGGCTGTATTGGGGTCGCGAACTTGGCGGTCTGCTCGTGGAGCGGGCGCAAGGGGCGAAGCCCTCGTGTGCCGTGCAACTGGAGAGAGCTGGCACGTTGGCCTATGCTGCGCGCCGTCCAGTGCGCAGAGGCGTCATGCGAACCGGGCACCGGCGAACGACTGAAGCCTCAGAGCGAACTCGATGATCTCTGTGTTGTTTGAAGTCCAGGTCAGGGAAGGACACGCGGATCGCTACTTGGACCTCGCGGCTTCCTTGAAGCCCAAGCTGGTGGCCATGGGCGGCTGCCTGTTCATCGATCGGTTCAAGAGCCTGACGCGCGCAAATCTGCTGTTGTCATATCAGATCTGGCAGGACGAAGGGTCTATGACTGCGTGGCGGGTTGAGCCCCACCATCATCGGGTCCAGGAGATGGGGCGGGAGAAGGTATTTTCCGACTACCGCCTACGGATTGCTCAGCTGATCCATGAAGCAAGGCCAGGCAAGCCGGCATGGCAACCCGAACGGCGCACGCCATACAATGATCCCGCAAGGCGTCCTCCCACGTATCTCATCGCGACGGAATCAAAGAACGCTCAGCTCCCAGTGCAGACCCAATGGCGAAGCGACGCTTTCGAGAGCGTCTATCGCCCAGGGCAATTCGCGCACCTTGTCGATCTGCCGGACCATCAGTCCGGCCTGAACCTCGGTGCCGAACTCTTTGCCGATCCGAGCACCGAGTATTTCCGCATTTTCGAGGTCATGCGGGACTACGGCATGTTCGATCGCACCGAGGCACCTCAATTTTACCCACCCATAGATAGAAGATGAGGCAAGGCGCAAATGCAATGCCACGCGATCTGCCTCGCTCGGCATGAGCGTCAAGGCAGTCGCCGGCATGAACGTGATGCTGCTCAATCCGGAGCACTCGCCCACGATCACTTGGGGCAACGCGCACTGGAACGTAGTGGAGGGCAAATGCACATCGGGCTGATCGGCGGCATCGGACCTGCCGCGACGGAGTTCTACTACCGGGGACTGACAGACCGGCACGCGAAGTCGGGTACACGTCTGGACCTGACCATTGTCAACGCCGAGGTGCGCGACCTCACCCGGAATCTCGCGAACAAGGATGCGGGCAAGCAGGCGGAGGTTTTTGCGGCGCTGATAACGAGGCTCAAGGCAGCCGGTGCACAAGCCGCTGCCGTCACGTCCATGGGCGGTCACTTCTGCATCGGCGAGCTTCTGCCGATCTCGCCACTGCCGATGCTCAATGGCATCCCGGCAGTCGATGCAGCCGTCAAGCGAGCGAAGTTCAAGACCATCGGCATCATCGGCACACGCATGGTGATGGAGACGCAACTGTACGGGGCGATCTCGTCTGCCAAGGTGGTCGTTCCGGCGGGCGCTGAGCTCGACGAGGTGCACGCGAACTACGGGGCGATGGCGACCGCAGGCCGCGTCAACGATGCACAGCGCCGTGTGTTTTTTGCTGCCGGCGAGCGTCTCTGCCGCGAACAGGGCGCCGAGGTGGTGCTGCTAGGTGGAACTGATCTGTTTCTTGCCTTCCAGGGACGGACCGTCGATTTCCCAGTGCTTGATTGCGCGGATGTGCACGTCGACGCGATCTATGAGGCATCACTGCAGACACCGTGAAGCGCTGCGCACTTTGCACGCTCTCCGGCTGGTGCGGCGCGCTGACCTCCCTCCGTAGACATACGGCTCCTGCTGCAGTCGCCTCAACTGCAGGATGACGAGCAGGTACCTCGCGGGTACACTGCGCGGCGCCACGTCGCGGCCCTCGTGTTCGGCCTCCGATTGGCCGACCACATGGCGGCTTGGGACGACTCGGCATTTGCGAACCTGAATGGCACCAGCCCCAATCCGGAGCCAGCGCCCCCGTGTCGCTTGTCACACAGACGAAATACGAGTCTGCCAGTCAGCGTGCCCTGGGAGTGCTTGCTGATCTGGGGGAGTTGGGCATGGAGTTGTTGGCGCATCTGGTCGGAGCGTTTGCCATTGCTGCCTTGCTCATTCATGTAGGTACCTCACTGTCGGCCGCCTGGCGCTGCCGCCGGTCCGCCGCACCCCGAACCTTGCCCGAGCTTCGGCAGCGTCCTGCGGTCACCATCATCCGGCCGGTATGTGGGCTCGATGCCTACGAGGAAGCGACGCTGCGCTCCACCTGCGAGCTCGATTATGCGCAGCTCGAGATCCTGCTGTGCTGCGCGTCGGCGCAGGACCCGGTCGTGCCGCTGGTGCAACGCCTGATCGCTGAGCATCCCCAGGTCGAGGCGCGCCTGCTGATCGGCGACGACCGCGTCTCCGAGAACCCCAAGCTCAACAACGTCATCAAGGGCTGGCGAGCGGCCAGCCACGGCTGGATCGTCATCACTGACAGCAACGTTCTGCTGCCACGCGACTACATCGACCGGCTGTTCGAGGCCTGGAAGCCAGGCACCGGACTGGTGTCGGCGCCGCCGATCGGAGCGCAGCCTGAAAACCTGTGGGCGGAGCTGGAGTGCGCATTCCTCAACGGCTACCAGGCGCGCTGGCAGTTCACCGCCGACAGCCTGGGCCTCGGCTTCGCGCAGGGCAAGACGTTGTTCTGGCGGCGTATCGACCTGGAGCGCGCCGGCGGCATTCACGCGCTCGGCGCGGAGCTTGCCGAGGATGCCGCGTCTACCAAAGTCGTGCGTGAACAGGGCCTGCGCGTGCGGCTGGTGGACGGCGCCTTCCCGCAGCCGCTAGGTGTGCGGGCACTGCCCAGCGTGTGGTCGCGCCAGCTGCGCTGGGCCCGGTTGCGCCGGGCGACCTTCCCGCTCATCTACTCACTGGAGATCCTCTCCGGGCTGTGCGCGCCGCTGGCCTGTTGTGTCCTGGCCGCCTGGTGGCTGGAGCTGCCGGAAGTGCTGACCGCACTGTTGTTCGTCGCCATCTGGCTCGGCTCCGAATACGGCCTCACCGCCACGGCCGGCTGGCCGCTGTCGTGGCGCTCGCCGCTGCTGTGGCTGTTGCGCGATCTGATGCTGCCGGTGCTGTGGCTGCAGTCTTGGCTCGGCAACGGGTTGCGCTGGCGCGGCAACGACATGTCGGTGGCGGGGACTGCCTCCAACACGCTGTCCGACTGGCTGCGCCGCGCTTAGAGCGAGATCGTGCTTCAGCTTTAGCAAGAACGGTCCGCCGGACGAAAGCCTTTGGCTCGTGGCGCCGGCCCTCAAGTTCGATCCGGCTGATCCGACCAAGACAATCGATCTCAACAAAGATGGCTGTGATGGACTGCAGGCGTAACCGATCGCAGTGATTGCGACTGTCGGGGTCGGGCGCGGACCGTCCGGCGTTTCCTTCAGTCCGGACGGCAAACGGGTGCTCGTGGCCAACACGGCCAGCGGTACCATGGTGGGCGGCGTCCGGTCCTACAGTCTGGCAATCAGCGGCAAGGGTGACGTTGCGATACTCGCCAACCGCGGCGAGGCCAGCGTGATCTGGATGTCATCAGCGTCGTCTGCCTGAAGCAGAACCCGCCGCGCATCGTCGATACCGTCTGCGCCGGCCAAACACTGGCAGGCGTGAGCACGTTGCACGCCGCGGCTCATGCCGCCGTCACGGCGATCAGGGCCTAGTCAAACTGTACCGCGTTGAGGGCCAAGCTGGCCTACCCGACGCAAGCCAAGGCCGGCGGCTGGAGGCAGAGTGTGGCATGGCGCCCCGGGGGGCCGAGTGTGCATCTGGGCGGCAGACCGAGCAGGCACGCGCGTTCTGCGCGGGTGATTGCCCGATCGGGCGGCCCAATGCCATAAGCTTGGGCATGCTCAAGAAGATTCTGATCGCCAATCGCGGCGAGATCGCCCTCCGCATCATTCGCACCGCGCGCCAGCTCGGCGTGCAGACGGTCGCCGTCGTATCCGAGGCCGATCGCTCCGCGCCGTTCGCTCGTGCCGCCGACGAGAGAGTGGAGATCGGCCCAGGTCCCGCCTCGGACAGCTATCTGCGCATCGACCGTATCCTGTCAGCCGCCAAATCGACTGGCGCCGACGGCATCCATCCGGGCTATGGCTTCCTGGCCGAGAACGCCGACTTTGCCGAGGCGGTGGGCAAGGCCGGCATCAAGTTCATCGGCCCCTCGCCTGACGCCATGCGCCGCATGGGTGGCAAGGCGGAGGCGAAGGCAATCGCCGCCGCCGCCGGCGTGCCGGTGGTGCCGGGCTACCAGGGTGATGCCCAGACCGCCAAGGCCCTCGTCAAGGAGGCCAAGCGCATCGGCTGGCCGGTCATGATCAAGGCGGTGGCCGGCGGTGGTGGGCGCGGCATGCGCCTCGTCGAGGGCGAGGCCGATTTTGCCGGGGCCCTGGAAAGCGCGCAGCGCGAAGCGCAGGCCGCCTTCGGCGACGCGCGCCTTCTGCTGGAGAAGGTGATCGCAAGGCCCCGCCACATCGAGGTGCAGGTGTTCGGCGACAGCCACGGCAATGTCGTGCATCTATTCGAGCGAGACTGCTCGCTGCAGCGGCGCAATCAGAAGGTGATCGAGGAAGCGCCGGCACCCGGCATGTCGGCGGAGCTGCGCAATCGCATCACGCACGCGGCTGTCGCATGCGCGAAGGCGGTCGCCTACCAGGGTGCCGGCACCGTCGAGTTTCTGATCGAGGGTGGCAGGCTGACGGCCGAGGCGCCCTGGTACTTCATCGAGATGAACACGCGCCTGCAGGTCGAGCACCCGGTCACGGAATCGATCACGGGGCTCGACCTGGTAGAATGGCAGCTGCGCGTCGCCTCCGGCGAGAAGCTGCCGCTGACGCAAAGTCAGATTCGCATGTCCGGCCACGCCATCGAGGCGCGCCTCAACGCCGAAGATCCGGCCAAGGGCTTCCTTCCCTCAATCGGGCCGGTCGCCGCATTCGATACCCCCAACAGCGAGGGCCTGCGCGTCGATGCCGGCGTCGAGAAGGGCTCGGTGATCCCGCCGTTCTACGATTCCATGATCGGCAAGTTGATCGCATCGGCCCCCGACCGCGACGAGGCGATCGCCCGCCTTGCCCGCGCGCTCGAGGAGACGGTGGTCGCCGGGCCCAAGACCAACGCCGCCTTCCTGCGTGCGCTCGTCACGCATCCGGCCTTCCGGAGCGCGGAGATGGACACCGGCCTGATCGGCCGCGAGCTCGACAAGCTGGCGCCGCCCGCCGCCAATCCGCGCGCAATCGCCTTCGGCGTCATGCACCTGCTGTGGCAAGCCCACGACGATATCGAGGTCAATCGCCCGGACAGCCGAGGCGGCTATTCCCCGTGGGGGCGGCAGGATGCCTTCCAACTCGGCCCCCCGCGGCGCCAGAAGCTCACCATCCTTGCCGATGGCGTCGCCACGCCTGTCGAGGTGGACTGGAAGGCTGACGGTCCCGCTGTCACCCTGCCCGGCGAGCCGCAAGGCTCGGCCGCAGCCATCCGCCGCATCAGCGTAGTCGGCGACGGCCATCCGCTGTACGTGCTCTACGACATGCACCAGATCGCGCTGTCCTGGCCGACCTTCGCTGCCGGGGGAATGGACGACAACGGCGACGGATCGAGCGTGCGCGCGCCCATCATCGGCCGGGTGGCCAAGGTGTTCGTCAAGGCTGGCGACACGGTTGCCAAAGGCGACCGCATCGCCGTGGTCGAGGCCATGAAGATGGAGCACGTGCTGCACGCGGCGCGCGCCGGTAAGATCAGCAAGGTCGCGGTCGCCGAGAACCAGCAGGTTATACAGGGCGCGCTGGTCGCCGCGCTGGAGTAGCTCCACTGTCAATCCGGAACGCGTCAGCGCGTATCCGGGACCCACATCGACGCGCGTCGCTCTGGGTCCCGGGTCTGAGCTGCGCTCGGCCCGGAATGACAGCCAACCCTTGACGATGTGCGTTGGTGACTGCACAAGGCCTGTCGACCAGACGAAGCCAGCATCCGATCTCCGTTAGCTCCCCCGCACATGCCCAAGATCACGTACATCGAGCACGACGGCACGTCGCATATCGTCGAGGCCACGGTCGGCGACACCGTGATGGAGACAGCGCTGCGCCATAGCGTGCCCGGCATCGTCGCGGAATGCGGCGGCGGCTGCAGTTGCGCAACTTGCCTTGTGCACGTCGCCCAGGAGTGGGTGGAGCGCGCGGGTGCGCGCAACGCGGAGGAAGAGGACCAGCTCGACTTCGCCTTCGACGTGCAGCCCAACTCGCGGCTCGCCTGCCAGATCAAGGTGACCCAGGAATTGGACGGCCTCGTCGTGCACACGCCAGCCTACCAGGGGCGGTAGTTGCGAATCTCGATCAGGCCGGGATCTCCAGCCCGCTCGACTGCACCCGCGCGACGCCCGCGGTCTCCATGTTTTTCCAGGCGGCCGCGAGCGAACCTTGCGTGTCGATGCCACGGCAGGCGTCCTCAATGACGATGGCAGCGAGGCCCAGCTTGCGGGCGTCCAGCGCGGTCCATGCGACGCAGAAATCGGTGGCGAGGCCCACGACGTAAACCGTCTTGATGCCGCGCCCGGTCAGATAGCCGTCGAGACCTGTCTTCGATGCACCGTCGGCCTCCATGAACGCCGAGTAGCTGTCCACAAGCGGGTTGAAGCCCTTGCGGATCACAAGTTGCGCATGGGGGATGTCGATGCCGCGATGGATGGCGGCCCCGTCCGTGCCCTGCACGCAATGATCCGGCCACAGCACCTGCTTGCCGTAGGACACATCGATGACATCGAAGGGTTTCTTGCCGGCGTGCGAGGATGCGAACGAGATATGCTTGGCCGTGTGCCAATCCTGCGTCAGGACCACGTTCTGGAAGGCCCGGGCGATCCTGTTGATGAGCGGGATGATCTCGTCGCCCTTGGCGACGGGGAGGCTGCCGCCCGGCAGGAAGCAGTACTGAACGTCGACGACGACCAGCGCCGCGTCCGCACCCGGTTTGATCTTGGATTGTGCCAGCGCATTTGCGGCGAGCGAGGTCATGGCGAAGCCTCCGACGGCGGCAAGGAACGAACGGCGCGATGCATGGGGCATGGGCTTCGGCTCCTTGCGACAAAATTTCTGTTCAAGTTGTGAGCATAGGACCGCAATTTTCGTGTCGAAAGAGATATGATCAAACGGGCGTAAGAT
Source organism: Hyphomicrobiaceae bacterium (assembly GCA_035762425.1). GTDB lineage: Bacteria > Pseudomonadota > Alphaproteobacteria > Rhizobiales > Hyphomicrobiaceae > AWTP1-13. Next base: position 13,010 of record DASTOW010000018.1, on the reverse strand, counting down.
GGGCGCACCAACAAGATGGGCGCACCAAGGATAGGCACACGAGGAAAGCGCACCGGATGGCACTGCATCTGATCAAGCTGTGCGTCGGCTGTGACACGATCGAGGACCTAGCCTCCTGGCAGGCCGAGCGCCTGAAGCAGAGGCGCAAGGCGGGCGAGAAAAGCCCGCACCTGTTCCATCGCACCTTCCAGATGCCGAAGCGGCGCGAGGAGCTGCTCAACGGCGGGTCGCTCTACTGGGTGATCAAGGGCATCGTGCAGGTGCGTCAGCCGTTGCACGACATTGCCGAGGGCACCAAAGACGACGGGACGCCGTGCTGCCTGCTGATCTTCAAGAACGAGTTGGTGCCGGTTCGGCCGGTGCCCCGCCGCGCCTTCCAGGGCTGGCGCTATCTGGACGCCGACGAGGCACCCGAAGACCTCAAACGCGGCGCCGGGCACAGCATCGTTGCAATGCCTCCAAAGATGCGCAAGCAGCTGGCCGAACTGGGCCTCCTGTAGCCGCTCTCCGGCCATCAAAAAAAACCAATTGCGGTCAGGGCGAAGAGGGTCCTCCGAACGGTGGTTGCATCCGTGCCCGGCCCATCGTAGCAAGGGGCATCCCTAGACAAGGAGTACAGGGTAATGATCATGTTCAAGCATGCGGCCGCTGCCGCCGCTGGCCTGGCCCTGCTGGCCGGCACGGGTGCGACAGCGCAGGCCCAGCAGAAATTTGTCACCATCGGCACCGGCGGTGTCACCGGCGTCTACTACGCGGTGGGCGGCGCGGTGTGCCGTTTGCTCAACAAGGAGCGCAAGACGCACGGCATCCGCTGCTCTGTCGAATCGACCGGCGGCTCGGCCTTCAACATCAATACCATCAAGGCCGGCGAGCTCGACTTTGGCCTGACGCAATCCGACGTCGGCTACAACGCCACCAAGGGTGAGGCGCAGTTCAAGGAAGGCGGTGCGTTTGCCGACCTGCGCTCGGTCTACTCCGTGCATCCCGAGCCGTTTACCGTGCTCGCCCGCAAGGAGCTGAATGCCACCAAGTTCGAAGACCTGAAGGGCAAGCGGGTCAACGTCGGCAACCCGGGCTCGGGCACGCGCGCGTCAATGGATGAGCTGTTGGTCGCGCTCGGCTGGAAGCTTTCCGACTTCTCGCTGGCCTCCGAGCTGAAGGCCGACGAGCACGGGCCGGCTCTGTGCGACAACAAGATCGACGCCTTCTACTACGGCGTCGGTCACCCCTCGGCCAACATCCAGGACCCGACCACCAGCTGCGGCGCCAAGCTCGTCTCGATCACCGGGCCGGCCATCGACAAGCTGCTGAGCGGCAAGCCGTACTATGCCAAGGCCACCATCCCGGGCGGCATGTACGCCAACAACCCGCAGAGCACGGATACCTACGGTGTGCTGGCGACCATGGTGACCTCCGCCAAAGTGCCCGATGATGTGGTCTATCAGCTGGTGAAGGCCACCTTCGACAACTTCGAGGAATTCAAGAAGCTGCACCCGGCCTTCGCCAACCTGAAGGCCGAGGACATGGTCAAGAACGGCCTGTCCGCGCCGCTGCATCCAGGCGCTGAGAAGTACTACAAGGAGAAGGGCTGGGTGAAGTAACGACCCCGCACCTTCGACAGACAGATATTGGGGCGCCGCATGATCGGCGCCCCGTTTCTCTTAGGCGGACAACTGATGGCCAACACCGCGGCTAGGGGCCCCAGCAAGGCCGAACTTGAGGAACTGGTCGCCGAAGCCGATACCGGCGGACGTAAGCCGTCCGGGGCCGCCGCCAAGGCGATCATGCTGGTTGCCATCTGCTGGTCGCTGTTCCAGCTCTGGTATGCCTCGCCGCTGCCCTTCATGCTGGGCTTCGGCATCTTCAGCGACACCGAGGCGCGCTGCTTCCATCTGAGCTTCGCGCTGTTCCTGGCGTTCACCAGCTACCCCGCTTTCAGGTCCTCGCCGCGCGACCGCGTCCCCCTGGTCGATTGGGCGCTGGCGGCCGCAGCCATTGCCTGTGTGCTCTATCTGATCGTCTTCTACCGCGAGCTGATCCAGCGGCCTGGTCTGCCGACGTTCACCGACATCTTGGTGTCGGTGGTTGGCGTCGCCTTGCTGGTCGAAGCGTCGCGCCGCGCCGAAGGCCCGTGGATGCCGATCATCTCGCTGTTGATGCTGGCCTATGTTTTCCTCGGCCCATACCTGCCGGGGCTCATGTCGCACAAGGGGGCATCGCTCGGGCGGGCGGCGTCACATTTCTGGCTCACGTCGGAAGGCGTGTTCGGCGTAGCGCTGGGCGTCTCCACGACTTTCATCTTCCTGTTCGTGCTGTTTGGCGCGCTGCTCGACAAGGCGGGGGCCGGCAATTTCTTCATACAGCTGGCGTTCTCGCTGCTCGGCCAGTTCCGCGGTGGGCCGGCCAAGGCCGCGGTCGTGTCCTCGTGCATGACAGGCATGATCTCGGGCTCGTCGGTCGCCAACGTCGTGACGACGGGCGTCTTCACCATCCCGCTGATGAAGCGCGTCGGCTACACGCCGACCCAGGCCGGTGCCATCGAATGCGCAGCCGGCGTCAACGGACAGCTAATGCCGCCGGTCATGGGTGCGGCAGCCTTCATCATGGCCGAGTACGTTGGCATCACCTACGCGGACGTGGTCAAGCACGCCATCATCCCGGCGCTGCTCACCTATGGCGCGCTGTTCTATGTCGTCGACCTGGAGGCGGTGAAGGCCGGCATGTCCGGCATCCCGCGCACCCGGCGCCGCACGGTCCAGGAAGGGCTGATCAAGGCGGCTTTTACGATCTCGTCGCTCATCCTTCTGAGCGCGGCGATCTACTGGGGGCTCGGTTGGACGCGCGATGTGTTCGGTGAGGCGGCCACCTGGGGAGCGATGGCGTTCGTACTCTTCGCCTACATCGCCCTGATCGCCAACCGCGCCCGCTTTCCCGACCTTGCGCTCGATGACCTGAGCAAGCCGGTCACCGAGGTGCCGGACTTCTACGAGGTGGCACGCACGGGTATCCATTTCGTGCTGCCCGTCTCGGTGCTGATCTGGTGCCTGATGGTGGAGGAGATGTCGCCGGGGCTGGCCGCCTTCTGGGGTGTGCTGGCCATGGGCGGCGTGGTGCTGACGCAGAAGCCGTTGACCGCTTTCTTCCGCCGCCAGGGCGACCTCATCGGCCGCTTCCGCGATGGGTTGTGGGATTTGGTGGGCGGGCTCGAGCTAGGTGCCCGCAACATGGCGGCAGTTGGTATCGCCACGGCTACCGCCGGCATCATGGTCGGCACGGTGACGCTGACCGGTATCGGCCTGGTTATGGCGGAGATCGTCGAGTTCCTGTCGCAGGGCAACATTGTCATCATGCTGGTGCTGGTCGGCGTGATCTGCATCGTGCTCGGGACCGGCCTGCCGACCACGGCAAGCTATGTCGTGGTGGCGACGCTGATGGCGCCGGTGGTGGTCGAGCTGGCGGCCGAGAACGATCTAGCGGTGCCGCTGATCGCGGTGCACATGTTTGTCTTCTATTTCGGCCTTATGGCCGACGTGTCTCCGCCGGTGGGACTTGCCGCCTATGCGGCTGCCGCCATCGCCGGGGCTGATCCGATGCGAGTGGGCTGGCAGGGTACCTGGTATGAGTTCCGAACCGTGCTGCTACCCTTCATCTTCATATTCAACCCGGAGATCCTGCTGATCGACATCGGTGGGCCACTACACTTCATCGTCGTGATCGGGTGCGCGACGCTGGCCATGATGGCGTTCGTGGCCGCACTGCAGGGCTTCTTCTTCACCAATAATCGCTGGTGGGAGACGATCCTCCTGCTGTTGATCTGCTTCACCCTGTTCCGTCCCAACTTCTGGATGGATCGCGTCGTCCCACCCTACCAGGCCCTGCCGGCCTCGCAGGTGATCTCCGTCATCGATCAGACCAAGGGCGGTGGGGCCTTGCGCATACGTGTCGCCACCCAGGACATGAGCGGCGACGATGTCACCAAGCTCATCCGGCTCAACCTCGGCGACAAGGGCACTGCCGCCGAACGCATTGGATCGGCTGGGATTATTTTGACGCCGGGCGACAAGCCGAGTATCGCCTCGGTGCGCCCCGGGTCGGAAGCGGCACGCCAGAAGCTGAGGCCAGGCGACACCATCGAGGGTGTCGAGCTGCCAACGCAGCGTCCAAGCCCGTTCCTGTTCGCCATTCCTGCGCTGCTCGCGCTCGGTGCGATCGCGTGGCTGCAGCGCCGCCGTCGCGGTGCGCTCGCCCTCGCGGTCTGAGCGTATTTGCTGTTTCGCATCCGCAGCACAACTGCGCGTCGGGTCAACAAACTGGCATCCCGAACGGAACTTTCGTCGCAGAGATGTGATGCGCTGTGATAGGCTTTGTTGCGGGATGCACGCTTAGATAGCCCACCCTCTGCGACGTTCTCACTTTCGCGCGGTGGTGCGTCCTTCTTTTCCATCGATGTCCGGCAACTTCACGTGGGTGACCGTAAATGGCCAAACTCAATATCAACGGCAAGACACTCGACCTCGAGGTGGATGGCGCCACGCCACTGCTGTGGGCGATCCGTGAGCACGCCGATCTGACCGGCACCAAGTATGGCTGCGGTGTCGGCCAGTGCGGAGCCTGCTCGGTGCACATCAACGGGCAGGTGCAGCGCTCCTGCCTGATGCAGGTCAAGGACGTCAAGCCGACCGACCAAATCGTCACCATCGAAGGCCTGGCTGACCAGAGCGGTCGCGCCGTGCAGAAAGCCTGGCTCGAGCTCGAAGTGGCCCAGTGTGGCTACTGCCAGACCGGCCAGATCATGGCCGCTGCGGCTCTCCTGAAGGGCAAGCCCAAACCTACCGACAGCGACATCGATGCCGCCATGACCAACATCTGTCGATGCGGCACCTATCAGCGTATTCGCCAGGCGATCCACCTGGCAGCTGGCAACAAGCAGCAGGGCTGAGGGGGACGCACCAATGAACACCACCATCACCAGTCTGTCCCGCCGCAAATTCCTGGCTACCGCCGCTGCGGCAGGTGGCGGCCTGGCACTTGGCATCGACGCCGGCGGCATCCGCAGCGCGCTCAGCCAGATTGCCATCGGCGGCGCGGGCAACGGCAACGAACTCGGCGTCTGGGTCTTCATCAAACCGAACGAGGATGTGGTCATCCGCATCGCCCGGTCCGAGATGGGGCAGGGCTCTTTGACCGGCCTCGCCCAGCTCGTGGCCGAGGAACTCGATTGCGACTGGTCGAAGGTCACCGCCGAGTATCCAACGCCCGGCGAGAACCTGGCTCGCAACCGTGCCTGGGGCGACATGTCGACCGGCGGCTCGCGCGGCATCCGGGGCTCGCACGACTATGTGCGTCAGGGTGGCGCGGCGGCGCGGCAGATGCTGCTGCAGGCGGCAGCCCACGAATGGAACGTGCCGGTCGAGCAGCTCAAGGTCGAGAAGGGGGTCATCACGCACGAAGCCTCCAAGCGGACGACCACCTACGGCAAGGTGGCGACCGCCGCCGGCAAGCTGCCGGTGCCAGATCTCAAGACCATGAAGTTGCGCGATCCCAAGGACTGGAAGATCGCCGGCAAGCCGCTTGCGCGTCTCGACACGGCAGACAAGCTGACCGGCAAGCTGGTCTATGCGATCGACGTCAAGCTGCCCGGCATGCTGACGGCGACGATCATGGATACGCCGGTGTTCGGCAACAAGCTGCTGGGCTACGACGAGGCCAAGGTCAAGGCAATGCCCGGCGTGAAGGGCGTCTACCGCGTCGGCGATACGGCTGTGGCCGTCGTTGCCAACACCTTCTGGCAAGCAAAGCTCGGGCTCGACGCGCTCGATCCCAAGTGGGAGGAGACCGCCAACAACAAGGTGTCGAGCGAGACCATCGCCGTCGCTCTGAAAGAGGGTTTGACCTCCAAGGACGGCGTGTTCGTCGGCAACAAGGCCGGCGATGCCGATGCGGCGCTCGCAGGGGCAGCCAAGAAGATCGAGGCTGTCTACGAGAATCCCTACTGGCACCACGTCACCATGGAGCCGATGAACTGCACGGCCAAGTGGACGCCCGAGAAGTGCGAGGTGTGGGTCGCCACCCAGAACGGCGAGGCTTCACTCGCAGCGTGCGCCGAGGCGGCTGGCCTGCCTCCCTCCAAGTGTGAGGTCTACAAGCATCACCTCGGCGGCGGCTTCGGCCGGCGCGGCTTCCAGGACTACACCACCAAGGCGGTGCTGCTCGCCAAGCAGATCCCGGGCGTGCCCGTGAAGACGATCTGGACACGCGAGGAGGACATGCGGCAGGGCCGGTTCCGGCCGATCGGCCAGTGCAAGATGGAAGCCGGGCTCGACGACAAAGGCAACATCGTCGGCTTCAAGATGCGCATTGCCTCGCAGTCGATCCTGGCATTCGCAGCGCCGCAGCGTCTTGCTCAGGGCGGTATGGACCCGATTGCCTTCCAGGGTCTCAATCCCAGCGGCCCAGAGGGTCAGTTCGGCTACACAATTCCCAACCTGCTGATCGAGCATGCCATGCGCAACACGCACGTGCCGCCGGGCTTCTGGCGGGGCGTCAACAACAACCAGAATGCGGTGTTCCTGGAATGCTTCATGGATGAGGTGGCCAAGGCGGTCGGCAAGGACCCGCTCGAGTTCCGCCGCGCCATGATGGCCAACCATCCCAAGCACCTCAGTGTGCTGAATGCGGTTGCCGCCAAGATCGGCTGGGAGAACACCAAGCCTCCGGCCGGCCAGTTCCGCGGCATCGCCCAGCACATGGGCTACGGCAGCTACGTCGCAGCAGCGGCCGAGGTGTCGGTATCTGACCGTGGCCGGCTGAAGATTCATCGCCTCGTGATGGGCACCGACTGCGGCCACGTCGTCAATCCGGACCAGGTGATCGCGCAGGTAGAAGGCTCGGTGGCCTATGGCCTCGGCGGCACCCTGCACCAGAAGATCACCATCAAAGACGGCCGCGTGGTGGAGGAGAACTTCGACACCTATCCCTCGATGATGCTGGAGGAGTTCCCCAAGATCGAGACGGTGCTCGTTCCCTCTGGCGGCTTCTGGGGTGGCGTCGGCGAGCCGACCATCTGCGTGGCGGCGCCGGCCGTGCTCAACGGCATCTTCGCAGCAACCGGCAAGCCAGTGCGCTCGCTGCCGCTTAGGGACCTCAATCTCAGGGCGTGATGTCAGCCTTGCCATATGTGCTGTTGCTGGCCGCGGCCTTGCTGGTCGCGGCCATCTTGCAGGTTGCAGCCCAGCAAGGGCCGGCGCTGGTCCCTTACCGGGTAGCGGGTGATGCAATACCTGAGCCGCTCGGCGGATTGCAGGGCGATGCTGCGCGTGGCCGGGCGCTGGTGCTCGATCGTACCACCGGCAACTGCTTGATCTGTCACCAGGCGCCGGAGCCGGCCGAACGCTTCATGGGTGAGATCGGGCCGGACCTCGCGGGCATCGGCTCGCGGCTGACGCCGGCGCAGATTCGTCTGCGTCTGGTGGACCAGAGCCTGCTCAATGCGATAACGGTGATGCCGCCCTATTATCGCGTCGATCGGCTGTCGCGGGTTGCCGAGCGCTATCGTGGCAAGCCGGTTCTGGATGCGCAGCAGGTTGAGGATGTGGTGGCTTATCTTGCATCGCTGAGGAGCTGATCTTGGACGGCAACGACAGCAGGCAGAGGCGCGATGCAGCCATGATCGACGGGGCGCAGGTTAGCCGGCGCAGCATCGTGTGCGGTGGGTTGGCCTTTGCGCTGGTGCCGGCCCTGGCGCGGCCCGCGCAGGCCACGCCGGCCGAGATGGCGGATGCCATCCGCGAACTGACCGGCGGCACGGCCGTCAAGCCCGGCCGCGTCAAACTGGTGCTGCCGGAGTTGGCCGAGAACGGCAACATCGTGTCGCTCGCCGTCACCGTCGACAGCCCGATGACGGACGCGGATCGCGTCAAGTCGGTGCACATCTTCTCGGAGATGAACCCGGTCACCACGCTGGTGCGCTTCCATGTGTCGCCGCGCGCGGGCAAGAATCCGACCCTGCTGACCAACATCCGGCTCGCCGACTCGCAGCGGGTGACCGCCATCGCCGCCATGGGCGACGGCAGTTTCTGGTCGGGCGAGACGAGCGTCGTGGTCACCATCGCGGCGTGCATCGACGGCGGCTGAGGAGAAGCACGATGCCCCAACCGACACGTATCGTGATGCCGACCTCCGCTAAGAAGGGCGAGGTGTTCCAGGTCAAGACCATCATCCAGCACGAGATGGAAAGCGGCTTCCGCCGCGATAACCGCGGCCTCGCCATCCCGCGCCATATCATAACGAGCTTCGTGGTGAGGTATGCGGGCGGCGAGATTTTCCGCGCCGATATGTTCCCCGGCGTGGCGGCCAACCCCTATTTCGGGTTCACCACCACGGCCGTCGAAACGGGCGAGGTGGTGTTCACGTGGACTGACGACCGCGGTGACGTTACGACCGAGCGACGCACCATAACGGTCGCCTGATGCGCGCTCTGTTGTCCGTTTCGCTGGCGTTGGCGGCCTTCACCGCCGCGGCTGCAAATGAGCGCCCCGTCCCGCCGCGGCCCGGTCTCGACTTCCAATCAGCCGAGACCCGTCAGATGCAGAGTGATGATGGCGCCAACCCTGGCATGCTGTGGGTGGAGCAAGGCGCTGCGCTCTGGCGGAGGGTGGAAGGACCCGAGCAGAGGGCGTGTGCCAGCTGCCACAAGTCGGCAGCCGACAGCATGAAAGGGGTGGCGGCGCGCTATCCGGGGGTCGATGCGGCGAGTGGGGCGTTGCTCAACATTGAGGGGCGCATCAACCAGTGCCGCAAGCAGCGCATGAGCGTCATCGCGTACCCTTACGAGAGCAACGAGCTGCTGGCTTTGAGCGCCTTTGTTAGCTACCAGTCGAGGGGACTGCCGCGCAAAGTCGCCGTTGATGGGCCGGCCAGGCCGTTCTTCGAGGCGGGGCGCGCTTTCTACAATGAGCGGCAGGGGCAGCTCAACCTCGCCTGCGGCCAGTGCCACAACGACAACTGGGGCAAGCGCCTGCGCGGGGATGTCATCAGCCAGGGCCAGACCGACGGCTGGCCGGCTTATCGCCTGGAGTGGCAGACGCTGGGTTCGCTGCACCGGCGGCTGCGGGCATGCAGCCTTGGAGTGCGCGCCGAGGTGCTCGACTACGGTGCGCCGGAGTATCTGGCGCTGGAGCTGTATCTCGCCTGGCGGGGAGAAGGCCTGCCCCTGACCAGTCCCAGCGTGCGGCGCTGAGGCGTTCTCGGCTTGGCGGGGTCGCTGTTTTGCGCCATTGCATTGCACCGATGGGAGCGACCATGGGCAACCCGGCGACCGAGCTTGCCGACCTTGTGCGCGACATTCGCGCCTGTCGCATCTGCCGCGATGCGCCCGCGTCCGGGCGGCCGCTGCCGCACGAGCCGCGCCCTATCCTTCGCCCGAGCACGACCGCACGGCTTGCCATCTGCAGCCAGGCGCCGGGAACAAGGGTGCACGCTTCCGGCGCGCCGTTCACGGACCCGTCCGGGAACCGGCTGCGCGCCTGGCTCGCGGTCAGCAGCGAGGAGTTCTACGACCAGTCGCGCATTGCCATCGTGCCGATGGGGTTCTGCTTCCCGGGCCACGATGCCGCGGGCGGGGATCTGCCCCCGCGCCGGGAGTGTGCTGCAGCCTGGCACGGTCGCTTGTTCGCGGCCATGCCCCAACTCGAGCTGATCCTGCTGGTCGGCAGCTACGCGCAGGGCTGGCACCTGGGCCGGGTCGGGCAAGCCCGCAGCATGGCGGACACCGTCGGTCGCTGGCGCGATTTGCTCGGCGCCCGGCGCCGGCCTCGCTACGTTGCGCTGCCCCATCCGTCGTGGCGCAACAACGCCTGGCTCACGGCTAATCCATGGTTTGAGCAGGACCTGCTGCCCGCCGTGCGTCGCGAAGTGCGCGGGTTGCTTTGACCCCTCAGGTAGGCAGCATCCCATCCGTTGCATCGAGGGCCGGTGGGATGGGCCCGCGGTGTTGTTCGCCACCCTGCTCCTGCAACTCCTCGCGGATGGCCGCCAGGTTGAATCCGGCCCGCTGCAACGCTTCGAGCACGCGCTCGGCTGGCTGAACTCTGGCGGCCGCCCCCGCCCAGGCGGCAGCGGAGCGCATCCCTGAGGCACAGTGGGCGAGCACGGGAGCCTGAAACCTGGTCAAGGTAGCCTGCATCTGGCCGGTGACGCGATCGGAAAGGACGTCGAACTTGGTGGTCGGGATGTGCTGGAAGCCAAGGCCCGCCGCCTCCGCGAACTTTGCCTCCTCGGCGGCCGTTAGGTAGGCGGCCGACTCCCCATCCGGCAGGTTGGAGATGATCGCCGTGAAGCCCATCGCCCGTATCTCGGCGAAATCTTCCGGCCGCAGCGCGCCCGCCACGGCAAGGTTGGGGGTGATGGGGGTGATTTTGCTCATGCGCTCCGCTAGGGCTGATCGAGTGGGCACGGATGAACCACGATAGTGTGACCCATGAAAATTTAGCAATGGCCAAACGGTGCTTGACGCAATACTGACACTAATCTAGGCACCGTATCCGCGGGTCAATAGAAAAATGTTCCAAGTCGTGTCGATCGCCCCACCCCTGTCCCGGAGCGGAACCGCCATGCTCGACGAGATGGACGTCAAGATATTGCGCATCCTGCAGGAGGACTGCACACGCTCGGTCGCCGACGTCGGCAAGGAGGTCGGCTTGTCGACCACGCCTTGCTGGCGCCGCATCCAGAAGCTGGAGGAAGCCGGCATCATCAGGCGCCGCGTCGCCGTGCTCGACCCGTCGCGCGTAAATGCCGGCGTCACGGTGTTCGTGTCGATCAAAACCGATCAACACTCGCTGGCCTGGCTCGAGCGCTTTCACAAGGCGGTCATCGATTTTCCCGAGGTGGTCGAATTCTATCGCATGAGCGGCGAGGTCGACTATCTGCTGCGCGTCGTGGTGCCGGACATCGCCGCCTACGATGCCTTCTACAAGAAGCTGATCGCGCGCATTGAGATCTCCAAGGTGTCGTCGGCTTTCGCCATGGAGCAGATCAAGTACACCACGGCGCTGCCGCTCGACTTCGCCCTGGGCCGTGAACCGGCAGCGGAGGCATCCCTCACCGCACGCCGCGCCAGCTAGTCGGAAGCGATCGGCATGGGGGAACTCGGCAACAACGTCGGCGTGGCCCCGCTCGAGACGATGCGGTCGATGAGCGGGCTCGAGTTCTTGCGCCGGATCGCCGATGGCCGTCTGCCGGCGCCGCCGATCGCCGCACTGCTGGGATTCCGCATCGCCGAGGTCTCCGAGGGCTACGCCCGCTTCGAGATGACGCCAGAGTTGCGCCACTACAACCCGATCGGCGCCGTGCATGGCGGCGTGGCGGCTACCTTGCTCGACAGCTGCATGGGCTGCGCCGTGCACACGCACCTGCAGGCTGGCACCGGCTACACCACGCTGGAGATCAACATCAACTACGTGCGCGCGCTGACCGACCAGACGGGACTCATCCGTGCGGAAGCGCGCACGCTTCATGTTGGACGGCGCGCCGGCACCGCGGAAGCCAAGCTGATCGATGCCAAAGGCACGCTCTACGCTCACGGCACCACCACCTGCATGATCTTTTCGATCTAGGCGGCGCGCAAATGAAAGCCGGCCTCAATAGATGTGAGCCGGATTTCTAAGGCAGTCGATGTCGAGCGCGCGCAAGGCAAGCGGCCGGTCGAGCCAATGCTTGGCGCGCCGTCGATCGCACCCGTCGCAAACATTGCAAATGATGGCCCCGCCCCGCTGGCTCGGCACCTTCGTGCATAGGGTTTCGTGGCCGCCCTGATCGGGGGTTTCCCCGCATGGCCTACACCGGTTGCGCATGCCATTTCACACGCTAGGGCTATTTAGCCAAGCTGCATCTCGCTTGATTGGAGCCGGAGAAAGACCCTTCACACCAAGCAGGGAAGAACGAGCACCATGACTATCAGATCGTTCATCGGCGTCGCTTGTGCTGTGGGCGCCATCGTGAGCGCGGTGCCTGCTGCTGTTCGAGCCCACGGCGAGACGGTCTCGCCGCATTTCGAGCGGAAGATACCGAATATTCCGGGCAAATCACTCGTCGCTCTCATTGTTGACTATGCGCCGGGGGGGAGCGTCGCCTTCCCACATCCACGCCAAATCGGCATTCATCTTTGCTTACGTTCTATCGGGGGAAATCGAGTCACAGGTGAATGACGAACCCAAGCGGGTCTACCGCGCTGGCGAAAGTTGGTACGAGACGCCGGGCTCGGCCCACAAGGTCAGCCGCAACGCAAGCAAGACCGAGCCGGCAAGGCTGCTGGCGGTGTTTGTCGTCGACACGGGTGACAAGAAGCTCACGACCCCTGTCGAGTGAAGCGATGCAGACGGAGTACGACCGGTGGCCAAGCGCCTCGACTACAACCAAGTCGCGCCGAACGGGATAAGGGCCCTTGGCGGGGTCTACGGGTACGTCGGGCAGAGCGGGCTGTCGGCCGTGCTGGTGGACCTCGTCTATCTGCGTGTGTCGCAGATCAATAACTGCGCCTGCTGCCTCGACATGCACACGCGCGACCTGCTGAAGAGAGGGCAGAACATCGAGAAGCTTTGCGCTTGTGCAGGCGTGGGCCGACGCCAGCCACCTCTTCGACGAACGTGAGCGCGCCGCCCTTGCCTGGGCCGAGACAGTGACGCGCGTTGCCGAGACCGGGGTGCCAGATGAGGCGTATCAAGCCGCGCGTGCCGTATTCCAGGACAAAGAGCTCATTGATCTAACGATCGCGATCAGCCTGATGAATACATACAACCGCCTGGCCATCAGCTTCCGCAACCCGCCGCAGGCAGCGCTCGAGGCTTAAGAAGCGGCGCTCGAGCGGGCCCGAGCCTGGCGCTGTGAGGTTGTGCAAGGCGACCGGCCCGAGCCAGCCAAGCTGCGATTGGCGCAAGCAGTTTGCGCCCGAGCCGATCGCCGTCGTCGGCAGCGACGGCTCGGTCGTAAGAAACGCATGAGCCCGCGGGTAT
>DASTOW010000017.1:0-34220 GCA_035762425.1 Hyphomicrobiaceae bacterium | reverse complement strand
GCTCGATGATGTCCCGGTCGCCTTTGGAGACGCCGAGCGGCGCCTGCAATGAGGGTTTGGCGGCGGCGGGCTTGCGCACCATCTGCGGCACGCGCACCTGCTGGCCCGCCTCCAGCCGCGCGTTGGCCTGCACGCGCTTGGAGTCGACCCGCACCTGACCCGAGCGTAGCAGCTTCTGCAGATAGCCGTAGGTGACGTCGGGGAAATGCACGCGAAACCAGCGGTCCAGGCGCAGGCCGGCCTCGTCGCGTGCAACCTGCAATGTGTCGACGCCGCTCATGTCAGCACCAGCCGGGTCAGCCACAAGCCCAGGTACAGGCCGAGGATGGACAGCCCCACCGATCCGAGCAGATAGAACGCGGCCGCCATGTGCTCGCCCCGGCCCATAAGGTAGGAAAAATCCAGCGAGAACGCCGAGAACGTGGTGTAGCCACCGAGTACGCCGGTGGCGAGCAGCGTGCGCAGGTCCGTGGATGCCTGGAATTTGAGAGCGAGGCTTTCGATCAAGACCCCCATCAGGACGCAGCCCGTGACATTGACGAAGAACGTCCACCAGGGAAATCCCGGCCCCAGCCAGCGGCCCATGCCGACGTTGACCAGGTGGCGCGCCCCCGACCCCAGCGCCCCGCCTGCCATCGCATAGAAAAGGAGTTTCATCGTCCGATCCGAAGGAACAAGCGCAGTACGATCATCCCGGCGCTTGTCGCCGGAATTCTCGCAACTCGCAAGCGCCGACGCTAGCGGACTAGAGTTAGGCCGCCGTTGCCCTGCTGCGATCGAACCGGCCGCCGATCAGCCAGCCGATGCTCCAGCCGATCAGCAGGGCGGCGAAATTGCTCAGCATATAGACGCCGTCCTCGAGAGCGCCGACCTCATCGGGGCTCTCGAAGGTGAAGCGGTCGACAGCCAAGCTGGCCAGGTGTGGGCTGACGTACAGCGTCGCCAGCAGCGCCACAACGACCGCTACAGCCATGGCTACCAGATATCGCAGCATGTCGTCTCTCCCGAGGCGGATGGACGGCGGCTACTTCACGTCCCAGAACCAGACCTCTTTGGCCTGCGCGTAGTTGGAGTAGTAGCCGAGCCAGGCGAACCATTCCATCAGCCACTTGGTGGACGACCGGTAGCCGTTCCACACATCGATATGGTCTCCGGTAGCGGTCGCCTCGCCGTGCCGCTTCCAGTAGTCCTTGATGTAGATGATGCCGGTGCGGCCGTAGATCTTCTTGTAGAATTGCGCGGCGTCGGCCGCCACGATCCGCTCTACCCTGCCGACGCCTTCGATGTTGGCGCCGGCCAGCGCACTGGCCAACTGCTGGGCGTTGATGATGTGCATTTCATCGGGCGGATGCACGGCGCAGGTCGTCAGCCGCAGCGCGCCAGGTGACACGCCGGCGTTTTTCAGACACACGCCCATGCGGATTGCGCACTGATTGCCAAACACAGGATTGCCCTGCCGGACGGAAAGACCTTCCATGTTGGTGAGGCCGTACGGAGCGATGCACGGATAGGTCGTAGAATTGTTGGCCGGGTGCCGGTACCAGAGATCCCTGAAGGCCACCATCGCTCGCTCCCCTTCTCTGCAGCGGTGGCATTATAGGTCACGCCGCGCGCCACCGGTCAAATGGCGATCGCCGTCCGTATCGGCGCACAAAAAAATGGCGCAGACGACGGCTATGCCACCCCAGAACCGCGCATGCTGCCCCTTGACGCATGCACGCCGGTCAATCGTAATGAGGCGCTGGGGGAGCGCGAGCGTGGGGGAGGCTCCATGTGGTACCGGCAAAGCATCGAACGCGACCTCCAGCGCTGGCAGGCCGCCGGCTGGATCAGTGACACCGGCACGGCCGCCATCCGCGCAGACTTGGCGTCGCGTAAGCCCCCGTTGGGGGCCGCCGCCATTCTGGCCATGCTCGGCGCCGTGTTGTTCGGCTTTGCCGTCATGAGCTTCGTTGCCGCCAACTGGAACGCCATGTCGAAGCTGGCGCGGCTGATCCTGCTGCTGGCGACGCTGTGGGCCTGCTACGCCGGAGCGGCGTGGCTGTTCAGGCGCCAGCTGCAGATGTTCGCGCAGGCCGCGGTGCTGGGCGGCATCGCCGTGTACGGCGCCAGCATCATGCTGATCTCGCAGATGTACCACATGGAAGGCAGCCCGCCGGTCGCCGTGCTGTTCTGGTCGCTTGGCGCCCTGCTCGCCGCCGTACTGGTGCCCTCCGCGGCGGCGCTGGCCGCCACCTTCGTGCTGATCCTGGTGTGGACATGGTGGGAGCGCGCGCTCACCAACGCCGCGCACTTCGGCTTCCTGGCGATGTGGGCGGCGACGGCAGCCGCCGCGCTGTGGCTGCGATGGCGGCCGGGTCTGCACCTGGCCGCGGCGAGCCTTATCATATGGTTGGTGCCGATCGGCTTTTTCATCCTCGACCGGCACGCGCACTGGGTGGTGGTGCTGACCGCCGCCGTGCTGGCTGCGGTGGCCGTCTGGGATGGCCAAGACGGCGAAAGCCAGCTGCCGGCTACGGCCGCCAGCTTCGCCTATGCCATCGTTGTCGCCTACGCAGCCCTGTTCATCATGCAGTTCGTCGACTCGCGCTGGTTCTACAGCGGCGCTCCCGAGGGCTCGCTCGAGTGGCTGGTGCTGCTGGCAGCGATCAGCATCGTCGGACTGCTCGGTGCAATGCTGTGGGCGCTGAAGAGCGACAACATGGCGGCGCTGTGGCTCGCCTACGCCGGCTTTGCCCTGGAGGTCTTCATGTTGCATGTCATGACGATCGGCACGCTGCTCAACACCTCCGTGTTCTTCCTGGTATCGGCCGTGATCGTCAGCGCCTTTGCTTATGTCGCCTATCGCCTCCACCAGCGTAAGGCCGCCGTGCCGGGAGTTGGCGCATGATCCCCTGGCTCAACAACCGCGTCGGTCTGGCGCTGGCAATCGTCGCGCTCGCGCAGACCGGTGTGCTGGCCGGCATGGTCGCGGACCGCATTAACGTGCTGAAGAATGGCCGCGAGATCACGCTGCCGATCGTGCCCGTCGATCCCCGCGATATATTCCGCGGCGAGTACGTGCGCCTCGGCTATGACATCGGCCGGGTCCCCGCGCGCCTGCTGAAGGGGCCGCTGCCCCGTCCCAATTCCGCTTTCTACGTCACCCTGGAGCGCAAGCCGGACGACACCTGGGTGCCCATCAAGCTGGCCCGTACCTGGTCCGAGGAGGCCTCGCCCGATCGCATTGTGCTGAAGGCGCGCGCCATGTCCGGCCGGCTGCACCCGGATCAGAGCAACCCTAACGCGGTGTACTCCGTGCGGTACGGCATCGAGAGCTACTTTGTTAGCGAGGGCGAGGGACCACGGCTGGAAGCGCTCGCCCGCGACAAGAAGCTCGCGGCACGCATTGCGGTCGACCGAAGCGGCAATGCCGCGATCAAGGGCCTGCTGATCGACGGCGTCCAACAGTACGAGGAGCCTCTGTTCTGAGGCCAAGCGAGGTCGGCTTGCTATAGGGGCGAGGTCGACGGCCGGACAACCCCACAACGCCTGTCGCTATTGAAGGCTTGAGCAGTCTTGACGAAGTCGTCTCATGCGGCGGGCGCAAGAATGTTCAGCCGACCGTGCGCAAGATCGCCGAGCATGCGCGCGGCATGTTGGGTACCGACCCTATCCGATCATCATGACCATGTCCGGCGATGTGCTCGCGGGGCGCATCGCATCGCCAAGTGTACGTGAGCGCTCCGCAGATCATTGCGGCGGTGGTTGGCGACGCTGAGCCCACCCGCGGCGGTCGTGTCACCGCGCAATGGACCCACACTGCCTAGGCGGTAATGCTACGCTCGAGCACGCGCAGGCCGAGGATCCCGCCGGCAACGATGGCGGCAAAGGTGAGCAATGAACCGAGCGCCAGCGTCGACACGCCGGTGATCGCCTGCCCGACCGTGCAGCCGAGCGCCATCACTCCGCCGATGCCCATCAGGGCAGCGCCCAGGAAATTGCGCAGCGTGTCGCCCGAGTCCGAGAAGGTCGATACGTGGAAGCGGCCCATGCAAGCCGCCGCCACGAAGGCGCCGAGAAGGGCTCCGAACACGCTGGCCGTTCCGAAGCTGGGTACGGGCGCGGCCGTAAAGCGCTGCAGCCATTCCAGCGCATCGCCGGCCGGCCGCACATAGGTCAGCGAAATCGGCGCCGTCGGGCGTGCGGCGAAGTCGTCGTAGGCGAGCCCGGTCAGCGCCCATCCACCGATCACCACCAAGCCGACGCCGATACCCGACAGGACGTGCATCGGCGAGGCACGGAAGCGCGCATTGCCGAAGCAATAAATGAGAGCCGCGCCCGCCAGCACCGCCGTGATCAGCAGGTTGCCGGTCAGCGTCGCCAGACCGGTGGTGGCGGCCAGCAGGTCGCCGAGCCCCTGGGTTGGCGCACCAAGCCGCACAGAGGTGGCCCGCTCGATGGCGGCGCGCCCCGGGGCGAGGATGCCGCCGATGGTCATGTAGGCGAACAGGCCAAGCACGATGAGTGTCATGAGAGCGCGCAGATCGCCACCGCCGGCGCGTGCCAGATTGCGGCTGGGGCAGCCGCCAGCGAACACCATACCAAAACCAAAGATCACTCCTCCGGCGAGGTGGCCGACCCAGCCCAGCGCCGGCGCCATGTACATCGACTTGTCCAGCGCGACTACGCCGCTCGCCTGCAGCAGCTGCGCGCCGATCAGGGCGGTCGCCGCCGCCAGCACCCAGGCACGCAAACGCCGCCAGTCGCCGAAATTCACAATGTCGCTGAGCCCGCCCATGGCGCAGTAGTTGGTGCGGAACACGATGGCGCCGAACACAAAGCCGAGCACGAGCCCGCCAATTGCGAGCGCAAGCGCGCTGTCCCGGGTCAAAAACTCGCGTAGGGCGTCCATCTCGCTCGGTATCCCATCAAGCCGCCGAGATCGGCGGGGACCCGGCTAGATGGCCGTTTCGGGCGTGGATTGCAACTGGGCTGGCTCAAGTCCCGGTCTGGGCCGTGACCGACTTCATGTACTCGGCCAGAAATAGCAGATAGACGCGGTAATTGGTCAAGGGATCAACCTCGGCCGCGCTCCAGTCGAGCGCTACTGCAATGGCCGGCAAGGCTTCCTTGAATTTCGCGAACGCGGCAAGGTAGCTCTGGGGACCGGGCAGCAGGTGGCCGTCGGGCGTAACGTGCAGGAAGCGGCTGACCACGCGAATGAGGTTGCTCGGATCGCCACCGTGGTCGGCCGGATCGTTGCCGCTAAGGTCCGAAAGATAGCTCGGCAGGGTATGGCGCTCGCGAACCAGGATAAGCGCCTTGTTGCGGCGCTGCTTCTTGGTACCGAAGTACTTCGCCCCCATGGCCAGACCCAGCTCGAAGGGCATATTGAACCTGGGCAGGGCATTGGCTCCAAGCTCGGTGCGGGACAAGTCGTGGATCGACCAAGAGCTTTCGCGAATCAGGCGGCGCAGCTTGTCGAAGCGGATGTTGCCAGCGTCATCGTCCTCCAGCGCGCAACGCACATTGTAGCCGCTGACCACGATCGTAAAGATCAGCGCCGCGAACAGGGGGCGGTAGTCGGCATCGAACGGACAGTTGATGAAGACGTTGCGGTCAGCCGCTCCGGCGGGCATGGAGGCTCGCGAAATAGTCCCGCACGGCCTTGCGGATCGCCCTGGCAACTTCCGGGCTGGGCTTCACGGCGGGTTCCGCAATGACGATATCATCGAAATCGGCGAAGGCCTTGCGTAGCGAATCAAGGTCGCCGCCGCCCGTGCGCTCGGCGTGCTGGGTGCCGACCCTGGCGCGGGGACGCTTCGTCATGGTGGCTTTCGTTCTGGCCATGAGCATTACATAACAGGCGCGGCGGCCCTTTTGAAGGCGGCGGAGGCGCAACTGACCACAGTACAATCCCCAGTGGATGGCGGTGTCACGGGCCGCGCACACGACATGCTATTGCACCTCGCCGGAAACGGCGCTGCACTGCACTCATGAACAAGATGATTCGCCCCGCGCAAGCCGCCGGCCGGGCTGCCACTGGTACTGCACCCTTCGTGCACCTCAAGGTGCACTCGGCCTATTCGCTGCTGGAAGGCGCCCTCACCATCGCGCGCCTCGCCAAGCTCGCGGTCGGCAACGGCTTTCCGGCGCTGGGGCTGACCGACACCAGCAACCTGTTCGGGGCGCTCGAGTTCTCCGACAAGCTGGCCGCTGCCGGTGTGCAGCCAATCGTCGGCTGCACCCTGCAAGTCGATTTCGGTGATCGCACGCAGGGCAACGGCCTGCAGCGCTCCGCTGCCAATCAACCGCGCTCGCAACCAGGCGGAAGCGTGGCCCTGCTGGCCGCTGATCAGCGCGGCTACGGGAACCTGATGAAGCTCGCGTCCTTCGCCTTTTTCGACCCCGCCGAAGACCAGCCGCCTCACCTGGAGGTTGAGCGTCTAAAGGCGCACGGCGAGGGCCTGATCGCCCTGACGGGTGGACCCGATGGCCCGATCGACCGCGCCCTGCGCGAGGACCAGAAGGAGGCGGCACTCGAGCGCCTCAAAATGCTGGAAAAGATCTTCGGCGACAGACTTTATGTCGAATTGCAGCGGCACGGCCTGAAGCACGAGGCGCAGACCGAGCCCGCGCTGCTCGACCTCGCCTACACACGCTCACTGCCGATCGTCGCCACCAACGAGATCTACTTCGCCTCGCCCGACGACTACGAGGCGCACGATGCGCTCTTATGCATCGCCGAGGGCCGCTATGTCGTCGAGGATGACCGGCGCCGGCTGTCGCGCGAGCACTTCTTCAAGACCGCCGAACAGATGGGCAGCCTGTTTGCCGACCTGCCCGAGGCACTGGCCAACACGGTCGAGATTGCGCAGCGCTGCGCCTTCCGCCCCATGGGCCGCAAGCCGATCCTGCCGCGCTTCGTGGCCGCTGACGCGGGCGTGCGAGCCGAGGAATTGCTGGCTCTCGAGACGGCCGAGTTGCGCAACCAGGCCGAAGCCGGTCTGGAACGGCGGCTCGCCGAGGCGCCGCCGGCGCCGGGCTTCACGGTCGAGGACTATCGCAAACGGCTCGACTTTGAGGTCGGCGTGATCTCCAAGATGAAGTTTCCCGGCTACTTCCTGATCGTTGCCGACTTCATCAAGTGGGCCAAATCGAACGGCATTCCCGTCGGTCCGGGCCGCGGATCGGGGGCCGGCTCGGTGGTAGCCTGGGCACTCACCATCACCGATCTCGACCCGCTGCGCTTTGGTTTGCTGTTCGAGCGCTTCCTCAACCCCGAACGCGTGTCGATGCCGGACTTCGACATTGACTTCTGCCAGGACCGCCGCGACGAGGTGATCCGCTACGTGCAGAAGAAATACGGCGCCGACCGCGTTGCGCAGATCATCACGCACGGCAAGCTGCAGGCGCGCGCCGTGCTGCGCGACGTCGGCCGCGTGCTGCAGATGCCCTACGGTCAGGTCGACAAGCTTTGCAAGCTCGTCCCCAACAACCCGGCCAACCCGGTAACTCTGCCCGAGGCCATCGAGGGCGAGCCCAAGCTACAGGAAGCGCGCGACAGCGAGCCGATGGTGGCGCGTCTGTTGGAAATCGCCCAGAAGCTCGAAGGGCTCTACCGCCACGCTTCGACGCACGCCGCGGGCATGGTGATCGGTGATCGGCCGCTGGATGAGCTGGTGCCGCTGTACCGCGATCCCAAGTCCTCCTTCCCCATCACCCAGTTCAACTGGAAGCTGGTAGAGGCGGCGGGTCTGGTGAAGTTCGACTTCCTTGGCCTGAAGACGCTCACCGTGCTGCAGAAGGCGGTGGCGCTCATCAAACGCGGGCGCGGCATCGATCTCGACCTCGCCGCCCTGCCGCTCGATGACAAGAAAAGCTACGAGCTGCTGGCCAGGGCCGATACGGTGGGCGTGTTTCAGCTCGAAAGCACGGGCATGCGCGAGAGCCTCAAGCGGCTCAAGCCCGACCGTTTCGAGGACATCATCGCCATGGTGGCGCTGTACCGCCCGGGCCCGATGGACAACATCCCGACCTACATCAACCGCAAGCACGGCGAGGAACCGGTCGACTGCATGCATCCGATGCTGGAGGGCATCCTGAAGGAGACCTACGGCGTCATCATCTACCAGGAGCAGGTGATCCAGATCGCCCAGGTGATGGGCGGCTATTCGCTCGGCGCCGCCGACCTGCTGCGCCGCGCCATGGGCAAGAAGGACAAGGCCGAGATGGCGCGCCATCAGGCCAAGTTCGTCGAAGGCGCCATGCAAAACGGCGTCAAGAAGGGCGAAGCAGCCTACATCTTCGAGTTGGTCGACAAGTTCGCGGGCTATGGCTTCAACAAGAGCCACGCTGCCGCCTATGCGCTGGTCAGCTATCACACGGCCTACCTGAAGGCGAACTTCAGGGAGGAGTTTCTGGCCGCCTCCATGACGCTCGACATGGGCAACACCGACAAGCTCGCCATGTATACGTCGGAGGCGAGAAAGTCGGGCATCCAAGTGCTGCCGCCGTGTGTGAATGCTTCCGAGGTGGACTTCCTCGCCGAGCCGCCGGCCAAGGGCAAAGAGCGCGGCGCGATCCGCTATTCGCTGGCGGCGCTGAAGAACATCGGCGCGCAGGCAGTCGAGAGCCTGGTTGCCGAGCGCAGCGCCGAAGGCCCGTTCAGCGACCTCTCCGATTTCGCGGCCCGCTGCAACACCAAGGCCATCAACAAGCGCGCGCTGGAGACGCTGAGCGCTGCTGGCGCCTTTGATGCGTTCGAGGGCAACCGCGCGCTGGTGCACGGTAACGTCGAGCAGATGCTGGCCTTTGCCAACCGCCTCGCCACAAACAAGGCGCAGGGCACGGACGACCTGTTCGGCGGCGGCGCCACGACACGGCCGAAGATGGACGTGCGCGCAGTGGTACCGTGGACGCCGATGGAGCGGCTGCAGTACGAGTTCGAGGCCGTCGGCTACTTCCTGTCTGGCCATCCGCTCGATGCCTACAAGACCGTGCTCGGCAAGCTCGGCGTGCAGACCTACGCGGAAATCGAGGCGACGGGCGAGCGCGGCACGGTGGCGGGACGAGTGGCCGGCATCGTGGTGTCGGCGCGCGAGCGGCGCTCGCAGAAGGGCAACAAGTTTGCCTTTGCCATGTTCTCGGAGCCCACCGGTCAGTTCGAAGCGGTGATCTTCTCCGAAACGCTGGCGGCCTCGCGCGGCCTGCTGGAGCCTGGCACGCCCGTGCTGATCTCGGTGGAAGGCGAACGCGACGGCGAGACGCTCAAGCTGCGCGCACAGGCAATCGCCTCACTCGACGAGGCCGCTCAGGGCGTACAGCGCGGCCTCAAGGTGGTGCTGGATCGGCGCGTCCTGCAGGGCGGCAAGAACAGCATCGCCGACCTCAAGGCGCGGCTGAAGCCGGGCGGCAAAGGAGCCATCTCGATCAGCGTGGAACTTGACGACAGGGGCCGCGAGGTGGAGATCACTGTACCGGGCCGCTTCGACATCTCGCCGGCCCAGAAAGGCGCCATCGCCACCGTGCCCGGCGTGCTGGAGGTGGTGGACGTTTAGCTGTCTTGCGATCCGTTCGGCCTCTGCCAACCGGTGGGGTCGGGCTTGTCCCGACCAGCCATCCTTCAACCTGCTGCGCGGCTACAGGACGGCTGGATCCTCAGGATAAGGGCGTGGATTGTCAGGTCGGCTGAGCGCTCCCGTACGATCAGCGCAGGACAATGCCAGCATCTGACAGCGTGGCGATTGCCACTAACTCACCGTCACGATGACGTTGCCGATGGTGCCGCGCTCGACGGCCTCGTGCGCGGCGGCTATGTCGGCCAGCGGGAAGGTCGGCCCTATGCGGTTGACCAGTTTGCCGGCCTGGAGAGCTTGCGTGATGCCGGCCACCGCCCGCTCGCGCTCGGCGGCCTCGAGCTGATAGACCAGGAAGAACTGCAGCAGCACCGAATTGGACAGGCAGAAGAAGGCCGGGATGGTCGCTTCCGGGGCGGTGCCGTAGACGATCACGCTGCCCTTCGGCCGCAGCACGGACGGGATTAGCTTGGCGTTGGCGGACAGGTCCATCTCGATGATGCTATCGACGCCGCGCTTGGCAGTGATCTCGGCGACGCGCTGGCCGACATCCTCGCGCTGGTAGTCGATGCAGTGGTCGGCGCCGGCTTCACGGGCAACCTTGGCCTTGTTCTGCGAAGAGATGGTGGTGATGACGGTGGCGCCGCGCGCCTTGGCGAACTGGATGACGTACTGGCTCACCGAGCCGGCGCCACCTGAGACGAACAGGGTCTTGACGTCCCGCTGAAGGGCCAACTCCACCGCGCGATAGGCGGTCAGCGCTGGTATGCCGAGGCAGGCGCCGGCCTCGAAACTCACCCTGGCGGGCAGAGGTACGGCCTGGACAGCCGGCAGCACGATAAACTCCGCAGCGGTACCGGATGCACGCTGCCATTGGCCGTTCCAAAGCCACACGCGCTCGCCGACGCGGGAGGCCGGCACGCCGGCGCCGACCGCCTCGATTTCGCCGGCGCCATCGCTGTGCGGGATCACTCTGGGGAAGAGCAGCTTGCGCAGCCCGCGGCTTTTCACGTCAGACGGGTTGACGCCCGAAGTGCGCACCCGCACGCGCACCTCGCCGGCGCCGGGGTTGGGCGTTTCGACCTCGCCGACGCGCAGCACCTCGCGCGCAGGCCCCATGGCTTCGTAGAATGCTGCACGCATGGTTCGACCTCCGCTGATGCCTTGGCGCCGTGATGTCAGACCCAAAGGGTCCAGCTTTGCCAACGCTAGCGCATCTGCAGCTGCCTGATCCACTCCATGGGATAGATTAGCATGATGATGTTGAGCAACAGGTTGTCGCGCAGCAGTGCAAACAGCAGGACTTCGGCGGCGATGAACAGGAACACCGTCACCCATGCTGGCAGGCGCGCGGCGATCAGGAAGCCTACGATCATGGCGATGATGTCGGCCACCGAGTTGACGATGGTGTCGCCGTAGTAGTCGTGCGAGATGGTGGCCGTACGGTAGCGGTTAATGACCAGCGGCGTGTTCTCGAAGATCTCCCAGGCGCCCTCGATGGCCGTGGCTATGACCAGCCTGGCCGCCACGGACAGGCGCCCGCGCAGGATCACTGTCAGCAGGAAGTAGAACACCACTCCGTGCAGGACATGGGTGTAGGTATACCAGTCCAGCAATTGCTGGGATTGCTGGGGCTGGCCCTTGCCTACCCAGAATTTGAAGGGGCACGGGCATATCGGCGTCCGGCCCATCATGTACAAAACCACCGCCGTCACAAGGACGAGGGCGAGCGAGATCAGCAGGGCTGCCGGCAGGGACAACCGGGGGATATTGAAGTCGGATCGGGCCATATTCGAACTTTGGCATGCGCCAATCAGCGAAGGAACCCGCTGAGGTCGCAGGCTGTTTTTGCGGGTGCCAGCTGCGGTTTAATCGCCACAGCGCGTGGTTTTGCGGCAAATGCTTGAACTGAGGCCTTTTTTTGCCTAGGTCAGGCCCCAGATAGGGGTCATCGATTCGAACGCGAGCACGGTCCATGCGACGGCTCATTCTCACTGCCTTGGTGGCCGCAGCCCTGCTCGGTGGCGGACGCGCGCTTGCGACCGCGCAGAGCTGCGCCAAGGAGGACTTCGCGCAGGCCGTGGACCGCGCGGGCGCCCAGCTGCGCAAGCTCAATGCCGAGCAGATTCCACAGGTCCAGGCCAAGATCCGCAAGCTCAAGGAAGCCAAGGGCTGGCAGGATGAGAAAGCCTACGAGACCCTGCAGGACGAGCGCATGGCAAGCTTCGACGCGCAGGCCAACGACCTGCTGGCGAAGATCGATACCCTGGGCACGGTCGACCCGGCCGCCGGTCTGCAATGCGGCAGGCTCGACGAGCTGACGGCCGCAAGCCTCGAGCTGCAGGCGACGGTCAAGGCCAAGGCCACCTATACCCTGTCCAAGGTGGACCAAATCCTGGGCGACACCCCCGCGGCCGAGACCAAGCCCAAGACCGATCCGAAGAAAAAGCTGGCCGAGCCCAAGAAGCCGGCGACCAGCGAGCTGCAAGAGCCCGAGCAGATCGCCCAGCTGCCCCTGGCCAAGCCAGCCACTCCCAAAGTACCGGAAACCAGCACGTGGTCGACCCATACGCAGGAGCACGTGGCACGCAACAACGCGGTGGTCGAGCCGTCATCGACCGACCAGTACGTGCCGCCGCTGACGCCCGACGAAGAGGGCTATTCGATCCAGGAGATCATGGCCGCCAGTGAGGGCTTCTTCGGCAAGGTGTCGGCCAACCTCGGCGCCGTCATCGAATATCTGTTCCGCAAGAGCGGCCGGCCTACGGCCTACGTGCTCGGCAGCGAGGGCGGCGGCGCGTTCCTGGCCGGCGTGCGCTATGGCAAAGGCACACTGTACCTGCGCTCGGGCACGACACAGAAGATCTACTGGCACGGCCCCACGCTTGGCACCGACGTGGGCGCCGAAGGCTCCAAAACGTTGTTCCTGATCTACAAGCTGCACACACCCGACGAGCTCTACGCCAACTTCACTGGCATCGACGGCTCGGCTTATTTGGTGGGCGGCGTCGGCGCGACCCTGGTGGGCAACGGCAAAGTGATCATGGCACCGATCCGCTCGGGCATCGGCCTGCGGTTGGGTGCCAACATCGGCTACATTCGTTTCACAGCGAACCAGACCTGGAATCCCTTCTAACGGGCGCGGGCCTCGCCGGCTGCACGCGGCGCCGTTTTTCCTTGCGCGGAGGAAAGGGTGCGGGCTTGATACGGCCTGCCGAGATGCGGCACGCGGCCGCCAAAAGCCGTCGCGAGCGGTGGTCATCTTGCCAGCCGTCGCATTAGGGGGATTGGGGGAGGCTCCGGCCAGTGCAGATGCAGGATGCCCTACGCCAGGCGCAGGGAGGACCGGCAGCCGACGCGCTGATGAAGTCGTACGACTTCTCGCCGGCGCAAGCGCGGGCGGTCGTGGCCGCTTTTGCATCCGCCTTCGCCTGGCGTCTGGAGACGATCAGCCTCAATCGAGGCGGGCTCGCCGACCTGGTCGAAGCAGTCGGGCACGTGGACAAGGCGCACAATGCAGTCAATGTCTTCCATGACGAGGCCGCGCGGGCGCAGGGCGAGCGCTTGCTGGCTCTCCTGGTCGGTTCGGCCGAGGTCCGCGCCATGCTGGCGGCTAAAATCGCGCGCCGCACCGAAGTAAGCGAGGCCACCGCGGCTTGCATGCTGCCCGGGCTGGCGTTGCTCAGTCTGGCGACACTGGCTAGCCGAGCCAGGAGCACGCTCGGCGCCCTGCTCGTCGTCATGCCGCCGCTCGGGCCCTGGAGCAAGGGCAGCCCGCATGCCGATCTGGCTGACATCCTGCGCCGACGCTGCGGCGGTGGACCTTACGCCAGCCGCCAGCTGTTTCGCATGGTGCGTCGCGGCTTGGCGCACGCCGGCGGTTTTGGCAGCTTTGGGGCCATTGGCTGGTATGTGCGCTACATGATGCTGCGGCCGGCGAGCTTGGCTTTGAGCCCGCTGCTCGACCGCGCGCTGCGTTGATATGTCGGCAGAACGTGCGCTGATCACCAGCCGCGGCAGGCGCGCGCGGAGGTGTTGCACGACCAGCCACTCATGCCGCGATCGCAATTCATAGATTTGCCGACCGCCAAGCCGTAGCGGCCCCAGGAGCTACCGTACTCCCACGCCGTGAAGTCGACCCAGGAGCGAATGGCGGCCGCCTGCGCAGCACCCTTGGTCGTACCCGTGCCGCTACCGTCATGATAGTGATCGACCAAGCAAGTCTTGCCGCCGACCCTGACCCAGCTGTGGATGCCAGCGACACCAGTCTCGCTCGCCTGGACTGGCGCGCTCTGCGCGAGCGAGGCCGCCACGGCGAACACACCAGCAAGCGTCAGAAATTTTGTCATGAGCGGCCCTTCCCGTCTTTCAGGACATGCTAGTCCGATGCCGTTTAGGTAACTCCTTAGCTGCACGATTCCGACGGCCGGTGCGAAGGGCCGGGGAGTCGCAGGCGCAACTTTTTCGAGACAGCGCAGCTTTCGCGTCACAGTTGCGCAAAAGGCGACTCCAGCATTCAGCATTAGTTGTGCCCACCGCAACGACAACAGGATGCAGTCCCTCGCTAACCCGGTTTTCGGTGCCGGAAAAAATTCGTCCCGGACGCGCGCCTTGGCGCGTCCGGGACGACCAATTGCACAAATGTGAACGCGCTACTTGGCCGCGACGACCGCGATCTCGACCAGCATGCGCGGGTCAGCCAGCTTGGCCTCGATGCAGGCGCGGCCGGGCAGGTTCTCGCCACCGGTCCAGGCGTTCCAGGCCTCGTTCATGGTGTCGCGGTGGCGGATGTCGGTGACCCAGATGGTGGCCGAGACGACCTTGGTCTTGTCGGTGCCGCCGACCTTGAGAAGCCGGTCGATCTCCTGCAGGATCTGCTGCGTCTGGCCTTTGGCGTCCTGCTTGATGTCGTCGGCGACGATGCCGGCGGTGAAGACGAAGCCGTTCGCCTCGACGACCTTGGAGTAGATCTTCGACGGCTCGTGCCGCTTGATGGTCATGGATTGCCTCCGCTGGAGCAAGGTTGCGGGCTGTCATAGCACGGGCCATGCCCCCTGGCAGCCCTGTCGCCCCACACCCAGATCGCGGAAAAATGACTGGCCTGCCGACGGCTCCGCCGCCATTCCGACGTTGCCACATGCGTTCGTCTCCAGCTGGGGGAGGCGCGGCCAACATCTTGGAACGCAAACATGTCGCTTGTCCCGATTGGACGCCGCCGGCTCCTGATTGGCGCTACCGCCCTGGCCGTTCCAGCCTTGCCGATCCCCCCTTCGCAGAGCGCCGGCCTGGTTGTAACGCCGGGTCAGACGGAGGGGCCGTTCTACCCAGTCAAGCGGCCGCCTGATATGGACGCCGACCTCGTTCGCGTACGCGGTCAAACCGCACGGGCGGTCGGCCAGGTCACCCACCTGTCCGGACGCGTGCTCGACAAGCGCGGCGGCATCGTCAAGGGGGCCATGCTCGAGATCTGGCAGTGCGATGCCAACGGCATCTACAATCACCCCGAGGACAACGGCCTGCCGCGCCGCGATGCCGCCTTTCAGGGCTACGGCCGCACCACAGTCGATGACGAGGGGCGCTACGCCTTCCGCACGATACGGCCAGTGGCGTATGCGGGCCGCTCCCCCCACATCCATTTCAAAGTGCAGGCGCCGGGCGCCGGCCAGCTGACCACGCAGATGTATGTCGCAGGCGAGGCGCAGAATGCCCGCGATGGGGTGTTGCGCTCGATCCGCGACATGAGAGCTCGCGAGAGCGTGATCGTGCCGTTGCTGGCGGCCGGCGACATCGAGCCCGGTGCCCTGAAGGGCACCTTCAATATCGTCCTCGATCTCTGAAAAGCCACACATGCCCGTCGGGGCGTCGCTCAAGAACGGGGCAACTTTTGCGTAACTTTCATGCCATTAGAGTCGGTCCGGCGCCTGGCGCGGTAGAATTGCCTCAATGTGTTGCCGGACAGAAACATCGACGGTGGGACTGGCCCATCGAATCGCACCACAATCGGGCAACGCAAAGTGTCGCATCGGCGTTGCTCGGATCGGAGGCACGGGGCTTGCAGAGACGGGCTTGCAGAGGAGGCTCCGGGCTTGCAGAGGAGGCACGGGGCTTGCAGACAGGAGGCTTGCAGAAGGGATTGTGCGGGATAGTGGTCCTGTCGGAACGGCGGCAGGCACACGCGTAGGTAACGGCTAGGGCGGAAATTCACTCGAGGCGGGAGGAGAACACGGAAAACCTTTGACCAGACGAGGGTCCACATGTCGAAGAACTGGTTCTTGGCCGCACTGCTCGTTGCCGCAACCGCAACTCCCGCAGCCGCGCATGACTGGTACCCGATTGAGTGCTGCTCAGGTATGGACTGCGCGGTCGTACAAAAGGTCGAGATGATGCCAGCGCCGGGCTACTCCGGGCTCCTCGGCTCCCCCGCATACGCCTCCGGACCCGGTTCAATGATCGTCACCACCAAGCACGGCACGGTGGCCGTGCCGGCCAATTTCCCAAGACGCGAGTCCAAGGACAATCAGATGCACGCCTGCATGCGTCCGACCAGCGACGGCGGCATGCGCCTGCTCTGCCTGTTCCTGCCGCCAGCCTCCTGATCGGGGGCTTCCTGCCGGGGGCATTGGATCGCCGCTGCCGCTTCGCCGGTCACCGCGCCATGCACTAATGCCGCTCGCCGCCTGGGTTGTCCGCGCGCTAAACATGGGCGCCAGACATCCATGCGGAGGAAGCAATGCGCCACGGCGGCAAAATTCTGGTCGACCAGCTCGAGGCTCAGGGGGCCACCACCGCCTTCACGGTGCCGGGCGAGAGCTTCCTTGCCGCCCTCGATGGCCTGCACGATTCCAACCACATCAGGACCATCATCTGCCGCCAGGAAGGCGGCGCCGCCATGATGGCGGAGGCCTGGGGCAAGATCACCGGCGAGCCTGGCATCTGCTTCGTCACGCGCGGGCCTGGCATCGCCAATGCCATGAGCGGCCTGCACGTCGCGCAGCAGGACTCCACGCCGATGGTCACGTTCGTTGGCCTGCCGAGCCTTGGTCACGAGGACCGCGAGGCTTTCCAGGAGTTCGAAACCAAGGAGCTGCTCTCCTCGTTCGTGAAGTGGGCCGCCGTAATACGCCAGACCGAGCGCATCCCCGAATACGTCAGCCACGCCTTCCACGTGGCCCGCGCGGGCCGGCCCGGTCCTGTGGTCCTCGGACTGCCCGAGGATATGCTAGCCGCCGAATGCGTGGCGCGCGACGCCAAGCCCGCCAACATTGCCGTTGCTCATCCGAGCGCCGGCGACATGGCCGCGCTGCAAGCGGCGCTGGCGCAGGCTGCCCGCCCGCTGATGATCGTAGGCGGTCCCGGCTGGAGCACGTCGATCAAGCGCGCCGTCGAAGCTTTCGCCGAGCGTTTCGATTTGCCGGTCGCCTCGGCCTTCCGCTATCAGGACTACGTCGACAACCGCCATCGTTGCTACGTCGGCTGTGTCGGCATCGGCGTCGATCCCAAGCTTGCGCAGGCGGTCAAGACAGCGGACGTGCTGATTGTCGTGGGCGCGCGCCTCGGCGAGATGACCAGCAGCGGCTACACGCTGCTCGACATCCCCAATCCGCAACAGTTCCTTGTGCACGTGCATCCCTCGCCCGACGAGCTGGGCTCGGTGTATCGCCCCGACCTGCCGATCGCCGCGTCGGCGCGCGCCTTCGCCGACGCGCTTGGCGCAATGCAGCCACCGGCGCGCGTCGTCTGGTCCGAGCACCGCGCGGGCCTGCGCGCCGCGGGCGAGGCCTACCTGACGCCGGTCGCGTTGCCGGGCGCTGTGAAGCTCGCCGAGGTAATCCGCATGAGCTCCGAGATTCTGCCGGATGATGCGATCATCACCAACGGCGCCGGCAACTACGCGGCCTTCCTGCATCGCTACTTCGAGTACAAGAGCTACCGCACGCAACTGGCGCCCACGTCCGGCTCGATGGGCTACGGCCTGCCGGCGGCGATTGCCGCCCAGCTCGCCCAACCCGATCGTCCGGTCGTCAATTTCCAGGGCGACGGCTGCTTCATGATGACCGGCCAGGAACTCGCCACCGCGGTACAGTATTCGCTGCCGATCATCACCATCATCCCCAACAACGGCATGTACGGCACCATCCGCATGCACCAGGAGCGCGAGTATCCGAGCCGCGTGGTCGCCACGACGCTCGTCAATCCCGACTTTGCCGCCTATGCGCGCAGTTTTGGCGCCGACGGCTACACGGTAGAGGCAACCGCCGACTTCGCGCCCATCCTGAAAGCCGCGCTGAAGGCACGGCGGCCGGCTATCATAGAGCTCAAGATCGATCCCGAAGCTTTGGCCGTGCGTCAGACGCTGTCCCAGATCCGCGCCGACGCGGCCGCAAAGCGCAAGCGCTGACTTGCCGCTTCACAGGTTGCGCGTTGCGGAAGGCAGGCGATGGGAAGGCTCTGCATCGGGCGCGCGATTTCGCCTGCAGGCGTAAACGGCCGGTTAATCGATACCGCGAATCGGCACAGGTTTTTGCTTGCTCAGCGTGCTGAGTTAAGCATGGCGCAACGCCCGCATGGACGTGCTGTCGCGGCATGCTTTAGCCGTTCAGATAACAACGAGCGATCATGCGGGAAAGAACGCTCATGGACCTGCTGGCTGCGCAAAGACGCCACGGCAAGCACTGGAACGTCGCCCGAATCGGTGCGCTGCTCTGCTTTGTGGTGGCAGGTGGAATCCTTGTCGCATCACTCCTGCGTCCACAACCTGTTCCGGGCGGACCCGACAACGGACTGGCGGCACGCATCTCGGGCGCGAGATGAACGCATCTGGTTGCCAGGATGTTACCCTAGAAGCACGCCCCTGGGGCCGCCCCATGCTGCTGCTGCCGGGCCTTATCCAGACCTGGCATGCTTGCGGGCTTGCCTATCCGGCAGGCCTCGCGGCGCGGGTCCCCATGCTGGGCTGTGATCCATCAGCAAGCTTGGCCCGTGCGTTGCATTGCAGGGTCGGGCGCTGACGTGCCTCCGGCTCATTTGCAGGGTTTGCAAGGCCGCATTAGGCTCGCCTCACCGAGACGGCGCGTGAGGACAGCCCCACCCGCCTGGAGGCGCAATGCCTGCGCCAATTCCAATCAGCCCGATCACGTTCGGCTGGGCTCCATGCGCGGCATCGCAAGCTGGCTGCGACCCCCGCTGATGCCCACACACGCCACAAATACATCGCGCCCCCTTAAGCTCAATCACTCCGCGCGCGCATAGGGTTCGCAAGAGCAAAAAAGACATTCTTCGACCGATGATGGCCATAGCTGCCAGACGGAGAAGGCCGAACCGGCCGGCGGACCTGGCGCCAGGCGGCATCCGTTGTGCTCGCATGACACCGCAAGTTGCTGCAGCACCTGAAGATTCCGGCGCCGCCGCCTCATTCCGTCCCGGAATCAAAATGCAGCGTCGCGGTCGGAAATTGGGCAAGACTGGATATCTAGAGGGGAAAAATGAGCACTCTGGTTCAGCAGATCGAACAGATGCGTGCCCACATGGAGGAGGTCGCCAAGAATGACGGCCGTCTCGTCCAGGCGTTGGCCGACGCCCTTAAGAGGGCTGACGAAAAACTGCTGCATGACGTCGTGGAACTCGCAGAGGAGCACGAGGCCAGGCGGGGTACCATACTGGAGGAACTGCAGGCGCTGGCCTGCCGGCTTGGAACATTTCCGCGCCAGCTCGACCATCTGGCGAGCGAGGAGCGGTCCATGCGCGAATTGGAATCGCGGCCATCGATGGCCCTCAATCTGAACGTGCGCTCCCGGGGCGACTGGCGCGACGGCATTCTCCTGGATGAGGAGATCAACAATCACCTGCGGCGGCGCAGCGCGGGGTGATCGCCGCGCCGCGCTGCGGCGTCTGCTCGGTTACTGAAGGATCGGATCCGGCTCAAGCCCATGCGCCGGTCGGGCGCGCGGTCTGTGGGGCTCTAAGCCGCCTTGGCGAAGTCGAGCTTGAAATTGTGGGCGTCGGCCAGTTGCTTGATGAGCTTGTCGGCCTCGGCCGCCGGCAGGTCGGTGAAGGGCGGGCGCATCTTTGCCCAGCCCGGATCCTTGCGATAGTGCGCCACCAGCGCTTTCAGCGCCGGGATCATCGGGAACGCCTGAATCGCCTTCCTGAGCGCCGTGATGCCGGCCTGCAGCTTGTCTGCGTCGGCACCCTGCCAGTTGTCATAGACGTTGCGGATGGCGGCCGCGCTCACGTTGCAGGTTGCCGAAATGCACCCGGCCGCGCCCTTGCGCAGGCCGTCGAGCAGGAAGATCTCCGAGCCCGGGAACACCTCGAAGTTCGGATAGGCCTCCAGAATGGCGGCCGTGTTGCTCCAGTCACCCGAGGAATCCTTTAGGCCGACCACCGTATCGGGGAAGGCCTTGATCAGCCGGCCGATCAGCGGCAGCGAGAAGCCGACCTGGGCCACCGGCGGGATGTGATACAGGTAGACCTTCAGCTCATCGTCATCGACGCCGTCGATCACTTCCGAGAAGAAGCGATACAAGCCCTCCTCGCTCGGCGCCTTGTAGTAATATGGGGGTAGCATCAGCACGCCGCCACAGCCGAGTTCGACGGCATGCTTGGTGAGCACGATGGCGTCGGCCAGGGATGGCGCTCCCGTGCCCGGCATCAGCTTGGCCGCGTCGATGTCGCTGTCGACCAGCTCCTCCAAGAGCTCCATGCGCTCGTCGAGGCCGAGCGAGTTGCCCTCGCTCGTCGTGCCAAATGGCGCGAGCCCTGTGCAGCCTTCGGCCATCAGCCACTCGCAATGGGCGACGAACCGCTCGGTGTCGGGTCCGCCGTCCTCGCCGAAGGGAGTGAGCACCGGAGCGATCACGCCCGAAAATCTCTTCTTGTTTGTCATGTCGCTTTCCCTTGGGTTTGCTGAGATGCACCCGAACTCAGAGCTCAGGCCGGCATCGGAATGCCTGGCTGCTGGACCGGCACATGATAGCCCTTCTGCACAGCCGGGCGGTCCGCTATCGCCTTATACCAGCGCAACACATTGGGATAGGCGGCAAGATCGATCGTCTGCCACTCGAAGCGCGAGATCCACGGCCAGGTCGCCATGTCGGCTATCGAATAGTCGCCAGCCAGGTACGGCGCCTCGGCGAGCCGCCGGTCCAGAACACCGTACAGGCGCTGGCCTTCCTTCAAGTAGCGCTCCTCGGCATAGGGTGCCTTGCCCTTGTTGTACTTCACGAAATGATGCACTTGGCCGAGCATCGGTCCGATCCCGCCCATCTGCCACATCAGCCATTCGACGGTGCGCCAACGTGCGTCCTCGTCCTTCGGCCAGAACCTGCCGGTCTTCTCGGCAAGGTACATCAGAATGGCGCCCGACTCGAACAGCGAGCGGCCGTTGTCGCGGTCGATGATCGCGGGAATGCGGTTGTTCGGGCTGATCTTCAGGAAGTGCGGCTGGAACTGCTCGTTCTTGTTGATGTCGATCGGGTGCACCTCGTACTGCAGCCCGCATTCCTCGAGCATGATGGACACCTTGCGGCCGTTGGGGGTCGACCAGGTGTAGAGATCGATCATCTGAACATCCCGAGCTGGAGGGGGGGTGGAGACGGACGGCGAACGTTAGTCAAAGCCCGACTCTGCCGCAATCAAAAGCACGTCAAGAGGCTGGGCGTCCACAAAGCTGCGACCTATTCGCCAAAGTTTCGCCCCATTGTCACATGAGCCTTCCAACTATGGTGGGGCAAGGCCCGATGGGTCCTCCCGTCCCGTACCGGTACCGCCCTCTCGGGGCTTAGGCATCTTTGCCTCCAGCCGATAGCTCCTTCGGGAGCGGCGGACTTGACCGGACGGCCTTGCCCCCACCTGTCTTCCAACGTTTGCAATCTCCGGCCGCCACGCGAAGGCTAGGCTCGTCGGCCGACGCAGGCATTGAACGCCTGGCGCACGGTCCCGCCTTGGCGGCAGAACGCCTTGTGCGACGCTAACCCATGGCAACGACCATCATGCCCGCGTCGTGTCGAAGAATACGTCCTTCGCAGCCACGCAAACTGCGCGTGCTGTGCGTTACCGTTGCGGCGCGAGCCTAAAGGTGCCGATGGCGATTTTATCGATGGTCTCGCGCTTGGTCGGGATCTCGATGTAGTCGCCCTCCGCCCAGCGCTTGGCAAACGACCGGTAGAACGGCGACATCGGGTTGCCCGACTGCCCCGTGCTCTGCATGAACAGCGACCGCTCCAGATCGGCAAAGTCGTAGATGGCGCGCAGGCTCGGGCCGTGCCGGTTGGCGAACGGCTGCTCCCCAGCGAACTCAGTTTTGCCGCGGTTAAGCGTATAGGAGCCGCCAGGGCTCGGCACCCTGATGTCGAAGTACGGGGCCAGCCGGGGCACGCTGCTGAACGGCCGGTGCTCGCCGTCGGCGTAATGGGCTGCGTCCCATCGCCATTTGCTGCGATCCTTGCCGTAGCGCTTTTCGAGATCCGCCAGCGCCAGTCCCAAGGCGCGTGCCAGCATGTCACTGCACTTCTCGCGCTCGGGCGTCGTGCGGTCATCGCACCAGTCGCGCCCGGTCGCGCGGCCTTCAAGGAGACGGATCATGCTGGTGGCGCGCGTGTCGAAGTAGATGTCGAAAGCCGGCCCTAGATCGTCACTGTAGATTGCTCGCACCGCCTCGCGCAGCCAGGCCATGAAGATCAACGGCTCGGCCGCATCGCCTCGCATCACCGCATCCCAGGTCGTTAGTTGGTCGAGCACGCTGTCGTCAACGCTGCTGCCTGCTTGCGCCGCCACGATCATAAGCGCGCACAGGCGGGCAGCGGCGGGGTCATAGGCATCGTTCTGCGCCGCCCGCATGGTGCCCATATCGTGGTCGCCGCGGTCGAAGATCAGCTCGCCCAGGCGCTGCTGGCGGAACGGCGCATCCCAGTCGTAGGTCAGCAAATGCGGATAGTTGCGCGGCACAATGCGCGCATTGGCCGTGCCAAGAACGCCTCCAGGATGATCGATGAAGCGCGGCAGGTCCTCGAATTTTAGATAGCCCTTCCAGTCATAAGCGGCGTCCCAGCCAGGTACCGGCATGCGGCCAGCGACGCGGTTGGCGCGGTCGCGCACCGGCACCCGACCCGGCGCGATCAGGCCGATATGCCCATCGGCGTCGGCGATCACCATGCTCTGCATCGGCACGATGTATTGACGCATGCGCTCGATGTAGTCGGTAATGCCGCGCGCACCGTCGTTGAGCATGCCGGCGGCGATGGTGGTGTCGTCGTCGCTGAGCGCCGTCCATTGCAACGCTGCCACGAAGCCCTCGCCCAGCATGCCCTCGAGGTTGCGATAGAAGCCCGGCAGCACTGGACCATGTCGCGTGCGCCGGCGCTCGACGTTGCGCACGCCGACGCCGTTGACCGCAATCGCCATCTGCGACGTCTCGAAGTCGCGCCAGCCATCGGGCGTCAGGTACTGGTTGCGGTTGTCGGGATTGATCTTCTCGATGAAGACGTCCTGCACGTCGGAACCGGTATTGGTGAACCCCCAGGCCAGCGTATCCGTGCGCCCGAGCGCGACGAGCGGCATGCCGGCAATGCTGGCGCCTGCGATGTTGAGCGGCTGGGAGCCGGGTTTCTCGAGCGCCAGATGCACGAGGTACCAGATCGACGGCGCGGTCAGGCGCAGGTGCGGATCGTTGGCCAGCAGCGGCTTGCCCGACTTGGTGCGCGAGCCGGCCACCACCCAGTTGTTCGACGCGCCCGAGCCGATCAGATCGTCCACCTCCAGCGCCGCCTGCTTGCGCGGAGTGCCCGGCCGATACAGCGGATAGAGTTCCGAGACGGTCGGCAGTGCCGGCGGGCTATCCTCGGCATCGGGCGGCATCAGGTCCTCGATGTCGGCGGGACCCAGGCCCTGCGCGGCAAAGGTCAGGCGCATCATCTCGAAATTCAGATTGGTCGAGAGCTGGAGCGCCATCATCTTGATGGCGACCGCGCTATCCGCCACCTGCCACGGCTCCGGCTGGTGCCGCAGCAGCAGGAATTCGGGCGGCAGCCGCGGTTCAATCCAGCCCAGAGAGCGATTGAGGAAGGCGTTGACGCCGCGCGTATAGGCTTCGAGCGTCCTCAGCGCTTCCGGCGGAAGCACCTTCAGCGATCGCTCCGCATGGCCGTAGAGATCAAGCGTGCGCAGGAACACGTCGGTTGGAAAGGTACGTTCGCCGAAAATCTCCGACAGGCGTCCCTGCCCCGTTCGCCGCAGCATTTCCATCTGCCAAAGGCGATCCTGGGCGTGCACAAAGCCTAGTGCGGTGTAGAGGTCGGCCTCCGACTTGGCGAAGATGTGCGGCACACCTTCCTGGTCGCGGACCACCTCGACCGGCGCAGAAAGCCCGGCGATGGCCAGCGTGCCCGCTGGCCAGACGGCGGTATTGCGCAGCGCCACGTAGCTGCCGCCGGCCGTGAGCAAGACCAGCCCAAGGATCGCCGCCAGGCCAATGCCCGCCCATTTCAAGGCACGATGCATGGACCCTCAGTAGACCACCACGCTGCGGATGCTCTGGCCCGCATGCATCAGGTCGAAGCCCTTGTTGATGTCGGCGAGCGCCAAAGTGTGTGTGATCATCGGGTCGATCTCGATCTTGCCGTCCATGTACCAGTCGACGATCCTTGGCACGTCGGTACGGCCGCGCGCGCCACCGAAGGCCGTGCCTTTCCACACCCGGCCCGTCACCAGTTGGAACGGGCGCGTGGCGATCTCGGCGCCCGCCGGTGCCACGCCGATGATGATCGACTGACCCCACCCGCGGTGGCAAGCCTCCAATGCCTGGCGCATCACCGTGACATTGCCCGTGCAGTCGAACGTGTAGTCGGCGCCACCGATCTGGTCGGCACCCTTCTTGGTCATGTTGACGAGATGCGCGACGAGATCGCCGCCGACTTCCTTGGGGTTGACAAAGTGCGTCATGCCGAAGCGTTCGCCCCAGGCCTTGCGCTCCGGGTTGATGTCGACGCCGATAATCATGTCGGCCGCGGCGAGCTTGAGGCCCTGGATGACGTTGAGGCCGATGCCGCCCAGCCCGAACACGACGGCCTTGGCACCCGGCTCGACTTTGGCGGTGTTGAGGACCGCGCCAATGCCGGTCGTCACCCCGCAGCCGATGTAGCACACCTTGTCGAAGGGTGCGTCCTCGCGGATCTTTGCCACCGCGATCTCCGGCAGCACGGTGTGGTTGGCAAACGTCGAGCAGCCCATGTAGTGATGCAGCTTCTTGCCGTCGAGCGAGAAGCGCGAGGTGCCGTCGGGCATTACACCCTGTCCCTGCGTGGAGCGGATCGCCGTGCACAGGTTGGTCTTGCGCGACAGACAGGACGGGCACTCACGGCATTCGGGTGTGTAGAGGGGGATGACGTGGTCACCCTTCTTGACGCTCTGTACGCCTGGCCCGACGTCGACGACGATGCCAGCACCCTCGTGGCCCAGGATGGCCGGGAACAGTCCTTCGGGGTCGGCGCCCGACAAGGTGAACTCGTCGGTGTGGCAAATGCCGGTCGCCTTGATCTCGACCAGCACCTCGCCGGCCTTCGGGCCTTCCAGGTCGACGTCCAGGATCTGCAGCGGCTGGCCCTTCGCAACGGCCACGGCGGCGCGAGTTTTCATCTCGGTAAACCTCTGGTGGGGTGTCAGACCCACCGGGTCTGATACCGTGACGACGGTAGATGACGTGGTGTCCGACCCGCCGGGTCCGACACCTAACGCCGATACTGCACGAACGGTGCCCTGGTCGCTACTTGGTCGTAGAGGGAACGGGCCGTCGTATTGAACTCCTGCGTCACCCAGTAGGTCCGCGAACAACCGCGCGCATCGGCCAGCGCATAGACCGTCTCGATCAGGGCGCGGCCGGCGCCGGTCTTGCGCCGCGCCGGATCGACGAACAGATCCTCAAGGTAGCAGTACCAGCCCTTCGACCAAGTCGAGCGGTGGAACAGCACGTGCGCCAGGCCAAACGGCTCATCCTTGTCGTCGACGGCCACCATGCCGATGTGACAATCGGGCTCACCTCGCATCATGCGCTGCCAAACCGTTTCGATCACGTCCGCGGGCACGCTTGTCCCGTAGAACTCGATATAGCTCTTGAAGAGGGCGAGCCAGGCCGCCTTGTCGCCGGGTCGCAGGGGACGCACGTCCACGCGCACGATGGTCACCTCGCGTATTCAGGGGTCCAACCCCAGCGCAGATTGTTCTCGCGGAACGATTTGGCTCGGTTCAACAGCGCCTCATCGGGCATCTCGCCGGGCCGGCCCAGGCGCTTGCCGCGAGCATCGAAATAGGTCCGCTCGGCCTCGATCCGGAGCGTGCGATCGCCGAACCGACATTGATAGGGCGCGCATTGTCCACCACTCATGGATTTCCATTGGTCGCCGAGCAACGAAGCCACGCAGGTGACATCGCCCTCCTTCAGATAGCTCCTGCGCAATTCAACGTCGATCTGGCGCAGCAGGTCGGGCGTGTCTTGCGGCCGGCTCTGTGGCTCCCGCCCCAGGTTGGGCACCTCCTGCGCCCGGGCCGACAGCCCGAAGGCAACGATGGCCGCTAAACACACCAAGAGACGCTCAGCGATGCGCATGGCCGCCTCCAATGCGAATGATTCGCGTGCCCTCCACTATCCGTGCTGCCCGCCGATCCGTCAAAGCAGCCAGAGCGAGGCCAGCCCCAGGAAGGCGAAGAAGCCGACCACGTCGGTCACCATCGTCACGAACACGCCCGAGGCGACCGCCGGATCGAAGCCGTTGCGGGCAAGCGTGAGCGGAATAAGGATGCCGGCCAGCGCAGCCGCCAGGAAGTTGCAGATCATAGCCGAGGCGATGACCAGTCCGAGCTTGCCGACGCCGAACCAGAACAGCACCACCACGCCGATGATCGCCGCGAAGATCAGGCCGTTGATCAACCCGACAGATGCCTCACGCAGGATGACGCGCGTGGCATTGACGGGGCCGAGGGAACTCGTGGCCAGCGCACGCACCGTCACGGTCATGGTCTGGGTAGCGGCGTTGCCGCCCATGGAGGCGACGATCGGCATCAACACGGCGAGCGCCACCATCTGGCCGATGGTGGCGTCGAAGGTCTTGATCACCGAGGAGGCGAGTAATGCCGTGCCGAGGTTGATGAACAGCCAGGCGAAACGGTTGCGCACGGTGTAGAGCACGCTGTCGGTGACGCTCTCGTCGCCGACGCCGCCCAGTCTGCGCATATCCTCCTCGGTCTCCTCCTCAATGACCTCGACCATATCGTCGGCGGTCACGACGCCGACCAGCCGGTCGCTGGCATCGACCACGGGCGCGGATTTGAGATCGTAGCGCTCGAACTGGCGTGCGACCGCCTCCTGATCGGCTGTGGCGAGCACCACCTGGCGGTCCGCCTCCATGATGGTGTCGATGCTGACGTCGCGCTTGGTGCGCAGCAGCCGGCTCAGGTCGACGCTGCCGAGCACGCGGAAGGTCGGATCGACCACATAGATGTCCGAGAAGCTGTCGGGCAGATCCTGCGCCTCGCGCATGTGGTCGATCACCTGCCCGACCGACCAGAACGGCGGCACCGCCACGAAGTCCGTCTGCATGAGACGGCCGGCGGTCTCCTCCGGATATTCGAGGTTGCGCTCGAGGGCGGCGCGGTCACCGGTCGGGATCTGCGCCAGGATTTCCTGCTGGTCCGCTTTCTCCAGGCCCTCGATAACGTAGGCCGCATCGTCGGTCTCAAGCCGCGCGACGGCGCGCGCCAGAACGTCGTTGGGCAGCGCCTCCGACAGTTGGTCGCGCACCGTCTCATCAAGTTCGGGTAGTACCTCAGGATCGAAGGCCGGCCCAAGCTCCTGCACCAACCGGACCCGTTCGTCGGGTTGTAGAAGCTCCATGACGTCGGCGAGATCAGGCGGCGGCAGCCCTGCCACCAGCGCGCGCGCGGTGGCCACATCGCCGGTCGCCAGCGCCGCGGCGATCGGTGCTGCCCGCTCGGCCGGCGCCAGACTGCCCGGCAAGACGCCAGGGGCGCTGGTGGTCGCGTCGTCCATCGGATATTTCCGATTGATTGGGGCGGCCGGGCACGGAGCGCGGCGCGCTTTGCCAGCCGATAGCACTGCCCGTCGCATTGTGCCATCCCTACGCAAAGCCAGAGCACTCGCACACCTTGATGCGCTGTGGACACACTCAGGTCGAGCGGAACTGTGGCACACTCGCCCGTTAGCATCGGCGCAATAGAATCTCGGCCAGGGCAATGGCTTGCTCTTGACCGGGCAGCATGTCATGACCCTGAGGCGGAGGGGTAGAACGGGCCGCACGAGCCTTTAGAGGGACAGAAATGCACCTACTCCGGATCTGCGGCCTAGCCTCGGCGTTGCTGCTAGGCACCCTGCTGCCGGCGGCAGCCCAGGACGCATGCATCGGCACCAATGTTCTGGGGGTGTCCCGTGTGGTCGAGATCGACACCAGCTCGGGTCCCAAATTCGGTTTCCAGTACCACGACGCCCAGAGCTTTCTGAATGAAGGCGAGGTGGTGCTGACCTTCGACGATGGGCCTCTGCGCGCCTACACCAAGCCGGTGCTGGAGGCGCTCGCTGCCCAGTGCACCAAAGCAACCTTCTTTGTGGTCGGACGCATGGCCGTTGCCGACCCGGAGATGGTAAAGGAATACGCCCGCCGCGGCCACACGGTCGGCACGCATACCTGGTCGCATCAAAATCTCGCGCACCTGAGCGCGCCCAAGGCGCGGGCCGAGATCGAGATGGGCTTCAGCGCCGTGCAGAACGCCATGGGCAAGCCGATCGCGCCGTTCTTCCGCTTCCCCTATCTCAGCTATTCCAGCTCGATGGCGGCGCACCTGCAGAATCGGCAGATCGCCACCTTCTCCATCGACGTCGACAGTAAGGACTACCGCTCGCGCGATCCGGGCTCAGTGCACCGCCTGATCATGGGCGGCCTGGCGCGGTCGAGGAAGGGCATCCTGCTGTTCCACGATATCCAGCCTTCCACGGCCCGGGCTCTGCCGGCCTTGCTAGCTGACCTGAAGGCCAAGGGGTATCGCATCGTGCACCTGCGGCCGAAGGCTCCGGTCGCGACGGTGGCCGAGTTTGACAGCCTCGTGCAGGGTGCCGCTGAGAAGCGGGCCGCCGCAGGCGGCGGGCCGCTCCGTCGCGCGGTGACCTGGTCGGTCCCGCTGCCGCCGGAATTGGCTGGTGCCAAGGAGGATGCCTCGGGTCAGGGTCAGGGCCAGGGTCAGACGACGCCGGGGCAAAAGCCGGCGGAGCCTGCCACGCCGACGCGCGCTCCGCGGCGAGGCAGCGAGGATGACTGGAAAGCCGGTCTCTGGCGCTCCTACTGAGCTTGCCATCTGAGGGTTCAACAGGGCGAGTAGCCGTGATCGGCGGCGGGCCTGCCGGACTGATGGCGGCCGAGGTCATTGCACGTGGCGGCGCAAGCGTGGCCGTCTACGACCGCATGCCCTCGGTAGCCCGCAAGTTTCTGCTGGCCGGCCGCGGCGGCCTCAATCTCACCCACAGCGAGGCGTTGGAGCGGCTGCTCGGCCGATACGGGACGGCCATGCCGCGGCTCAGGGCCGTCATTGAAGCGTTTCCGCCCTCCGCCCTCCGTACATGGTGCGAAGGGCTGGGTCAGCCGACGTTCGTGGGCTCCAGCGGCCGGGTGTTTCCCGAGACGATGAAGGCCTCGCCGCTGCTGCGCGCGTGGCTGGCGCGGCTCGGTGCGTCCGGCGTCGCCTTCAGGCTGCGGCACCAGTGGAGCGGGTGGGATGAAGCGGGGCGGCTGGTGTTCTCCACACCTCAAGGCAACGTTGCGATCAAAGCCGACGCCACCGTGCTGGCAATGGGCGGCGCCAGCTGGCCGCGTCTAGGCTCGGACGGCGCCTGGACTGCGACTGTGGGGCAGGCCGGCATCGGCATCGCTCCACTGCAACCGGCCAATTGCGGCATACTGATCGCCTGGTCGGACGTGTTTTCCCAGCGCTTCGCCGGCCAACCATTGAAGCGGATCGAAGTATCAGTGGGCGAACGCAAGGAGCGCGGGGAGGCGATCGTCACCGCCGCGGGCATGGAAGGCGGGGTTATCTACGCCCTGTCTGCGCCGTTGCGCGCGGCGTTGTCCGCGCATACGGGCGAACCGATCCTCACCATCGACCTGCGCCCCGACATGAGCTCGGACGACCTGCGGCAGCGGCTTGCAGCGCCGCGTGGCAAACAGTCGCTTGCCACCTTCCTGCGCAAGGCGATCAACCTCTCGCCGGTCGAAATCGGCCTGCTGCATGAGGCGACCATGGCCATGCCTGGCCGTTTGACTGCGCTGTCGCCGGACGGGCTAGCGGCCCTGCTCACGGCCGTGCCAGTGAAGGTCACCGGCCTCGCGCCCATCGCCCGCGCCATTTCGACGGCCGGCGGCATCGCGCTCGATCAGGTCAACGATGCATTCATGCTGCTTGGCAAGCCTGGCGTGTTCGTCGCCGGCGAAATGCTGGACTGGGAGGCGCCGACCGGCGGTTACCTGCTGCAGGCCTCGTTTGCGACCGGCGCGGCGGCGGGCAAAGGTGCGCTGGCGTGGCTTGCCGACCGTGCAAAGCGGAGCTAGATGCCTCACTGCAACGGTGCGCCAGGAGGTACCCATGCACAGCAGATTTCTCGCCGCCGCCACCATGCTGGCGCTCGTTGTTGCCGGATCGATCCTGCCGGCCGATGCCGCCAAAGTCTGCAAGGATGCCGTGTCGGCCAAGGCCCGCTCGGCGGCGCAGGTCAGCGATACCTCGCGCGAGAAACGCGCGCGCGACAACGCCATCGACAACTGGAGCAACCGCGCGCGCGACACCTACGGCTACACCTACAAGTTCTGGTGGCGCGCCGAGGACAAGAAAGTCGAGTGCGGCGGCGGCGCGAGTGCCAAGCACTGCACGGTCAGCGCCAAGCCCTGCCGCGTGTACTAGCGGTGCGACGCATAGCTGACGCCTACAGTTGGTCTTGGTCGGGCCGGTCCCGACCCATCCAGCTATCAGCTCGTGCGGAGCGTGCGGGAGGCTGGATCGAGGATGACACCCGGGTGGACTCTCCTGGCGACCGGCCGCCAAGAAGGTTCAGGTAGGTTAAGTAGGTTCACGATAAAGCTCACGCGTTGCCGCGATCCTCGCGCCACACGCCGATCTTTTCCTGCACGGGGCGGTCGGAGAAGCTG
Organism: Hyphomicrobiaceae bacterium; assembly: GCA_035762425.1. Taxonomy (GTDB): domain Bacteria; phylum Pseudomonadota; class Alphaproteobacteria; order Rhizobiales; family Hyphomicrobiaceae; genus AWTP1-13. The sequence continues at coordinate 3,466 of DASTOW010000017.1, read as the reverse complement.
AACAGCACGCTCTCCGCGTCGGCCTCATGGGCGACGGCTTTCCAGCTCGGCACCACGAAGATATCCTTGGGGCCCCATTCGAGCACGGTGTCGCCCACACGCGTGCGCCCGCGTCCCTCGATGGCGACGAAGATGCCGGCGTCGGTGGAGCGATAGCGCGCCGTGTGGAAGCCCTTCGCCAACAGCTGGATGAAGGTGCCCATGGTCGGCATGGCGTGGTCGCCCGTGACCGGATTGGAGTAACGCATCTTGATGCCGTGGCACGGATCGGGCTTTTGCGCCTTGGCGAGCTGATGCAGGGCCTCGCGCGTGCGGTCGTAGGGGTAGTTGAAAATCGGCGAAGTGGCGCAAGAGCGGTCGTTATGGTCGACGGGGAGCAGGTTGGCGCCGTAGCGCGCCATGGAATAGCCCTCCGGCTTGCCGATCGGCTGCTCGTCCTCCTCCAGGCGCTCCAGGAACGAGGCATCGAGGAATTGGATGAGCGGGATATCGAGCCCATCGAGCCAGAAGATCGGCTCGTCGGACTCGTTGCCATGGTCGTGCCAGGCCATGTAGGGCGTGATGATGAAATCGCCGGGCCGCATCAGCGTGCGCTCACCGTCGACGGCCGTATAGGCGCCGTTGCCCTCCAGCACGAAACGCAGTGCCGACTGCGAATGACGGTGCGCCGGTGCCACTTCGTGCGGGATCACCATCTGCACGCCGGCGTAGAGCGAGGTCGTGGTCCGCGATTGGCCGCGCAGGCCGGGATTTTCCAGCACCAGCACGCGCCGCTCTGCCTCCTTGGCGGTGATCAGCTTGCCGGCTTCCAGCATGGCGGAGCGGATCTCGCTGAACCGCCACACGGCCGGAACACATGCGCTTTTCGGCTCAGGTGTGACGAGCGCGCCGAGCACGGTCCACAGCGCCGTCATATTCTGCTTGTCGATGCGGTCGTAGAAGGCGCGACGCTCGGGCGTCTCGACGGGCGTTTCCATGCCAGGCCTCGCGAAGGGTTGGCGTTTCCTTGGCCGCCAGCCTAACCCCGGTAGGGGCGGCAGTCCACGTGGGGGAACTGCAAGCTCAGGGGCGACGGAGCGTGCATGGCAGGTCGCGAGGCAGACGTGTGAAGGGCGCGGCCAACGTCCCGCCCGCGCGCCGATGGCGCGCGCCCTTTGCGTGCGGCTATTCGCAGAACGCGTTGCGCTTGCGGGCCGCCAAGTCGAAGTGGAAGTGGTCGCGATGCGCCTCGTTGGCCTCAGGGCCAAGCACGGTGCCGAACGTGCCGCATGCGCCCCTGTGCAAACGACGCAGGAAGCTCGCTTCGGCGCTTGACTTGGCCACATCAGTGCCGCCTGCGGAAGGCAGCGGCACGGTCTTGCTGTCGGTCACGCTGCGTCCGGGCTGCTGCAGCTCCGTGGTGCGCACGGTTCCCTTGCGCTGATCCTTGTCGCGCTGAGACCCGTCCGCCCTGCTAGCGATGGCGCTGGCGGTACGCACCGGCCCCGCCTTCGCCGGTTCCGCCTTGGCGGCCTCGGGCTTGGCAGCCTTGGCGTCTTTCTCTTCCTTGGAACGCTGGGCCGCCTGACGCTCTGCCTCGCGAATGTCGCGCGCCGTCGGGCCCCAGAAACGGGCAACCTCGATGCTGCGTCCATCGGCAGTGACGAAGCCGCCGATGTCGATGGCGTTGGCCTTGGCGTGCTCGCTCAGCTTGTCGGCGTTATGTGCACTGCCGACGCGGTTGCGGCAGGAATACCCGGAGGCGCTGCGCAGACGCGCGATCGGGCTGCCGAACGTCTCCATCGCTGCCGGCTGCAAGGTCTTCTCGACCCAGCTGTGCAGGGCCACCACCATCTGGCAGTTCATCATCGCCGGCGGATTGAACTCCAGCTTGTTGACGCCCGAGCCGATGCGCTTCAGCAGCATCGGTGCCGGCGTGCCGCACTGCTCCTGCTTGACGGGCTGGCTGACATCGATGTCGGCCCCAATGGGGCCAAGCAGGCGCACGCATTCCTTGAGGGCCGCGATCACCTCGGCGTCGGACCACACGTCGGGCTTGGGCGGCTCGGGCTCGGCAGCCGTCTCGGTCTTGCCCTCGCCGGATGGCTTGGCCTCGGAGGCGATGGACGAGGGGTTGCGCGCGGGCTCCTCAGCAGCGATGCTCGACGGGTTACGCTTCGGCTCGACTTCCTCCTCCTCCTCGCGCTTGACTTGGCGCGAGCGGCGTTTGGAGGCGGCAAGCTGCACGAGGCTGTCCTCCACCACCGCTGCCGCAGATTTGCCGGCGTCGACGGCGACCGGTTCGAGAGCCGTGCGCGGCGCGACGTCTGCCTCGCGTCGGGGGCGCGCTACATCAACTCTTGTTTCAGCAGGTCTCAGGGCGGTGGCTGCAGGTACGGTGGCCGTACCGCGGCCCGGAATGGCGGGGATCAACGCCAATCCCACCACCAATGCGATCGACAGTTTCGTGGAAATGAACGCCGACCAACGTCGCAGCATCATTTGACGCTTCTTAGCGGGCCACAGTTTTTCTTGTTCGATGCCGATGGTGAGCGACATGCGCGCGACTATTCGCGTTTTTGTGGTGGAACTGTGGAAGCTTGGTCGGCGCAGGTCAACGTTTCTCGCTGACGTTGGTTCCCCTCGGCTTAATGCGGCAGTGCCGGCGCCTCGGCAACGGGAAATTCAGCTTTCGAGAAATTCGCGGCGCACGGCTTGCGTATGCTGCCCCAGCGACGGTAGCGGACCGAACTTCGGCGCGGGCTCGTGCATGATTTTGGCAGGCGGCCTCGGCAGGTCGATCGGTCCGCCAGCGGAGTCGATCGTCACCTGCCGCAAGTGTGGATGGCGCAGCACATCGAGCACCTCGTTGACCCTGGCGAAGGCGATCTGCGCCTCCTCGAGTTGCCGTGCCAGCGTGGCGACATCGCGCTTGGCAAAGCAGGCGGCGACCAGCCCGTCGGTGTCGTGGCGGTTGATCGCGCGCGTCTCGTTGTTGATGAAACGCGGGTCCTTGATGAGCTCCGGCCGCTCCAGGATGCGCATGCAGAACACCGCCCATTCGCGGTCGTTCTGGATGGAGATCAGGATCGGCAGGTTATCGGCGCTCAGGAACACACCGTAGGGCGCGAGGCTCGGATGGGCGAACCCGATGCGCTTGGGCGGAGTGCCATACTGGCCGTGCAGCAGCGGTACGGCCATCAACTCGGCGGTGGTGTCGAACATCGAGACGCGGATGTCTGCTCCCTTGCCGGTGCGGCCGCGCCCGATCAGCGCCTCCAGGATCGCCTCGTAGGCGTGCAGGCCGGTGGCAATGTCGACGATGGACACGCCGACGCGCGCCGGTGCCTCCGGGCCGCCCGTCACCGACGCCATGCCGGACTCGGCCTGGATCAGCAAATCGTAGGCCTTCCGGTCGGCGTAGGGGCCATCATCGCCGTAACCCGAGATCGAGCAGGCGATCAGCTTGGGGTAGCGCTGCAGCAGG
>DASTOW010000016.1:0-2264 GCA_035762425.1 Hyphomicrobiaceae bacterium | reverse complement strand
GAGGCTTCCATCATGAGGCGGCCCAGCTCCTGCGCTTGCAGTGCGTAAGTTTGCATCGAGGTCTGCGCATGGCGGGCCTGAATGCCCATCACATCCGTCATGTCCTTAGCCCGCCTTTCTCCCAGTGCCCATTCTGGGTGGCGTGATCGGTTCGCGCGATTTGACCGAACATGATGTGTTCCCAAGCGCTGTGCACCGTCGTCGCCGCCGATCGGGCAGTTTGGGCATGCTCGTCGATGATCCTCTGTGATTGATGCTCAGGCTCAGGCGCGGCGGTCGCGCGTCAACCGCATAGTCGACGTTGTGCCAGCACGAAGGTGTCGCGCGAAGGGCACGCCGAGGCGAATGCGACCTTCACGCGCCGAACGCTGACCGTTACCAGCGCGCCGATCTTCAACAGCTGCAAGCGAATGGTGCCGCAGGTCGCGCGCTCCAGCTTGGTGCCGGCCAGCCCGATGCGCCGCACCGCGCACATCAGCACGTAAGCCATCGACCCCAGCCAGAGCCGCAGCTGATTGGCGCGCATGGTCGGCGTCGGCGTGCGGTCGGCGAACAATTCGCCCTGGCACTCCTTCAACCGGTTCTCCATCTCGCCGCGCTGGCAATACACGTCCTCGTAGAGGAAGCGCGCGCCGCCGTTGGCTGGGGACACGTTGGTGACGACGAAGCGCGGATTGGCCTCGCCGCCGGTCCACTCTGCCTTGCCGATCACCCGGCGCTCGCAGCTCCAGCTCTTGCGCGTGCGGTAGCGCAAGTCGGCGAACTCGCGTGCCGGCCGGCCTGTTCGCTTGGCCTTGCGTCGCGCCTTCCTCAGCTCGGGTGCGATCCTGGCGACCAGCCGCCGGTTGCCGGCGAGGCCGAGCACGTAGCGCACGTTGTTGGCCTCGCACCAGCTCATCAGGTCGTCGCGGCAGAACCCACTGTCGGCGCGGAGCACGATGCTGGTCGTGGGCCACCGCTTGCGGATCTGAGCCACGATGCGAGCAACTTCCTCGACACTGCCTTCCGCCGCATCGGCGCTCGATGACCGCAGCTTGGCCGCGAGCAGATGCCGGCCGCAGAAGATGTAAAGCGGCAGGTAGCAATAGCAATCGTAGTAGCCGTGGAAGTGGCGGCCCTCTTGCTGGCCGTAGAGCGGATCATCCGTGGCGTCGAGGTCGATCTCGATGCGGATCGGCGGCTCGCAAAAGGCATCCATGAACACTTCGGGAAACAGTCGCTCGATCGCCGCGCCGTCGTGGTCGAACTTGTGATGCCGGTCCTGGCCGATCTTGTCGGCATGTTCCAGCCGGTTCAGCGTCGACTTCCCGGCCAGCCGACCGCCGGGCTTGTCGAGCACTGCCGCCAGCGCCGGATCGTGGCGCAGTTGATCGTGATCGATCAGGTCCTCGTAGCCGAGCGCGAGCCCGAAGATGCGCTGGCGCAGCAGGTCGGCAATGGTGTGGCTAATGCCGTCGGCCAGCCGCAGATCGCGGAAGCATTTGGCCAGCCGATCGGTCAACTGGATCGAGCGGTCGGCGGCACCGAGCAGCAGCGCACCACCGTTCGACGTGATCGCGCCGCCGTCGAAAGCACCCACAAGTTTGCGCCCGCCCGAGCTTCCGAAGTCGAGCTCTTCCTGGCTACACTGTGTCGGCATCGGGGGGCATCTCCACTTCAGACGAAGTCGTTGCGGCACAACAACTTCGCTGAGTCGGAGCCCCGATGCTCCTCACAGCTGGGAGAAATTCAGGCTAGTGCAGCCTACTTTCGGACGCTGTAACCACGCAAGCAACCACTTGCTGCCTAATGGCCCGTCAGGCCCTCCCGTTGCGCCTTGGAAATCTTCGGAATTATCCCTCGAAAAACACCAGCTCGGTGGAGATAGCGGTCAGCTTCTCCTGCACGTCGCCGTAGAACTTGGCCTTGGTCGGGTCGGTCGTGTCCGCAGCATAGAGCAGGCCGGCGTACGAGCCGAGCCTGCCCAGCGTATCGCTCAGCGCCTCGTAGGCCTTGACCGCCCCGGCCAGCGCCGGCCCGTCCCTGCCCAGTCCGGCAAGCTTGCCCTTGTAGGTCTCGGCCATGCGCTTGGCGTCGGCCGCAGCCTTATCGAGATCGCGCTGGAACTCGGCTGAGGTCGGGCCCGGATAGAGATCGCCCAGGTTCCAGACCGGCATCTCGCCAAGGTCCGATGCCGCCGTCGAAGCCTGGCGTATACCGACATCTGTCGTCATCAAGGGCTCCCGCTGGTTGCCGTATGCGTCGTGCGTGCACTGCGCCGCCGG
>DASTOW010000015.1:0-21605 GCA_035762425.1 Hyphomicrobiaceae bacterium | reverse complement strand
CTTTAATCGCGGAAATCTGGCAAAGATTGCATGCCATCATGCTCACGCGTTGCAGGAGCTCGTATCGGGACAAACCCTGATTTGCGCTTGGTGGGTTGCTGTGCGCAGGAAGGAGTCGGGTGCCGGCACGCGGCCAGTTCGGAGCGAACCAACCTTGGCCGTGACCTCCACCGCGGCAGCCCTGTCGGCCGAGCGGTGTCCCTGGTCCTCTCCCTGGTCCGCCCAACTGTCGATCACCGACTTGTGACCCTCGTTTGGCAAATGCCAACGACCCCTATCCCGCACCGTCGCACAGCGCGAGTAGCCCCAGATGGCTGTGCAGAAGGCGACAATGGTTTTGATCGTGCCGCCCAATCAACGGAGTTCAGTCATGAAGACCATCCTCGCCGCTCTACTTGCCCTATCAATCCTTGGCAGCGCTGCGGTTCCCGTGAGCGCAGCTTGGGACACGCGGGCGTCCTGGGAAAATCTGGAGCGTCAGGCCGGCGGCGGCAATTAAGCAACTGTTGTTAGCGCAGACAGCGAACCCACGTGCGGCAACACGCTCGTGGGCTTTCCATTTCCTCGTCCTTCCTCCAGCTTGCTGCTGATCTTGCGGAAGCTCAGTCTGCCGGTCTTGGCCCAATCGCACGACTGAGGAGTGTGCCCTGGCAGAACCCCACGGCGGCGGCCAACGGCGCGCGGATTGCCTCGTGCGCATTGGGGGCGTTGCAGGCTCGGCTGAGGAGGCCCGATTCATTCAACAATCATTGGAGGGGCGCGGCCATCAGCGCGGGGCGGGAGAGACTGAAGAGACGCGTATCGTGTGGGGACGCGCCGTACATGGCCAGGTCGGCGAGGATACTGCCGATGCCCGAGCAAAACTTGTACCCGTGTCCGGAGAAGCCGGCAGCGACAATCACGTTCTGGTGTCCGGGCAGTACATCAATGATGAAGTTCTCATCTGGCGAGTTCACGAACATGCAGGTCTTGAACCCCACCGGTGGTCCCATCGCTACCGATAGATAGCGCCCGAGCCCGGCAAGAGCTTCTACGTCTTCTGGGACGATACTCCGATTGATGGTGTCGGGATCAACCGTTTCGTGGCGATGATGGAATTTGCCGATCTTGAAACCCTCGTCAGCTCGCTCAGGAAACCCATAGAATATCCCCTTTTCCGGACAATCGAGGATGAACACCGGAAATTCGGCTGGTGCGAATTGTGGACCCGCCGTTTTGAACCAGCCGACGACCTGCCGTTCCGGGACTGCCAAAGGCTTCAGCCGATCCAGCAGCCTAGCTGTCCATGCCCCGGCCGCCAGGACAAGTGAACTCGCCTCGTAACGGTCCTTGCTAGTTTTAACCTCCACCCGATCGCCGACCGCCTTCCAGCTCCGCACGGCTTCGCTCTCACGCACGTCGGCGCCGAGTTTGCGCGCGAGCGCCACGTGCGCAACGATGGTCTGGTCCGCCAACAAGAAGCCTGCATCGGACTGGTGAACGGCTTCGAACTCCGGAGGCAGCCGCCAAGCGGGAAACCGCCGCGCCACGTCGCGCGCTTGGAGCACCTCGTGCGCCAGCCCGTGCGTGCGGCATGCCTCCTTAGAGCCGCTGATGACGCGGCCCGACGGCAGCCCGATATCCAGACCGCCGGTTGTAGTGAGAAGGGTCGCGCCAAAATCACGCTCAAGCGCCCGCCAGCGCGAAAAAGACAAACGCATCAGGGGCACGTAGCTCGGGTCCTCGAAATAGGCGAAGCGAAAGATGCGGGTAGAGCCGGCGGATGATCCAAGCTCGTGCGGGATGCTGAACTGTTCCAGCCCGAGCACGCGCTGGCCGCGGCGTGCCAACTCATAAGTTACCGCCGAGCCCATTCCGCCGACGCCAACGACAATCGTATCGAAGACCCTATTGGGCATGAACCCTTGTCAGCCGGGCCGGCGGAGATCGATGAAGGCCTCAAATCCTGGCGCAGAGCGCCCGGATGGCAGCCTTTTCGGTCGTACCCGCCGGCGAAGCTCCTCGCTTTGATGGTTGGCGCGGAAGCGTGTCACCCAATAGGGCCGGGTGCGCGGGAGCGGCAGGACTGCCAAGGTCGCAAAAAATCCGCGGCGAGCGGGCGACAACGATATCGCGCACATGGTCTTCTCCACGGTGAAGTTGCGAGCCTGCCAATACACAAATGGCTTCAACCACGTCGTAAGCTTGGCCGCAATCACACGCGCCGGGTGAACGGGCGCCAGCCCGTTGCAGACGATGGATGTTGAAAGAAACACATGGTGGCGATGTTGGTATTGGGGAAACTGCTCAAAGCTTGTGTGCAAACACCCTAACTTTTCGGTAACCATACGCGACCGCTGCGTATCTGATACGTGAGGCCAGACGGCGGTTCGCCGGCTTTCACGCAACAATGTCTGAAGCCAACTCCGCCGCGGAATTTGCGATCGAAGCGGAGACGAGCCACGCAAATGATCAGCGGAGACGCGGCAAAGCGGGCCGGTCGATAACCGAGCGCAACGCGAAGCTTGATTGCACGCGCGAGACATGCGGTAGGCGCGAGAGCTGGCTCTTGTGGATGTGCTCGAAATCTTCGATGTCCCGGGCGAGCACGGTGACGAGATAGTCGTCCGAGCCAGACATCAGGATACAACGAACCACTGAAGGGCAGTCCTCGATCGCCCGTTCGAAAGCGCCGAGCGCCTCCTCGCTTTGGCTGTCGAGCGCGATCCGTACGACGACTGTCGCCCCAAGGCCCAGCGCTTTCTCGCCGAACACTGCGCGATATCCGGTGATCAATCCCGCTTCTTCCAACGCGCGCTGGCGTCGGGCGCAGGCGGTTGGCGAAAGGCCGACCCGCTGCGACAGCTCGACGTGACTGGCCCGCCCATCAACGGCAAGCTCTTTTAAAAGGGCCAAAGAAGCGCGGTCCAGGTCAGCCATATGGGATCCTGCGCAGAATGGACAATCGACGCCGAAAAACGGCGCTAGATTCGCGATAGGCGCCATCAAAGCTGGGAAGTAGCGAGAAGGCCGCATCATACTAGCGCCGCAGCAGGGAGATTCACAAGATGCTCGTCGGCGTCCCGAAGGAAATCAAAACTCACGAATACCGCGTTGGCCTTACGCCGGCGTCGGTGCGCGAATATGTGCAGCGCGGCCACAAGGTTCTGGTGCAGAAGGGTGCGGGAGAGGGCAGCGGCGCCGGTGATGAAGCCTATCGCCAGGCGGGCGCGGGGATCGCGGCAACTGCTGCCGAGGTCTTCAAGACGGCTGACATGATCGTCAAGGTCAAGGAGCCGCAGCTCGAGGAATGCGGGCAGCTGCGCGAAGGCCAGCTCCTGTTCACCTATTTGCATCTCGCACCCGATCCGAAGCTGACTGACGCGTTGATCAAGTCCCTCTGCACGGCGGTGGCTTACGAGACCGTGACCGATGCCAAAGGCGGCCTGCCGCTGCTTGCTCCGATGAGCGAAGTCGCCGGCCGTCTGGCCATCGAGGCGGCGGGCGCGGCGCTCAGGCGCCCCGCCGGCGGCCGCGGCCTCCTCATCGGCGGTGTGCCGGGAGTTCCGGCCGGCCGCGTGGTGGTGATCGGCGGTGGTGTTGTCGGCCTGCATGCGGCGCGCATGGCCACCGGCCTTGGCGCCGAAGTCACCATTCTCGACCGCTCGTTGCTGCGTCTGCGCGAGCTGGACGAGATGTTCCAGGGCCGCGTTCGCACGCTGTATTCGACGGCGGATGCGGTTGACAATGAAATCGCTGCGGCCGATGTGGTGATCGGCGCCGTGCTGGTGCCTGGTGCCAGCGCACCGAAGCTGGTGACCCGCGATAAGCTAAGTTCGATGAAGAAGGGTACTGTCATCGTCGATGTTGCTATCGATCAGGGTGGCTGCTTTGAGACTTCGCGCGCGACCACGCATGCCGAGCCGACCTACGAAGTCGACGGCGTCATCCACTACTGTGTCGCCAACATGCCGGGCGCGGTGCCGGTGACATCGAGCCACGCCCTCAACAATGCGACGCTGCCTTTCGGTCTGGCGCTGGCGGGCGGCGGGCTGAAGGCGGTGCTGGCGGATGCGCACCTGCGCAACGGCCTCAACGTGCACAAGGGCAAGGTCACCTACAAGGCCGTGGCCGAGAGCCTCCACATGCCATACGTTCCTGTTGAAGACGCCATCGTGCCCTAGCGATCAAGCACTGGTGCCTCTACCGCTAAGCTGGCCCCCGCCGCGAAAATCGACGCGTGAGCTTGAAGCGTCTCGGCGGACATCCTTGACAGCCGCTCCCCACCACGAAGAGACCGCCATAGGGCTGGGGGTCGCCGAGGCGCTGGCCGCGCTCGGCGCCAACGTCGCCATCGTCGGCCGCAGCGAGACCAGAGCGCGCGTCGCCGCGGCGCAGATCAGGGCGGTGGCCAAGGCAGCGACGGTCGCCGCGGTTCGTTGCCGACCTGTCGTCGCAGGCGTCCGTGCGCTCGCTGGCGGCCGAGGTGCTGGCTGGCTATCCGAGGCTCGACCTGCTCGTCAACAATGCCGGCGCCATGTACGGCACACGCCAGCTGACCAAGGACGGCCTCGAGCTGACCTGGGCGGTCAACCACCTGGCGCCGTTTCTGCTGATCACCTTGCTGCTCGACCGGCTGAACGCGAGCGCGCCAGCCTGCATCATCACCACGGCGTCCGATGCGCACCGGGGTGCCAGCATCCCGTTCGACGATCTGAACGCCGAGCGCTCCTATCGTGGCTTCGAGCTCAATCGCTGGCCGGTCGGAAGGCTTTGTGCGAGCTGCTTCGATACTGAAGCAGAAAGGGCTAAGGTCAGATTTTCATTCGTGCTTGTGACCGGGCAGAGGGAGCTTATCGACAAGCTAGAACGAGATGGCCACGATACGGTCCAAGCCGGTCAAGCTCTTGAGCAGTTCGAGGATCTACAACGGCTCCACGTCGCGGATTGCGCCCGCTTGGAAAAGGGACTGGCCGAGATTTCAAACTGAGACACCACCCGGATTCGGCTAACGCATCGGCGTTGTGTTAGTCTACGAGCAGATTCGCTACGTGCCGAGAGGTGGCTGAACGGAGAGACCCATGGCCAACAAGGAACAGAAAGGCAATCGCGAGAAGCGCAAGCCAAAGAAAGAGAAGCCCAAGCCTACAGCCCAGACCTCGTCGTTCTCGGCCGCGACAACGAAAAGCCCCGCTGGGCGGAAGGCCTAGCCCCTATGTTCGCCGGCTGAGGGCTGGTGGCCCGCCCCGCGGCAGGCTCCTATCGAGGGTTGCGCCGGAGGTCCGGCGCCGAGCCTCAAGCATGGGGGACGGGCCGATGAACTCTATCACGTACGTGGGACTGGATGTGCACAAAGCGACCATCTCGGTCGCGGTTGCCGAGGGCCGGCGCGGCGGCGAGGTGCGTCACATCGGTGTCTTTCCGAACCACCCGGACCACATCGCCAAGCTGGTCGAACGGCTCAGCAAGGGCGGTCGGCGCTTGAGCCTTTGCTATGAGGCGGGGCCCTGCGGCTATGGCCTCCACCGTCAGCTCACCGAGCTTGGCCACGACTGCATTGTAGTTGCCCCGTCGCTCATTCCGGTGAAGGCGGGCGATCGCGTGAAGACGGATCGGCGCGACGCGGTCATGCTCGCCAAGCTGCACCGGGCCGGCGAGCTGACGAGCGTCTGGGTCCCCGACGATGCGCACGAGGCGATGCGTGATCTCATCCGCGCGCGGGCGACGGCGGTGCGGGTGCTCGGCAAGGGGCGCCAACATCTGCAGGGGTTTCTCCTGCGCCATGGCCGCATCTATCCGGGCAAGAAGGGCTGGACCGGCGCCTACCGGCGTTGGCTCGCCCGTGTTCGGTTCGATCATCCTGCTCAGCAGATCGTGCTGCAGGATTACATCCACGCTGTCGAGGATGCAGAGGCCCGCGTGGAGCGTCTGGTCACTCAGATCGAGGACCTTCTTGCCAGCTGGTCGATGCGTTCCGTCGTGGAGGCCGTGCAGGCCATGCGTGGCGTCGGCCTGATCGTGGCTGTCACCGTCGTTGCCGAGGTCGGCGACTTCTCGCGGTTCGAGAACCCGCGCCAGTTAATGGCGTATCTGGGATTGGTACCGTCCGAGCATTCGAGCGGCGCAACCATGCGCAAGGGCGGCATCACCAAAGCGGGCAACGCGCTGGCGCGACGTGTCCTGATCGAAGGGGCGTGGACGTACCGCATGCCGGCACGCGTCAGCCCCAAGCTGAACGCGCGTCTGGAGGCAGTGCCCAAGATCGTGCGCGACATCGCGTGGAAAGCACAAGTGCGGCTCTGCAATCGATATCGCCGCCTCGCAGCGACCGGCAAAGCAAAGGCCGTCGTCACGACGGCGATCGCGCGCGAGATGGTCGGCTTCATCTGGGCGATCGCGCGTTACGTGCAGGAGAAATCTGCTACGGCGTGATCTGCCGGTAACACAAGGTGCCTGCCGTCGGAGGCGGGGCACGGTTGGGGAACCCTCGCGACCTGTTATGAGCCGGCACCGCCGATGCTCGTCGCTTAGAACGAGGCAGCCCCGAGACGGAACCACGGTCATGCGGTATCCAACCCGCGCATGAGAGCTTGCTCAACCGTCGTCTTCGGCCCCGCCTCCTGCTGCAGGCACCACTTCCATTGATGCCGGCCACGTTTGCCGGAACGAGCATGCACGTCCGCACTGTTGACATCGAACATGAGAGCAGGCTGTTGAACTTTTCGTCTGCTGACAGGCTCAGGCGAATATGATTCCGTTCGGGCTCCAGGTCGAGGGGCACGGCATGCGCGGATCGGACAAGGTCGGGGTCGCTGTTCTCGTATGTCGACCTCGAGAGCCGGGTGCCGGCGAAGCATCCTCTGCGCACCATCAAGGGGATCGTCGACGACGTGCCGGTCTCGCTCGATGCCGAGTTCAAGCGCCTATACGGTCCGACGATCCAGCTATTCAGAGCTTCCTTTACTACCGCCGCCTTCCGAGGGACGGTCGTCAGGTCCAAGCAGCATCGTCGGCGGGCGGACGAAACTCTTGCGGCCCCGCTTGAAGCCCATCAGCGGTTGGGCGAGTTCCATCACGGCCGCCGCAGGGTCGCGACAGGGCAGCACGACCAAGTCGGCAGGATTGCCGATGGCGAGGCCGTAGTCAGTGAGCTTCATCAGTCTGGCCGCCGAACCGGTGATCATGTCGAAACAGCGCTCGAAGTCCTCGCGCCGGCCGAGCTGGGCAATGTTGGCGTAGAGGTTGGCGATGCGCAGTAGCGAGCCGTCACCGAATGGTGTGAAGGCATTGAGTATGTTGTTGCTGGCGAGCGAGCAGGTGACGCCGTGCTGGGCAAGTCGGTCGGCGCGGGTAACACCGCGCGGCACGTTGTAGTCGGCATCACGACCCATGAGAAAGAGGTCGGTGGCCGGCAGCACGGTGACGGCGACGCCGGCGTCGGCGAGCTGGCGCGCGATCTCGATCTGTCGCTGCGAGGGGACGGCGGAGAGCTTGGTGGCGTGACCGACGGCGATGCGGCCTCCGTAGCCGGCTGCCCGCGTCTGGCGCATGACCTCGTCGACGTGCGTCCAGCTTGCGTCGAGATCGAAATCGAGATGGAAGTCGATATCGAGATCGAAACGCCGCGCGATGGCAAAAATGCGGGCGATGTGCTCTATCGGCTGGGTGTCGGCGTAGGGGCAGCCACCGATCAGGCCGGCGCCATTGCTGCAGGCCTCGACAAGCAGCTCCTCGGTGCCGGGGTCGTTTAGCAACCCCTCCTGCGGGAATACGCAGATCTCGAGATCGATGGCCCAGGCAAAGTCTTGCGCGAGCTGACGAACGGCGCGGAACCCTTTTAGGCCGATGCGCGGGTCCACTTCCACGTGGGTGCGCATATGCATAGTGCCACCGGCGATCGCCTTCTCCAGCGTGCGACGCGCGCGCTCGACAATATCCTCCTCGGTGAAGAAGCGCTTGGCACGCGCCGTCTCGGCGATAGCCTCCTTGAGGGTGCCCTCGACGATGCTGCAGCGGTCGATGATGCAGGACTTGTCGAGATGGATGTGGGTCTCAACGAAGCCTGGTACGACGAGCGCGCCGTCGAGCGACTCAATTCGGGTCGCGCCTGACAGCAACGGCCCGATGGCCGCGATCCGGCCGTTCAGGATACCGATATCGACCAGCCGATCCGGAACAGTTGAGATACGTACCTCACGAAGTACGACGTCGAAGGCCATGAGCTCATTCCGCGGGTTCGAGGCCACCGAGGTAGGCGGCTTCCAGCGCAGGATCCTTGCTTAGCGCCGCTACGGTGTCAGCGTGGACGATCCGGCCAGATTCGAGCACATATCCGCGGTCCGCGACCTTGAGAGCAAGGTTGGCCATCTGGTCGACCAACAGAATGGTAATACCGCGGTCGCGCAGCTCTGCGAGAGTCGCGAATAACTCGTCGATGATGGCCGGTGCGAGTCCCAGCGAGGGTTCGTCGAGGAGCAGAACCTGTGGCTTGCCCATCAGGCCGCGGGCGATCGCCAGCATCTGTTGCTCGCCGCCGGACAAGAGGCCTGCGCGGCCGTGCAATCGTTCCTTCAATCGGGGGAAACGCGCGAGCAGCGCGCCGATCTCGGACTCCATATCGACATGCTCGCGAGCGTGCGCACCGAGCAAAAGATTATCGCGCACACTCAGTTCGGGAAAGACCTGGCGACCCTCAGGCACCAGAATCAGTCCTGCCCGTACGATTCGATGCGCGGGGCTTTTCTCGATGGGGACGCCGGCCAGGTTGATCGCGCCCGAAACAGGTCTCAGGAGGCCACTCAACGCACGCATGGTGGTGGACTTGCCGGCCCCGTTAGCACCCAGCATGGCAACGAGTTCGCCCTGATCAACCTCGAAGGCGATGCCGTCGAGCACCGGGACGGCGCTGTAGCCGGCTCTTAGTGCGGCGGCTACGAGAACGCGCTGGCGGTCGGCGGGCAGCGGGACAGCGCGCGGACGGGCCTGCATTTCGCCACTGCCGAGGTAGGCCTCGCGAACCTTGGGTTCGCTGCGCACGACCTCGGGCGTGCCGGCGGCGATGGGGCGGCCGGCGTCGAGCACGACAATATGGTCGGAGATTCCCATCACCAGCGCCATGTCGTGCTCGACTAGGATCACGGCGAGCCCGGCGTCGGCGAGATTTCGCAAGACCCCGGTGAGGACAGCCTTGTCGGCGCGCATCAGGCCAGCGGCCGGCTCATCGAGCAGCAGCACGCTCGGACGGGTGGCGAGGGCACGGGCGATCTCGACCAGGCGCCGATCAACGTGCGGGAGATCGGCAGCGGAAAGACCGAGCGCGCCCTTGTAGCCGATGAAGGCCAGCAGACCTTCGGCATCGCGGCGGTCGCTGGCGGAGGCCGCCGCGGCGAAGGGACTGCCGAGCCGGCCGCACCGCAGGCCCAGCAGTACGTTGTCGATGACGCTGAGCGAGCCGAACAGCTGCGTGGTCTGGTAGGTCCGAGCGATGCCTGCACGGGCAACGCGGGGTGCGGAGGCGCCGGCGAGGTCAGTGCTGCCAAGGCGAATGCTACCGGCGTCGGGCTCGTAAAAACCGCCGATCATGTTGAGAACCGTGGTCTTGCCCGCGCCATTAGGACCTATCAGGGCGGTGACACGGCCCGGCTCGGCGGTCAAAGTCACGTCGGTCGCGGCGCGCACACCGCCAAACGCAATTGTGAGACCGCTCACGGTAAGGGGCTTGCGATCGCGGTCGGCGCCGAGAAACTCGGCAAACGCAAAGGTGCCCGCTGCGGCCGTGGATTGGTCGATGCGGCGCAACCGGCGAGCCAGCGTCCCGATCACCCCTTCAGGCGCCAGCCAGAGCACGATGAGGAGCAATGCACCGAACACCAGCAGGCGATATTCGGCAAGGTGCGAAATGAGTTCGGGCAGCACGACGATGACGGTGCCGCCGACCACCGGAGCGAGCGTTCTTCCGGCACCGCCGACAATCACGGCGAGCAGGAACAAGATCGACTGGGAGAACGGAAAGGAATCCGGGGCGACGAAGGCGAACAGCGCCGCAAACAGCCCGCCGGCAACGCCGGTTAGTGCGGCGGACAATGCGAAGGCGATGGTTTTAACGACGACGGGACGGAAGCCGATGGCGCGGGCGGCGATCTCGGAATCGCGTACGGCTACCATCGCCATGCCCCAGGAACTGTGCACCAGACGGTGGAAGAAATAGAGAGACAGGCCGGCCAGCAGCGTGGCTATCACGGCGGTGCCGCGCTCGCCGGCGAGTGCGGCCCCCAACGCAGGCTGAGGGATGTTCATTAGGCCGTTCTGCCCCCCGGTGACCTCGCGCCACTCGATGGCGATGTTGTGCACAATGAAGGCGAAGGCGATGGTCATCATCGCCAGATAGGGTCCCGATACACGGACGGCCGGCAACGCCAGCAGTGCACCTATGACACCGGCCAGGGCGCCGGCGATGACGAGCGCGACCCAGAAGTTGATGCCGTGCAACGCGAGCACAGCGGTGGCATATGCGCCGATGGCATAGAATCCGATGTGCCCAATTGAGACCTGTCCGGCTAGACCGACCAGGATATTGAGGCCAACCCCGACCATGACGGCCAGGGCCAGGAGCGCCAGCACGAACACGGTGTAACCCTCACCGAGCATAGCGACGCAAAGTCCCATGGCCGTCACAGCAAGAATGCTCAAGACGGTGATGGAGCGCTCGATGGACACAGTCAGACCTTTCGTACCGGTGCGCGGCCGAACAGGCCGCTCGGCATCAGGGCCAGCGCCGCGATGACCATGGTAAACATCACGATCTGCGTGTAACTCGAGCCCAGCAGCGCCGTCACGAGTGCCTCGGCGATGCCGTAGATGATGCCCGCCAGCATCACGCCCCAGGCCGAAGTGATGCCGCCAAGGATGGCGACGGCGAACGCCTTGATGCCGAACAGTGTGCCCATGTCGGAGTGCACGCTAAACAGCGGCGCGATCAGCAGCCCGGCCAAACCGGCGAGTGCGGTCGAAAGGGCATAGGTGATCGCGATCGTGCGCGTCACGTCTATGCCCATAAGCCGCGCGGCATCGGTGTTCTGCACCACCGCAAGCAGAGATTTACCGCGTCGCGTCCGCCGCAGCAGGACAGCTAGCGCCGCCGCAATTGCGATGCCGACCACGGGAATGACCAGCTGCAAGGGGTAGACGCCCGCGCCAAATACCTCGATCGGCCGCACGGAAAGCATGGGAGGGAAGCTGCGCGGCTCCTTGCCGAACGTGAACAGAACCGCGTTGTCGAGAACGATACCACCGGCCACCGTCGCCATCAGCCAGGCGTTCGAGCCGCGCGAGGCAAACGGGCGAACCAAGGTTCGCTCGACCACGAGCCCGAATGCAGCGCAGGCAACAAGGGCTGCTCCGCAGGCGAGCGGCAGCGGCAGGCCCAGGCGGACCGCAAATATGTATCCCAGCACGGCTCCCAGCATCACCGAACTGCCCTGGGAGAAATTGACCGTGTTCGACACCACATAGGTCATGTGGAAGCCGAGCGCGATCAGGCCATACATGGAACCCAGCGCCAGGCCACTCAGTATGGCGGAGGTGATGAGAATGATCCGTCCCCCTTTTGGAGCTCCGTTGCGGCTTGAAAATAAACAGGCGCCGCCAAGGCAGCGCCTCGCCGTTCCGAGCGCAGCTATTGCGCGAGAGGCACGATCTCACCCTCTACGAAGTGCGTAAAGATGTAGTCTTTCGCACCCAGTGCGTCCTGGTTCTCGGGCGTAAACGGCTGCGTGTAGGTCTTGATCAGGCCCTCGTACCGGTCGATGACGTAGAGGGCGGCCCTGATCTTCGGCCCCTCGAGCGATCCGGCCTTGGCAATCGCCAAGCCGGTCAGGTGCATGGCGTCGTAGGCATTAGCTATGCCGACCGCGGGCGTCACGTCTGCAAGGGTTCTTATCTCCGGGTACTTCTTCTTCAGCGCCGTCAGCACCGCCTCGCCCTTGGCCGAGAGCTTGCCCGAGAAGCTGTAAGTCTGGATGAAGTGCACCTTGGCAGCGCTCGGGCCCGCCAGCTCGCTGAAGCGACCGCCGGCCGGACCCCAGTGCGACACGATCGGCACGTTCCAGCCCATGCGGTCCAGCGATTTCACCACCTGCGAGGAAGGCGCAACGTTGGCGACGAGGTAGAGCACATCGGCGCCCGCCTCCTTGAGGCGCGTGAGCTGCGGCACCACATCGACATCGTTGGTCTCGAACTTCTCGATGCCGGCATGGACAATGCCCTTGGCAGCAAGCGCAGCCTTCAGTCCTTTCTCGTTCGACTCGCCCCATGGGTTATTGATCAAAATCATTCCAGGTTTCTTGGTCTGGTACTTGGCGATCGAGTAGTCGACCAGCGCGCTGTCCACCAATTCGTCGACCGCCGAGACGCGGAACGCGTAGTTCTCTGCGGCGCCGTTGCGGGTGATCGGCGTACCTGCCGCCCACACGCCTATGAAGGGCACCTTCGTCTGATTGGCAAACGGCACGATGGCGAGCGATACGGGCGTGTCCAGGCCGCCGAACAGCGCGGCAACCTTCTCGCGCTGCACCAGTTCGCGCGCGGCAACGGCGCCTTTGGCAGGGTTGCTTTCGTCGTCGCGGACGATCAGCTCGACCTTCTTGCCGAGCAGTCCGCCCTTGGCATTGATTTCGTCGATCGCAACGGAGAGACCGCGGACGATGGCTTCGCCGGATTTGGCCGACTGGCCAGACATCGCTGCCACCAGCCCGAGCTTGACCGTCTCCTGGGCGCTGACGGGCAGGACCGTCGTGGACAAGGCCGTAATCACAAATAGGAGCTGCCGAACGATCCGGGGAAGACGCACGTGCACACGCATGGCAAGATCCTCTCGCAAAACCAAGGAGACCTACGGTACGCCACAAGCGCGCCCTCGTGAATACGATTTGTTGGACTGATTTTGCCCAATTTACGGGCAAAGTCGCGACCAACGCGCGCGAAAAGCGTAGGATTTGTATGCAATTATGGGGTAGATTGTATTCGCCCGATGCGGCATACCTGCGTTAGCGGATGGCAAGCGCCATCCCACATCACCGTGGAGGATCCAGCCATGCCCGCAACCGCCAGCAAGCTCGACCACACGAATGAAACCGCCGCCGCTGCCGAGATCGTCGAACGCTTCCTTGTCGCCTCGATGGTGCCGGATCCGGAAACCGCGGCCCGCTACATCGCATCCGACCTGAGAATCACCTTTACCGGCGGGCGCCAATATAGCCACCCGAGCGAGACCGCCGCCTTCAACGCAGGCCGCTACAAATGGGTGAAGAAGAAAATGGAGCGTAGCGACGTCGTCCCGGGCGTCGGCGAGACCATCGTCTACAATCTCGGTACGCTCTACGGTGAGTGGCCAGACGGTACGCCGTTCGAAGGCAATCGTTATGTCGACCGCTTTGTTGTCCGCGGTGAGAAGATCGTGCAGATGGATGTCTGGAACGACAGCGCGGAACGCCTGCTGGTCCGCAATTCCATCAAGGCATGACTCGTGAGCCCCTCAGCGTCTGCGCCGCGCGCGAGGGGATTGCGCAACGGCGGAGTCTCCATAAGTGGCGAGGATTTCCCTCAACTCCTTCGGCTTGCGCGGCTTCATTTGAATGAGGGCGCGGCCAGCCACAGCATCGAGATGCTCTTGCATGAGGGCGTCAGCGCGTCTTGTGTTGCCGCTCTCCAGTGCGTCGATGATGCCACCGTGCTCGCTCACGGCGCATTCGGAGGAGTGCGGCCGGCCGTAGAGCGCGAGGATCAGACCGAAGCGAGACGTAACCTCGGAGATGTAGCGCATCAGCAAACCGTTGCCGGTCATGTCGGCAAGCAGGATGTGGAATTCGCCGGCCAGTCGGATCGACAAGGGTTCGTTGGAGCCGCGCGCCGCTTCTTCTTCTTTGATGTGACGGCGCAACCGGTTTGCCTGATCGGCGGTGAGCTGCCCGGCGAGAGTCGAGACGACGAGACGCTCCAGTCCAAGGCGGACCGCGAAGATGTCTCGCGCTTCGTCCCAGCTGGGCTTGGCGACCGCAGCACCGTGATTGCGCCGCAGTTCCACCAGGCCTTCGCTGGCGAGCCGGCCCAAGGCATGTCGCACCAGCGTGCGGCTAACGCCGAAACGTTCGCCGATGGCGTCCTCGGGCAGCTTGGCACCGGGTTCCAGCGCCTGCTCGATAATGGCGCGCCGCAGCGCCCGATAGATTGCGTCGGCGCGATCTCCGCGGGTCCTGGCTGCTGCTTGTCTCGTCATGTCGGTGCGCAGATTGGCATGATGGCCCTCGTTGCTGGCTCTTGTCGCTCGGGAAACTTAACGGAGTCTGTTCTGCCCTGCTCGATAGCTCTCTCTGAGATCGCGCGCTAGCATGTCTGCGAATCCGAGGTCGACGAACTCAGCCCGCACCCCCCGCCGGCCTTTTGCGGCGCTTAAGAAGGATTGATCTAGGACATGGTCAACCCAGCAGAGCAACGTCTTCTCACGTCGCCGCTCAGTGTCGTGAACATCGGCCTTTCGGGATTCGCCATCGAACTGGCGCAGGCTGGCGTGCCGGTCACCCACGTCGACTGGACGCCGCCAGCGGGCGGCGACGCTGAAATTGCTGCAATACTCGCGCGGTTGGGCGACAACGTCGCCATCGACGCCGCCAATCGCGAGGCCGTGCAGCGCATTGTCTCCGGAGAACCGGTGCTCGTGGATGTCGTGCCAGCGGTCGAGGCGATCCCGGCGCTTGGCGAGGGCCGAACCATTCTGCATGCCGGTCCGCCGATCGAATGGGAGCGCATGTGCGGGCCGCTGCGGGGCGCCATCTGCGGCGCCATCGTGTTCGAGGGCTGGGCGTCCGATCTGGCTACAGCCGAGAAGATGGCTTCCGGCGGCTGCGTGCAGTTCCACCCTAACCACCACTTCGATGCGGTCGGCCCCATGACCGGCCTCACCACCCGCTCGATGCCCGTGATGGTGGTGGAAAACCGTAAGTTCGGCAATCGCGCCTTCTGTGCCATCAACGAAGGCCTCGGCAAGGTGATGCGCTTTGGCGGCAACGATGCCGAGGTGCTGAAACGCCTGGCTTGGCTGCGAGGTGTGCTTGGCCCAGCCCTGGCCAAGGCTGTGCGCGCCCGCGACGGCGTTCCCCTCAAGCCGTTGATCGCTCGGGGCCTCAGCATGGGCGACGAGATGCACCAGCGGAACGTTGGTTGCACCGGCCTGTTTCTGCGCGAAATTGCGCCCTGGTTGTCACGTACTTCGGACGACGGCGTACACCTCACCGAGGCGCTGGCCTTCATCGCCGGCAACGACCAGTTCTTTCTCAACATCGCCATGGCGCTCGGCAAGGCCATGACCGATCCGGCGCGCAACGTCGCCCGCTCCTCCATCGTCACCGCCATGTGTCGCAATGGCACGGATTTCGGCATTCGCGTCAGTGGCACGGGTGATGCCTGGTTCACGGCGCCGGTGGAAATGCCGGTCGGTCTCTACTTCGCGGGCTTCTCGGCGGCCGACGCCAATCCCGATATCGGCGACTCCGCCATCGTCGAGACCATCGGACTTGGCGGCTTCGCGATGGCCGCTGCGCCCGCGGTGGTCGGCTTCGTCGGCGCCGGCTCGTCCGCCGATGCCGCCGTCTTCACCCAGACCATGCGCGAGATCACAACCGCCCAGAATCTGGAGTGGACCATTCCGGCTCTCGATTTTTCCGGGGTCGCCACCGGCATCGATGTGCGCCTCGTCGCCGAGACCGGCATCGCGCCGGTCATCAACACGGGCATCGCTCATAAGCAGCCGGGCGTCGGCCAGGTCGGCGCTGGTGTGGTGCGCGCACCGATCGCCTGTTTCACGCAAGCTTTGCGGGCGCTGGATGGTACAGGAGGGCAGGGATGAGTGCGAGGGTCCTCAACGACGTTCGGCGAGGCTTCTATCTGGACTCGGTTGTCTTGATGCGTCTGTCGCGCAAGATCACGGCCATGCCGGGCGTGCAGGAAGCCACCCTGATGATGGCGACGCCCGCCAACAAGCGCATCCTGGCGGATGCCGGCTTGTTGTCTGCCGAGGGTGAGGACGCCGCCGTCAACGATCTGATCCTTGCGATACGCGCGGATACGGCGGATGCCGCGAAGTCCGCACTTTCTGCCGCCTCGGCGTCGCTCGACAAGCCGCGAAGCGTGGGCAAAACCGCATGCGTCGCGCATCCGCGCACTCTGCGCGCGGCTCTGCTCGAGCAGCCCGATGCAAAGCTTGCACTCATCTCCGTGCCCGGCGACTACGCCGCCGGCGAGGCGCGCAAGGCACTGCGCAGTGGCCTCAATGTCATGATCTTCAGCGACAACGTGCCCCTCGAGGAGGAGATCGCCCTCAAGCAAGAGGCCAAGGTGCTGGACCGGCTGGTGATGGGTCCGGACTGCGGCACTGCCATTATCGACGGCATACCGCTTGCCTTCGCCAACCGCGTTCCGCGTGGTGACATCGGCGTCATCGGCGCGTCCGGCACCGGCATGCAGGAGGTCACCAGCCTGATCGCGCAGGGCGGCAGGGGTATCTCGCACGCGATCGGCGTCGGCGGCCGCGATCTGGCTCGCGAGGTTGGGGCGCTCTCAACGCTGGCCGCGATCGACCTGCTCGATGCCGACGCGGCAACTACCCGTATCGTGCTGATCTCCAAGCCACCGCATCCCGACGTCGCCCGTGCTGTGCTCGCCCGTGTCGGTCAGAGTCGCAAGCCGTTCACCGTTTGCTTCCTCGGCGTCTCCGATGTGCCACTGCCCGCGAGCGCACGCGCGGCCTCCACCCTTCGCGCCGCGGCGGAAGACGCGCTCGGCGCTGCCATTGGCCGTACGCGCGAGAGAACGCTGAAGCCTCCAAAGCCGGGTGGGGTCCTGGGGCTTTATTCCGGCGGTACGCTCGGCGCGGAAGCTCAGTTCATCCTGCTCGGCGCCGGCCGCAACGTCGCCTCCAACGCTGTGGTTCCCGGTGCGAAGTATCTCGCGCAAGCGGCAGACGGCGCCGACCGCATCATCGATCTCGGGGCCGACGAGTTCACCCGCGGCCGCCCTCACCCCATGATCGATCCCGCCGTCCGCACCGATAAGCTGCGCGCAGCCCTGGCCGACACAAGCCTCGCCGTCATCCTCTTGGACGTGGTGATCGGCTTCGGCGCGCATGCGGACCCGGCTGGCGAGTTGGCAGCGGCGCTCGCCGGCGCGCCGGCCAATCGCCCGCACGTCGTCGCCTCGGTGACCGGCACCGAAGCCGACCCGCAGATGCGCTCGCGCCAGATCGCCACGCTGGAAGCCGGCGGCGTGCTGGTGGCACCCTCCAATGCGGCCGCCGCCGAACTGGCGCTAGCCCTGTCGCGGTGCTAAGGGCGAAACCACATGCCCCGGGACAAGGTCATTCCCAAGCGACTCGTGGTGGCCGTCGGCGGCAACGCCACCCATCCGGAAGAAATCCGCGGCACTGCAGATGAGCAGAAGATCATCGCCGCGCGCACGGCCCAGTCCTTGCTCCCTCTCGCGCTGCTCGACAACGACCTCGTCATCACCCATGGCAATGGGCCGGTGGTTGGCAAGATCCTGATGCGCCAGGCACTCACCCGCCACCGCATCCCGCCGATGTCGCTCGACATCTGCGTGGCACACAGTCAGGGTGGCATTGCCTACCTGCTCATGCAGGCCCTGGAGAATGCGCTGCGCGAGGCCGACAGCGCGCGCCACGTCGCCTGCATGCTCACCCAGGTGGAGGTCGATCCAGCAGATTCAGCTTTCACCAATCCCACCAAGCCAATCGGCCCGTTTTTCAGCGCAGAGCAGGCAAAAGACATCAGCGCCGAGCTCGGCTGGTTGATGCGCGAAGATTCGGGGCGCGGCTGGCGACACGTGGTGCCTTCGCCCAAGCCGCGTCACATCGTCGACATCTCGCTGATCCACGTCCTGGCGCGGCGCGGCACGGTGGTGATCGCTGGTGGGGGGGGTGGCATTCCGGTCGTGCGCGGGCTCAAGGGCATCCGCACCGGTATAGCCGCAGTGATCGACAAGGACCTCACCAGCGCGCACATGGCCAACGTGCTGGGCATCCGCCATTTGATGATCCTCACCGCCGTGTCGAAGGTGGCCGCTGACTTCGGCAAGCCGACCCAGCGTTGGCTCGATCATGTCTCGCTGCGCGAAATCAGGGCCCTGCATGCCGAGGGCCAATTCCCACCTGGCAGCATGGGTCCCAAGATCGAGGCGGCCATCCGCTTCCTGGAGGGCGGCGGCAAGCACGCCATTATCGCCCACGTAGAAGAAGCGATGCCGGCGCTCGTCGGCGAGACTGGCACCCACATCGTTGTCGGCGATGGTTGACACATCACTCGACGTACGCGTGCGCGCAACCATGGTCGGTCCTGTCGCCGCGCGGGCGCTGCGCTCGGGCGCCCGCGGGCTGGTTCGAGCCGTGTTTGAACGTAGCTTCTATGCATCTCTGGGTACTCAATGGATTTGCATAGGGTCGGTGAGTTTGGGTGCCGGGCCCTTGAACCTGCTATGTGCGCCCTGGCACTCCGTCCGGGCGATGCATCCGATCTTACGGGTAGGAGACGCTGTCGGAGTGCATGATGGCGAGTTGAACGCCGGCGATTTCAGGCTTCCACTCCATACCGTGCAACTATGGCGGCTCGAGCCAACCTGCATATGGAGCAAAGCCAGCCTCGCGCGGGGGCTGGCGAGCTTCGCGGATGCGCTGCCGCCGCGTCTGCCTGACGAGGGCTTGGCTTGCGTCCTCCAACCGGCGGGCACGCACAATTTGGTTACGCCGGTTCTCAATGCCGCGCGCTTGCCCATCCGCTACCTGACACAGCTAGTTGAAGAAGCCGCAACTGGCCTTGATGCCGACATTGATGCCGAGAGGATCGCGCCGCTGCTCGGTCTAGGACCAGGGCTTACACCATCCGGCGACGATTACCTGGGTGGCGTTCTTGTCGCTCTGTCGCTCATTGGGCAGACCCGCCTGCGCGCGAGACTATGGCAGGCATTGGAACCGCTGCTCGTACACCGCACCACCGAAGTCAGTCGTGCCCACCTCGCCGCCGCAGCCGAAGGCTTCGGCAGCGCCGCCCTACATGATCTGCTCCATGCGATTCTCTCTGATGCAACCGACAAGACCTCTGCTGGCATCGCCGCGGTGGCTGCAATCGGCAACACGTCGGGCTGGGATGCTCTTGCCGGTGCCATTGCCGTGTTGCAGGCCATGTAGCCCGTAGACCGAAATGGCCCAGTTGCACGCCGTTCGTCCCGTCCGGTACGCGGGGAAGCTGGGCGGCGTGCAACTAGGCGTGCGTTTGACAGCCAGACGCATGGCGCAGGACTACGTGCGTTGCTACCACAAACTGACCAAGCAAACGGCGCAAGGTGACAAGGCGGAAGCTCCACTTTCCGTCGAGCCGCTGTCGGCCCTCTAG
Source organism: Hyphomicrobiaceae bacterium (assembly GCA_035762425.1). Classification (GTDB taxonomy): domain Bacteria; phylum Pseudomonadota; class Alphaproteobacteria; order Rhizobiales; family Hyphomicrobiaceae; genus AWTP1-13. The sequence continues at coordinate 2,175 of DASTOW010000015.1, read as the reverse complement.
CTGGTCGAGCGTAGCGATAACGACGAGCTGAGGTGGTAGAACGCCAATCCTCGATACTCCCCACGTCGGTTTGCTGCGCTGCCGCCGCTGCCTCGGATTGAAGTACCGGACGCAATATGCAACCCGCCCAACGGGTCGGCTATTGGATGTGTCGGCTGCGAAAGGATCGCCTTGGAGGCGACCACCCTGATCTCGACGAGAACTGCCCACCCAAGCCCCGGGGATGCGGTGGCTAACCTACCAGCGGCTTGCTGCCATGGATGAGGCCTTGGAGGAGCCGACGTGAACCGATCTAGGCCTCTAGCAGGGCTTTCCGCAAAGACTGGTTGGTCTATGAGATGCCGATGTTCTCTGTCACCGAGCGGGGGCGTGCATTGGTCATCTGATTTGAGTCCCGGAGAACGCGTAATGTGTCAACGTAGCCGCGCTCGATGTTTCGTCGCGTTCTCGGGGTCGAAATCGAGTGGATCACCGAGCGACGTGGTTCAGGCAGCGGCGCGCTCAGCCGAGGCGTAGCACCTCCAAGATTGAGGCGCTCGCCGACAAGCTGACGCGGCAATCGCTGGCGCTACGACCGGCGTGTGGCCGAGCTCTACATCGAGGATGGTGGCTTGCGGATCGAGTACGGACTCGGTGATCGCGACGGGAGATGCACGCAGACCATCGGAACGGAGTTCGCGCCTTGGCATATGACGCCAATATACCTCGGTGGATTTCGTCGCTGGCTCGGCTGTCCCGGCTGCGGCCGGCGGTGTCGAGCGCTGTACTACGGCGATGATGTCCTTCGCTGCCGTCACTGCCTCGGATTGAAGTACCGGACGCAGAACATGCAGCCCGGCCAACGGGCCAGTTATCGGATGTACCGTCTGCGGAAAGATCGGCTCGCTGCGACGAACCTACCAGCGGCTTGTTGCCATGGATGAGGCTCTGGGAGAGCGGCGCGTCAACCTCATTCTAGGACGGTTTCTGAAGCACGTGAGGTAGATGGAACGTGGCCACCCGTTCCGTACGCCCTAGAGACCAGCCAGGCGCGTGCGGTGCACAACGATCGCGTTTGCGAGGGCGCATTCACTTTATAAATCATTTTCGGTGAGACAATTGCTTGCGGGGTTGGGCTCACATTTTTGCCGCGAATCCTCAGCAAGCTGAAACTTCGCACTTTCGGGGGAAAGCGTATGAGGACACGGGCATTGGACCGGAGGCTTGCCAAGCAAGTTCCGGAAAGCACCTTCAACTCACCACTAGACATCGTTGACGAGCGCCTCTTTACACGCGGAGAGAAACTGGCGACGCTCAACCGGTGGCGTCAGACGGCTCTGCGCACCTCCGTTTACGTGGAAAGCCGTCGCGTGCTCGAGCTCATCGACCAAGCGAAGAGCCGTCTCTGCGTACAACCGCAATAAAGTCGGCGAAGCGCGTGCTGCGGATGCAGCTTTGGAGCGCGTGCTGGGTGCGCGGATCGCGCTGACGGTAGTCAGCCGAGGCCAGCCAATTACTGCCAAGCCAGCGCAGCGTATTGGGTTCGGGCGCGTTGCTTGGCCGCGCGTTCGCACTTCTAGTGCTCAAGGCGGAAGGCTTTCTGCAGCCCGAGTATGAGCCCTACTGGATAAGGCGGCTCTCGAGACGCTTCAGGGAGCACTTTGCGAAGGCGGCGGCGACAGAAACCAAATTCTCAAACTGAGACACCGCCGTTTCTTGGCGCGCCCGAACCCTTATTTGATTGGCTAGTCTACGCTACGACAGGCTGGTAGGATTACAGCCTGATCTTTTGTGCTGGGGCGGTCATGGACAAGGCGTCAGAGACGGGCGCAAATCCCAAGCCTGCGTAACTTGCCGGTTGAGGAAGTGCACCGGCTTCACAAGGATATCGGTCTGATCGGCAAGCTGCGGCGCAGCCTTGAAGGAACACGCTCGCAAATAGCGAACGGCCACCAATCGGTCATAGACTCTGCCGATCTGCTGGACCGCCTCAAGAAGGATTTGCGCTAGCGCTTCAGCCCGATCGATCGGCCATGGCGCGAAGGATTGCCCTCTCGTCACGCCGGCAAGCCGACGCCTGTAATGTGGACAGCAACACCTACCGCCACGGTGCGGCTGCTCTCTACGCCCTTTTCATCTCGACCACATTCGACGTCGCTTCGCTCTGGCCGGTGATGACCAGACGGGTCAACCCAG
>DASTOW010000014.1:0-27899 GCA_035762425.1 Hyphomicrobiaceae bacterium | reverse complement strand
GGACCCCGCCGGCCGCATCGAGACCAGCGAGCGGTCGGTGCGCATCGACGTGCAGGGTGGCCTCAAGTCGGTGGAGGACATTCGCGAGCTGCGGCTGCGCGCAGGCCAGCAGACCTTCCGGCTGGGTGATATTGCCGAGGTCAAGCACAGCCTGGAGGATCCGCCGTCCGCCAAGACCCACTACCAGGGCCGCGAGGCGGTGCTGCTCGGGACCACCATGGCACCCGGCGGCAACGTCACCGAGGTTGGTGCGGCCGTCGAGCAGGCTTTGCAGCGCATCCAGCAGAACCTGCCCATCGGCGCCGAACTCGGACGCATCTCCGACCAGGCGCAGGTGGTCAGCACCTCGATCCACCAGTTTCTGGAGGCGCTGGGCGAGGCCATTGCGATCGTGCTGATCGTGTCGCTGCTTGCGCTCGGTTGGCGTGCGGGCCTGGTCGTGGCTTTGACGATCCCACTGGTGCTGGCAGCGACCTTCTTCGTCATGTCCCTGATGGGCATCGACCTGCACCGCATCTCGCTCGGCGCGCTGATCATTGCGCTCGGCCTGCTGGTCGATGACGCCATGATCGCGGTCGAGATGATGGATCGCAAGCTGGAGGAGGGCTACGACAAGCTGTCGGCGGCAACGTTTGCCTATACCTCGACGGCCTTCCCGATGCTGACCGGCACCCTGATCACCGTGGCCGGCTTTATCCCCGTCGGGTTCGCGCAAAGCCAGGCCGGCGAGTACGTCAGCACCCTGTTCTGGGTGACGGGCATCGCCCTGGTGATCTCGTGGTTCGCCGCGGTCTATTTCACGCCGTGGATCGGCTACCGGTTGCTAAAGGCGCGCAAGCAGCACAGCGCCGGCGATCATCACGACGTCTTCAATAGCCGGCCCTATCGCCTCATTCGCGCCATCGTCGCCTGGTGCGTGGACCGGCGCCGCACCGTCGTTGCTCTGACGCTGGCGACACTTGTGGCGAGCATCGCCAGCTTCGCCTTCATCCCGCAGCAGTTCTTCCCGACCTCGAACCGGCCGGAGATCCTGGTCGACCTGTGGCTGCCTGAGGGGTCGTCCTTTGCGGAGACGCAGCGGGAGGCCAAGCGCCTCGAGCAGCAACTCCTGAGGGATGACGACATCGCTTACGTCGCGACCTTCATCGGCGAAGGCGCACCGCGCTTCTACCTGCCGCTCGACCAGCAGCTCAGAAATCAGAATTTCGCGCAGCTCATGCTGATGTCGAAGTCGATGGAGGCGCGCGAGCGCGTGCTGCCCAGGGTGCGCGAGACGCTGGCGCACAAGTTCCCGAACGTGCGCGCCAAGGCCGACCGGCTGTTCAACGGGCCGCCGGTGGGGTGGGCGGTGCAGCTACGCGTTACCGGACCGGACCGGGCCGAGGTGCGTCGCCTGGCCGGCCAAATCGGCGAGGTGATGCGCGCAACGCCGCCGGTCGGCAACGTGCATGACGACTGGCTAGAGCCGGTTCCGAGCCTCAAGCTCGACATCGATCAGGACCGCGCGCGCGCCCTGGGCGTCACCTCGCAGAACATCCGCCGCTCGTTGCAGGCCATGCTGTCCGGGTTCCAGATCGGCGAGTTCCGGGATGGCGACGAGACCATCAGGGTCATGCTGCGCGAGCCGTCGAGCAGCCGCGACCTGCTGTCGGCGCTGGACAATGTCTATGTGAAAACCTCGGCCGGGAGCTCCGTACCATTGCGGCAAGTGGCCAACGTGAGGATGGTCCTGGAGCCGGGCATCCAGTGGCGCCGGGACCGGCTGCCGTCCATTACCGTGCGCGGCGTCGTGCCGGATGGCGTGCAGTCGCCGGACGTCGCCAACGCCGTGCTCGCCAAGCTGAAACCACTACGCGATGCGCTGCCCGCCGACTACCGGATCGAGCTGCAGGGTGCGGTGGAGGAGTCGGTGAAGAGCCAGGCCTCCATCAACGCCAAGATGCCTGCAATGCTGCTGGTCATCCTGGTGCTGCTGATGGTCCAGCTCCAGCACTTCGGCAAGACCATGCTGGTGCTGGCGACCGGCCCGCTCGGCCTGATCGGTGCGGCGGCGGCCCTGCTGATATTCCAAGCACCGTTCGGTTTCGTCGCCATCCTCGGCGTGATCGCGCTGGCCGGCATCATCATGCGCAACAGCGTGATCCTCGTGGACCAGATCGAGCAGGACCTGGCCAACGGGCACGATGGCGTGACATCGATCGTGGAGTCGGCGGTGCGGCGCTTCCGTCCCATCGTGCTGACAGCTGCCGCAGCGGTGCTGGCGCTGATCCCGCTGACCGGCGAGGTGTTCTGGGCGCCGATGGCGATCGCGATGATGGGCGGCGTGATCGCGGCAACCGTGCTGACGCTGACGTTCCTGCCGGCGCTGTACGCCCTGGTGTTCAGGATCGATGCGTCGGCTGGCAAGCCGGCCGCTGCCTCGAGCATCGACCAAGACGCAACGCAGCGCCTGCCCGCGGCCGCCTAATTGACTGCCCGCGGTCGCCTGATTGACCTGCCTGCGGCCGCTTAGTTGAGACGTGTGGACCCAATAAAGACGGCGCCGACAGCAATGCCGGCGCCGTCCAAATTGAAGCAAGCCCCGCAATTGACTGAGACTTCTGCTTCCGACTGCCAATATGAGGCAGCAACCCCACAACGACGTGAGAATAGGACGCCGTCGGCGCATTTTGCAATGAGCAAGCCAGACGAAAAGCGCGAAACAAGTGGGCTGATGCAACCGTGCTACGGCGTGGGCTTGGCGTGCAGCAGCGGCCGGCGACCTGCGCACTGTTGCACGCGTCGCAAGCAAGCTGTGCGTGTACACAGTTCAAGTCTGCAACCGGCGCGACAAATGTGACAGTGGCGTAGATATGAGCAGCAATCCGGCTCTGATCATGCTACCGCACGAGCGATTTAATGGAGCATCATTAATGCCTCAGTGGGAATACCGCAGACTGGACCTGAACGACGCGCCGCGCCGGAGCGACGACATGGAGGTGCTCAACCGGGCTGGCAGCGAAGGGTGGGAACTGGTCTCGGTCACCAGCAACGGCATAGCCTACGTCAAGCGGCCGATCCCGGAGCCGGCCAAGGCTGTGCGGCGCCGGGCGGCGCCGTTGCCTGCCCAAGAATAAGGCACGCAGCGTGGCGGGGCACCGCCAGTTTGGCCCTTGCAGCTCGCTTGCGGCAACAAGCCATCACCACCTCTCGACGGTCTGACGCCGGCACCGACCCCGGCCGATGCGTGGCCATTGCAGCTGGCATGGCGGCGGTGCAAACTTTGACTGGCTGATCCGTGGCACGACGAGACCCAGTGAGGCGACGACCATGAATGCCTGGTACCTAGCTTGGCAGGCCGCCCGCATCTTGCGGTGGGCGTTCTGGTTGGGACTGTTGGCTTACAGCGTTTATTTCATTTCGGACCGGACGCCACACTTCAACTCGTTCGGCCAGCTGAAGCACCACGCCGAAGCCGTGCTGTTCGGTCTGCCGATGGCAGCCGTGGTTGCGGGCCTCTTGGAGTTGCTGTTCCGCGCCCGTGTGAGCGGCGACCTGGCACGCGCGCAGCGCTGACAGCAACTGGGGTACGCATATGTCCTGGCAAGCGCGGGAGTGAGGGGCGCATGCGCATCACGGATGTCCAGGCACACCATATCCGCATCCCCTATGACGCAGGGGTGGCGAGTTTCAAGCAGGGCGCCTCGGCCATTGCTGCACTCGATATGGTGCTGGTCGAGGTGTCGACCGATGCCGGCCTGACGGGTTGGGGCGACGCCTTTGCCTACGTGTGCCCGCGCTCGGTGGCGACGGCCGTGACCGAGATGATTGCACCGCAGGCGCGAGGGCAGGAAGCGCCCGATGCGGCTGGCATCCCCGCCTTCATGGAGGGCATCCAGCGCAACCTGCATCTGTTCGGGCGCTACGGCATCACGATGTTTGCCATCTCCGCCCTCGACATCGCCTTGTGGGATTTGACCGCGCGCGCCCGGGGCGAGCCGTTGCACCGGCTGCTCGGCGGTGCCAAGCGATCGAGCATTCCGGCCTACGCCAGCCTGCTGCGCATCGGTGATCCGGCGCTGGTCGCAGGCGAATGCTCAGCCGCGCTGAAGCAGGGCTTTCCGGCCATCAAACTACACGAGACGACGGTGCCGGCCGTCACGGCGGCGCGGGGCGCGATCGGCGCCGGCGTCCCGCTGATGGTGGATCTGAATTGTCCGATGCATGCGGCAGCCGCGATCGAATTCGCCAGGGCCTGCCAAGCGGCGGCGCCGAAGTTTCTGGAGGAGCCCGTGTGGCCGCCGGAGGACTTCGTCACCCTGGCGCGGGTGCGCCGCGAGGGCGGCCTCGACGTTGCGGCTGGCGAGAACGCGTGCACGGTGCATCAGTTTCGGCAGATGCTGACTGCGGGCGCAGTCAGCCACGCGCAGCCGTCGGTTACCAAGGTCGGCGGCATCAGCGAATACCTGGCGGTCGTGGCGCTGGCTGACCAGATGGACGTGAAGCTAGCGCCGCATTCGCCCTATTTCGGGCCGGGGCTGCTCGCCACCCTGCAGCTGTTGTCGCTGCGCGACGACGGCACGTTCGTCGAAATGTTCTACATGAACCGGCCGGCCTGCCTGTGGCGCGGCAACGTCGAGATCGATGGCAAAGGCGCGGTCGCGGTGCCTGACGGGCCAGGTCTCGGCTATGAGCCCGATAAGGCCGTCATGGAGCGCTATCGCGTTTCCTGACCCCGCCGAACTCGCGCAGCACGGGTTGCCGCTTGGGCAATGTCCCATCCGTGGTTGCTCGCCGCGCAAGGAGATCGTGCACCTACTGATTGTTGGCGCAGCGTCGCCGATCTACACTCACCACACCAAGTACCGGACCAAGTCCGGCGCAAAAAAAGAACATGGGAGGAACGAATGGGTAAGACGCCCAGCGCGAATACATACGACCTGTCGCGTCGCGCAGTGCTGGTTACGGGCGCCGCTGCCCTGGCCATGCCGCACATCGCACGCGCGCAAGGCGCGGGCGCCATCCGCATCGGCGTGCCGACCCGGACCTACTGGCCCACCATCGTGTGCGAGACGGCGCTGCGCCAGAAGCTGTTCGACAAGGAAGGCATCAAGGCCGAGCTCACCATATACCGCAGCGGTGCGGAAGGGTTCGAGGCGTTGGCCGCCGGCGCAACCGACCTCGTCCTCAACTCCTCGTCCAGCGTCGCCGCCGGTCTCAAGAAGGGCGTCAACACCCGGTGTGTGGCCAACGGCGCCAACGGATACTACGGCTGGTACCTGGTGGCCAAGACCGACTCGCCGCTCAAGCAGGTCTCCGAGCTCGCCGGCAAGAAAGTCGGCATCACGTCCGCCGGCTCGGGCAGCGACATCTGCGCACGCTGGACGCTGGCGGAACACAAACTTGACTTCACGCGCGTGCCGCTGGGCGGCGGGGGGCTGGTGCCGAACCTGCTCACCGGCAATATCGACGCCACCGTCCTCTATTCGCCGCTCACCTACAAGGTGATAGACGAGAAGGTGGCGCGGCCCATCATCGATTTCGGTGCGGCCATTCCTGCGCATTCCAACGCCAGCTGGATCGCCAGCGACAAGATCATCAACGAGCGACCCGAACTCCTGCAGAAGGCGCTGAATGGCATCTACGGTGGCGTCGCCTTCCTGTGTGCGGACGCCAACCGCGCTGCCGCCGTCAAGCTGATCGCCGAGATCGACGAGATCCCGGAAGCCATCGCCGCCCGCGAACTGGACGGCAACCTGAAGAATTTGTCGCGCACCGGCGAATTCCAGCTCGACTGGATGGAGCGGGCACTCGACATGGCCCGGCTGATCGGCATGACCGACCTGTCACCGGCCAAGGACATGTACATCGAGAAATTCCGACCCAAGCCGACGGCGGCGTGACATGACACGGCCTGGCCTGCAGAAACGGGCATGGCTCGCGACAAGGAACGCATGACCCGCACGCAGATCATTGTTATCCGGCTCGTACTGCTGGCCCTCGTGCTCGGCGCGTGGGAGGGGTTGCCGCGGGCCGGCATTATCAATCCGCTGCTGCTGCCGCCGCTGTCGGACGTGCTCGTCATGCTGGTCGATCTGATACGTCGGCCGATGGTACAGGAGGCCGTGGCGGTCACCGCGCTCGAGGTGATCGTCGCCTTCATCATCGCCGTGCCGATCGGGGCCGCGGCCGGCATCCTGATCGCCGAGAACGAATACATCGGCGACATCTGCAAGCCGATGCTGTTCTATGTGTTCAGCATTCCCAAATCGATCTTCCTGCCGATGTTCATCCTCGTGTTCGGCATCGGCTTCCAGCAGAAGGTCGCCTACGCCGCCTTCACGACGGCATTCGTGGTGCTGATGAGCGCGGCAGCCGCCGTGGAATCGGTGCGCTCCGACCACATCATGGTGGCTCGCTCCTATGGGGCCACCAAGACTCAGATCCTGTTTCGCGTCTACGTGCCGAGCATGCTGCCGATCCTGCTCGAGGCGCTGCGCATCGCCATGATCTTCAACTTCACCGGCGTGATGATCGCGGAGATGTACGCTTCGCGCACGGGCATCGGCCACCTGATCGCCAACTGGGGCGAGAACTTCCAGATGCCGCAGCTGTTTGCCGGCGTGATCGTGCTGTCGGCCGTGGCCATTGTGTTCAACGAGGCCGTGCGCGCCCTGGAGGCAAAATGCAGCACCTGGCGAACGTAAGCCAATTGCGGGCCCAGGCCGGCGAGGCAGCCATAGAGGTCGAGGGCCTCAGCCACACCTATGCCGGCGCCAACGGCAGCGTGCCGGCGCTGGTCGACATCTCGCTCAGCGTGCGCAAGGGCCGCTTCGTGGTGATCGTTGGTCCGAGCGGCTGCGGCAAGACCTCGCTGCTGATGATGCTAGCCGGACTGCGGCAGCAGACGGACGGCGCCATCCTCTGCCACGGCCAGCCTATGCCCAAGCCCGACCCGGAGCGCGTTGGCGTCATATTCCAGGAGGCGAGCCTGTTTCCCTGGCTGACGACGCTCGACAACATCGAGTTTCCGCTCAGCCTGCGCGGCACCTCGCGCGAGGAGCGTCGGCGCAGATCGCAGGCCATGCTGAGCCTGGTTGGCCTCGAAGGCTTCGGCGAGCGGTACCCGCATGAGCTGTCCGGCGGCATGAAGCAGCGCGTGTCGATCGCCCGCGGCCTGGTGCAGGACCCGCCGGTGCTGCTGATGGACGAGCCGTTCGCCGCGCTCGACGAGCAGACGCGCATGACCATGGGGCATGAGTTGCTGCGCATCTGGTCCACCACGCGCAAGACGGTGGTGTTCATCACGCACAGCCTCACCGAGGCGGTCTACCTCGCCGACGAGGTGCTGGTGATGTCCGCGCGGCCGGGACGCATCATCGATCATATCGAGGTGGAGCTGCCGCGTCCGCGCACCTACGAAATGATGGCGACCGACGTGTTCGGCCGGCTGCGCGACCGCATCTGGCAGCAGATCCGCAAGACAGCGTGAGGTCCATTATGCGCCGCCCCGACCCTGCCGCCGTCCGCTGGATGATCCTGGCCGCCCTGCTGGTCCTGTGGGAAGTCGTGCCGTTGACCGGCGCGCTGCCCGAGCTGTTTCTGCCGTCGCTGTCCAAGACGCTGACCGTGCTTTACATCGACCGGCACATCTACTTTGCGGCGCTGCTCGTCACATTGTACGAGGTTGCGCTGTCGATGCTGATTGCGTGCGGGCTCGGCATCCTGATCGGTGCGCTGGTCGGCGGATTGGCGATGCTCCGCGAGCTGCTGCTGCCCGTGTTCTCCAGTCTCTATGCAGTGCCGATCGTCATCTTGTATCCGGTTTTCACGGCCTGGTTCGGCATCGGCTCCAGCTCCAAGATCGCTTTTGCTGGCATCTATGGATTCTTCCCGGTCATGCTGTCCACCGCGGCTGGCATCCGCACCATCGATCCTCAATTCCTGCTCGCCGCACGCAGCATGGGGGCTACGCTGCCGCAACAGATCACGCGCGTGATCATTCCGGCCTCGCTGCCGACCGTGTTCGCCGGGCTGAGGCTCGGCGGGGCGCTGACCATCATCGGCGTCGTCGTGGCCGAAATGCTGACCGCCTCGGCCGGCATCGGCTACCTCGTAACGCTCAACCGCACCATACTCGACAGTCCGCGCGTGTTCGCGGCCATCCTGGCGATCCTGGTGCTGTCGATCGCCTACTACATGCTGGCCCGCGCGCTGGAGAGCCGCATGGTGGTTTGGCAGTCAGCCGGCCGCCGGCAACAGCAATCGTCCTCGCGCGGCGAGCCGGTTGCGGTGCCGACACCGGCCGCGGCGTGAAGCCTAAACTGTCGTGAAGACGTAGTGGGTCGTAAGATGCACCAGTTCGGCGCAAATGACGATCACCAGCAGGCGGAACACCCACTTGCGCGCGGCCGGCGAGGTGGCAAGACGTGCGCCAAGCACGCCGCCGGCGATGCTTCCGACAGCCATGACCGCACCGATGGTCCAGTTGATGTCGCCCTGATAGGCGAATACGGCCATCGCCACGAGGGTGTCGGCACCAGCGCCGCGCTCTTGATGGCATTGGCGTTCACCAGCGGCAGGCCTACGACCAGCGTTAGGGCGAGCAGCATGTAGGTGGCTCCATCGAGCACGATGAAGCCCAGCCATACGCCGATCGCGACAAACACCGCGAACTCGCGCGCACCGTACTGCACGTCCTTGGCGGTGGCCTGTTCGATCGCGTGCTTGAGCTTGGTAAAGAGCAGGACCAGTGCCACCAGCACGGCCGCCGTTATGACGAGCGCGAGGTCGCGACCCGGTAAAATCTCTGCGATGCCGGCGCCGATCAGTCCGCCGATCGCGACCGGCAGGCTCACCTTCAAGGCGAGGGCCCACAGCAGGGCCTTCTTCTGGTGGAAGCTCCAGGTGGCGGACAGGGCACCGATCAGCACGGGAATGCGGTTGGTGCCGTTGGCTGAGACAGGGTCGAGGCCGATCATCATCAGGACGGGCAGTGAGACGGCCGATCCGGAGGAAGCGGCAGTATTCAAGAACCCGCAGGCGAAGCCTGCGCCAAATCCCAAGACCAGTGCCCAGAGGTCATAGCCGAGGCCGGCAAAGCCCATCTGCCCTCGCACGTCGACGCGCCCAACCCCCGGTACGACCATGCCGGCCAAGGGTTGAGGAAGCGTTGGAGGGATGCGCAACCATCGGCGGGCGCACACGCGTTCGCCCAACGTCGCCCGTTGATCGAGATCATCTACGTGCTAGCCGACGCTTCGGCACGGCTACAGGGCGCTTTCGTGGGACGCTGTCGTGGGGCGCACTCGTGCAAGCCGCGCTACTTCAGCGGCTTGTACTCGTCGTGTCCGAACTTGTAGCTCAGGCGGGCTGAGATCGTGTGGATGTCGGCGTCGAAATCCTTGTAGGTAAACTGCTTGCAGTAGTCGAGCAGGCCGGAGCGCTCATCAAGATCAAGACGCACATAATTGTACTCGAGGCCGAGCACCAGGCCGCGACCGCGCAAGAACTCTACACCTGCACCAACGAACCAGCCGTTCTCGTGACCGCTCGTCGCCGCACCGCTGCCGCTACCCTTTGGCACCAGGGTGTCGACTTTGGCGCTGGCATAGCCAGCCTTGACGTAGGGCAGCCACCGATCGAAGGCGTAGCCGAGGCGCAGGCCGAGCGTGAAAAGACCGTCGACGTCGATCTGGCGAAGGCTCCCCTTCGAAGCTGCAGTGTCGCTCAGATCCAGTGCCGAGTAGCCGGCCTCGATGCCGGCCACGATGCGGCCCCACTGCCGCTGCGCGCCAATGTGCCCGCCGCCATACCAGCCGCTTGGCGTGTGGTTGAGTTTCGCGTCCGCAGCGAAACTGAGATCCAGGGTGTAGCCCAAATCCGCGTTCGCGTGGCCGCCATGGAGGCCTATGTAGACGCCGTTCCAGATGGGAGCGGGTGGACCAGCGGCGCTGGTCATCGTCTGTCCCAGCATCACCGTCGCGCCAACAAGCACGCCCAACAGCGTCCGCCTACCCAACCAAGCCATGTCGCAACCCAACGCTACGTGCCCTCATGCACAGGATATGCACAGGCTGACGCGGATTTGGTGGCGCAATGATCACATGCCTCGACCTGCAAGATTCGGTGCCCCAGCACAGGCGCTCGAGCCGGTATGACCCGCACACAAGCGGCGCACCCAATTGTACGGCGCGAGCTCTCGGCTTGCGGGTCTAGGACAGCGGGAAACGGCGGCGGATGTCGGCCACCTGCGCCTCTGTTAGCGGCCGCACGGGCTGGCCCCGCAGCAACAGGTAGAGCTTGGCGGTGGCTTCCAGCTCCTCGATCGCGTCGGCGGCGGCCGACAGGCTGCTGCCGCCCACGACCGGGCCATGGTTGGCGAGCAGCATGGCATGGTGGCGGCCCGCGTAGCCGCGCACGGCCTGTGCGAGCCCCATGTCGCCCGGAGCGTAGTAGGGGACGAGCGGAAGGCGGCCGATGCGCATGACGTAGTAGGCGGTCAGCGGCGGCAGCAGATCCTCGGGGTCGAGATCCTCCAGCACCGAGATGGCGACCGAATGCGTCGCATGCAGGTGCACGACCGCCCCGTTGCTGGCGCGCTCCTGGTACATGGCAAGGTGCAGGAAGGCTTCCTTGGATGGCGGATTGCCGGAGATCAGCTTGCCATTCCAGTCGAGCTTGGACAGGTGTGCCGGGTCGAGCTGGCCGAGATTGGAGCCGGTGGGCGTCAGCAGCCAGCCATCCGCGCAGCGCACGCTGATGTTGCCGGTCGAGCCGTGGGTCAGGCCGCGGTCGAAGATCGACTTGCCGAGCGCGCAGAGCTGATCGCGTAGCTGATGTTCCTGCATGCCGTCACTCCAGTTGCGCGAGCGCCTTCTCGAAGAAATCCGGGCTGCCGAAGTTGCCGGATTTGAGCGCCAGCGCCAGCCGCGGATCCTCGAGGCTTTCGGTCCAGGGTACGCCGGGGTCGATCTGCGCACCGATACGCAGGCGGCGCACGCCGAGCGCGCTGACCACGGCGCCGGAGGTTTCGCCACCGGCCACCACCAGCTTGCGCACGCCGGCCTGCACGAGGCCTTGCGCGATGTGGGCAAAGGCCTCTTCGACCAGCTGGCCGGCGCGGTCGGCGCCGAGCTCCTGCTGCGTCTTGCGCACGTCGGAGGCTGGCGCCGTGGCGTAGATGAGGACCGGGCCAGATGCGTGCTGACGGGCCCAGGCGAGCGCCTCATCGGCATGCGCAGGCCCTTGCATGAGGCGCAGTGGGTCTAGTTGGAAGGACGGCCGCTGCGCCTGCCAGCGTGCGACCTGGCCGTTGGTGGCGATGGAGCAGCTGCCCGACAGCACGGCGGCGCCACCCTGCACGCGCGGCAGCGTGGCGGCCGACGCGCTGTGCGCAAGCAATTGGGCCTTGCGGCAGTGGTCGGCGATGCCAAGGCCGATCCCCGACCCGGCCGTCACCAGGGGAAGGTCGGCGCAGGCTTGCGCGATGGTGCGCAGATCGGCGTCGGCCAGGGCGTCGACGACGGCGATGCCGACGCCATTCTGTTTAAGGCGTTGCATCGCTTCGCGCACCGCTGCAGCGCCGGCGGCAACCGTGGCGTAGCCGATGAGGCCGACCTGGCGCCGGGTCTGCGGGGCCAGCACGCGCACCAGGTTGGCGTCCGTCATCGGTGTGAGCGGGTGATCCTTCATGCCGGATTCGGAGAGCAGTTGGTCGCCGACGAACAAATAGCCGTGGCAGATGGTGCGGCCGTTCTCGGGGAAAGCCGGACAGGCGATGGTGAAATCGGAGTGCAGGGCGTCGAGCAGGGCGTCGGTGACCGGGCCGATGTTGCCGCGCGGCGTGGAATCGAAGGTCGAGCAGTACTTGAAGTAGAACTGCCGGCAGCCTGCCGACTTGAGCCAGGCCAGCGCAGCCAGCGACTGCTCAACCGCCTGTCCGACAGGGATCGTGCGCGACTTGAGGGCCACCACGACGGCATCGACGTCCTCGCCTAGCGGGCCAGGCGGGATGCCGATCGTCTGGATGGTGCGCATGCCGCCGCGCACCAGCATGTTGGCAAGGTCGGTGGCGCCGGTGAAGTCGTCGGCGATGCAGCCGAGCAGCATGGCAGGCTCCTCTCGTTGCCTGACGCACTGATGCACGAGCGCGTCGGATGGCCGCATCATGCCGGTATTCGGCGGCCCGCGGCAAGACTCAGCGCAGAATTGCCACCACGCCGGCTGGTGCAGCCGAGGCGCCGACGATGCGCAGGGGAAACACGGCGACCTCAAACCCCTGTGGCGGCAGCGCACCGAGATTGGTTAGCTGCTCCATGTGCCAGTAGGGACGCCGCTGGCCGACGCGATGCGCCTCCCAGAAGATGGTGTTGCCTTCGATTTGGCGATCTGGGCGTGAAACGGCAGGTCCCAGCCCCACTGGTCGATGCCCATCACCGTGACGCCGCGATCGAGCAGCCACTCGGTCGACGCCGCGGTCATGCCGGTGCCGGTCTTCCAGTAGTCTTTGCTGCCGAGGTGCCGGTCGCGGCCGGTGCGGATCAGGACGATGGTGCGGTCGGTGAGCGTTGCGCCGACCTTGGCGAGCGCTGCTTCCATATCGGCGACGCCGATCGGATCGTTGTCGGCCTTGTGCGTGAGGTCGAGGACGATGCCGGGCCCGATGCAGCGATCAAGCGGCATCTGATCGATGGTCTCGGCCGGTGCTCCGCCCGAGGTGGGGCCGTAGTGCCAGGGCGCGTCGATGTGCGTGGTCGCATGGACGCCCATCTTGGTGATGGTGTCGTCGGCCCAGCCTACGAAGTCGGTGGGGAACAGTTTGAATGGTAGCCCGAGCAGGCGCACCAGCCAGCGCCCGGCGGCGTGACGCTTGTGCCTGATTTTCACCCGCATGAAGAACGGATCGTAGGCGTTGAACTGAATGGGCTTGGACAGGTCGATGACCTTCATCGGGATCCCTCAGCTTTGACCGTTCGATTGCGCATTTTGCCGGTGCGATTGATCCCGCCGAGATCGCCGCGGCTGCGGCAAGCAGCATCCAGCGCGTATTGACGTCCACTACGCCTTGTGTCGCGTGTCTGCTGTCTTTACCTCAGCGGAGCAAGGCTTGATCCGCATTCCTAGCAATTGTTGCTTTCAGATAGCGTGTGACACGACGGCAGCTGCGGCCATGATGTGCGCGCTTGTCATGTTCACCCGGCCCCGCAGCCCAGGCGGAAAGCTGACCGCCGTTTTGCGCATCTGCCTGGCCGTGATCGGACGGGTGCTACTCATGTTAGGGACGGCAGGTCCCCCGCAAGGCGAAGCGGTCGGTTCCTGCGCCAGCGATCAGCGCTGGAGACCGCCTACACGATGCTGCTGGTGTGTCTGCTGGTTGTTGGCAGCGCAGGCGCAATTGCCAAGTGCAGGGCGCGGCGCAATGCAGGGCTCAGTTGGCATGCACACATGAAAAAGGGCCGGATGCACGCATCCAGCCCTCGCATTGGTGAGGTTCCGTTAGCCACCAGTGCTCTTGTTCTCGTAGCGGTTGGTGTCGTCGCCCGGATGCGGCAGGGCTACGGCGGCATTCAGCGCTCCCAGCGAAACGAGGGCGGCGACAGCAAGTGCGATTGTTTTGCTCATGATTTGTCTCCGTGGGTTGGTGACAGCCCACATCTAGTACGGGCGGTCGCGGAGCACCAATCAAGCCGGCTCACAATGGTGAGACCGCCAGGTGAAGTATCGCCTCATGCCGTGCACGGCCAAGGTGTCTCAAAACGGGAACGGCTCCCCACCGCCCACCCTGAGGAGGTGAACAGGCAGCGGGGAACCGGTAGGGATTAGCCGCATAAAGTAGACAATTCCATTCAAGAATTGTCAAGTTCGGAGACGCGAGACTGGAAGCCGCGCTGGATGGCCAGTTCGTGCACGGAGCCCAAGTCGGTTCGCAAGCGGCGATTGCAACGGCACTAGAACAGGCTGCCCTGGTCGCTCGACGGTTTGCGCGCACGAGCGGGGCGGCTCGTTGCCTGCGGCTCCATCGTCCAGACGCCGCCGTCTTCGTACGTCTGCAGCAGCGCCTTGACCTGCGCCGGCGACGCATCGGTTTCGCCGAGCCACGCCGGCCAAGTCGCACGCGGCAGGATGGCCGGCATGCGGTCGGTGATGCGGGCGATCAGCGCGTTGGGCGGCGTCGTCACCATGACGAACGTCAGCAAGGATTCCGGGCCGTTGTGCCACTCCTCAAAGATCACAGCCACGGCGACTGGCTCACCGTCGTTCGGCGTTATCACCCACTGCCTGGTCTTGCCGGTCGGCAGCTCCTCACCCTCGTTGAAGGTGTGTACCATCAGGATGCCGCGCGAGGTGGCGAATGCCTGCGCGAATGTGCGGCGCTGATCGATCGTCTCGGCGCGCACGTGCATGTGCTTGGGCCGCGAAGGATTGGCATCGTCGTGGCCGGCGAAACCCCAGCGCATCGCGGCCATCTCGCGTCCGCCGGCCGCGTTCAGCCGCATGATATGGGCCGGGCGCATGGGCGTGGAGACGACGAGCCCGTCACCATCCTTCCTGGCGACAAGCGGCTGGGAGAAGGCATGCACCTGCTCCCACGACGACATCTGGGTGAACTTGCCGCAGATGGTAGCGCTCCCTTTGTTCCCGGCTCGCCTGCGGACCAAAGCTCAACGACGGCCTGCCGGCCAAGTCAAGCCGGGCAGGCATCGTTGCGGTCAAGAACGCGACCGGGTGCGACGCGGCTCTTCGGCGCTTTTGGCGGCTCTCAGCTCCACCACTTCGGCGGGAGCCTGCGTCTGGGTCCTGGCCGGCTCATCGGGCCGCTGCGGCCGCGGCGGGTGCGGTAGCATCGACCAGATGTACCCGCGCCAGGCGTCGATGTAGGAGCAGAAGTGGCAGGGCTTCTCGTACTGCACGGTGCACAAATCCTTCAGCAAAGGTTCAGGTGGTGGACGCATTGCACCGGCGTTTGCGCACGTCCTTCGGCTCGCGGATATGTGTACGCGCCTCCCAGCCGACAAGCCGGCCTGCGACAGCCTTGCCAATTTGTAATCGGAGCGATTGCAACGGGTGTCTTGAGCTGAAGCGTAGGGGGCCGCGGCAGCGCATGCGGCGCAACTCACGAGGGACGTTCGCTCCCGTTAGGCCGACATGCCGAGCGCCAGGTTACCTGCCCAAGCATCGCGCCGCGGCATCGAGGCCATCATGACCGACCGACGCTCCCGCCCAGAGTGGCGACAGAAAGAACACTCCAAACGACTTCGGTGCCCACCACCCATTGAGCAACTCGGGCTTGGTTGATGCCTCGAACACAATGTGCGCCGGCCCGTTGCAGGTTCGCGCAACGAGCAGCTCACGCTCGGACTTTCGCTAAACCGTCGTGCGGTTCTTCGCGGGAGTAGGCTCACTCCTTCTTCTTGCGTCCATTGATCTTCTCCTTGCGTGCCAGTTCCTCGACAACCTTGTCCAACGCGTCGAAGCGTGCCTCCCAGAGCCGGCGGTGCCTCTCGATCCATGCCGCCGCTTCCTCCAGTCCGCGTAGGTCGAGCCTGCAGGTCCGCACTCGCCCTACCTTCTTGGTGGTGACAAGACCCGCCTGTTCCAGGACGCCGACGTGCTTCTTCATGCCCGTGAGGGTCATGTGGAACCTGGCGGCAAGGTCCGTGATCGACGTGTCTGCACGTCCGAGCTGCTCCAGAACGCCACGTCGGGTGGGGTCCGAGAGCGCGGCGAACGAGGCATCGAGGATGGCTGTCAGATACTGAACCATTAAGTTCAGTAGCTAGCGCATGGCTAGCCTGCAGGCAAGAGGAGGCCGATCACGCGCTGCATCGCCGCGGTGTCTTCCCCACGCCGGTCGATCGTCTATGCATTGCGACAGGCAGCGAAGGCATTTGAATACTTCGGCCGATGCGAACCCTCGTTGCGAAAGTCTGGTCGTCCGGCGGTGTTATGCACGATCAGCCGTGTAGGCGCGGGCAGCGTGCTGCAGCAGCGCCCTGGTGGTCACCTGATAGGGTGACTCTTGATCCAGATCGTTCGGGGGCCAGGTCCCGGGCGATGCCATCGCGGCGTGATAGCTCTTCGGCACCATGAGGGGCGGCAAGACCAGACTGACAATGACCGCCCTTGCTTGAAGTCCTGGTATGCAATACCGAGCTACTGTGCGGCCGCTCCCTCGCCGACCACCACAAACGGCGCCCAGTGAGCCGGGTGCGCCTGGCCGCCCTCCACCAGGGCCAGCATGGAGCGCCGCAGCGCCTCGGCCCGGCCGATGCTCGGATCGGCGGCGATTGTCGAAACGGCTCTGCTTATGAGCTGCACGGTCGCATGCGAGTCGACTGCCCAATGCGAAACAAGCAGCGTGCGTCCGCCGGCGTAAAACAGCGCCCGCGCCAGGCCAGAAAGCGCTTCGGCGTTGTGTGCGTTGCCGGCGGCCGTGTTGCAGGCGGAAAGTATGACCCAATCGGCATCGAGCTTTAGGCCGGCAATCTCGACCGCCGAAAGGTAGCCATCGTCCCGCTCGGTCGGCGCCTTGGGCGGGCTGAGGATGAGGCCAGGCTCGACTGCGCCGCTGATTTCGCCGCTGAGGGCGCCATGCGTAGCAAAGTGAAGGACGCGATAGTTGGCAAGCGCCCCCTGCTCACTGAGAGTTTTCAAGTCGGCCTCGTTCGCTCTCGCACCGAGCCGCACGTCCTCCATGCCAGCCTTGAGATCGCGGGCTACGGCGCACAGCTCGTCGGCCGTCTCGGGAAGTGGCGTCTGTGCGCGCAGGTGGGCCACATCAACAAGCCCTCCTCGCGCAGTGATTTGGCGCAGGCCGCGCGGCATGCTGCTGAGACTGGCAACCTGCTGGCGGCTCGCCTTGGTGCAGGCTTGGTTGTGACGCGCCTGCCTGGCGAGGTCGGCGTAGCGACTGTCAGGTCCATCGAGAAGCGGGTTGCCGACGCCAAGATAGAGCTTGGCGGCGCCGCTCCGCTTGGCATCACGTCTGAGCGCCGCAAGCGACGAGACCGCGGGCAACACGGTCGTCGCATGGCGTTTGGCCAGCCACGCCGTGCGTTGATATGGCTGCGCGCCCGCGGCTGCATCATCAGCTTTCTCAGTGACAAGCACGTGGAAGGGAAGCTGCGTCAGCGGGCCCGAAGATACCAGCAGCAAGTGCTTGTCTTTGATCAGGTCGGCAACTTGGCGAAACAGCGCCAGATAGAGCTCGTGCGCGCGGACAGTATCGAACGGCAAGGCCGCGCTCGCCGGCGCAACCACATGGCCTGGTTTCTGCAGCAGCTCAGCGCACCTGTTGGCGCCCTCGCCGTCCCACGCGGCACTGTCCAAACCGCAACGGAGCGCCGCCACCTCGCGCGCCAGCGACGGGGTGCCCCATCCGCTGCGCACCCAGGCGATGTCGGTTTTCGTCACGACCCAGATGAACGTTTCCTCGGGTCTGGTCTTTGTCTCTGGCGTGTCGAGGAACAGCATGAGCGCCTCGTCGGCGTGCAGCTCACTTTGAACCTCCTCGACGGAAAGAGGCTCAGGCTTGGCAAGCGCCGCATAGTCCGGAAACGCTTGCCGCAGCGTTGCGTCGATCTCGGCGAGACGTGTATCGATCGTGGCAAGGCGCGCGCTGAGTCCCGCTTCGGCCGCGGCGCTGCGGCGCGCCGGCTGCTCCGCACGGGCGGCGACCAGGATCCGATCCTTGGACCGCCACTCGGCCACTAGGTCCTGGCGCTCGCGTACCAGGTGGGCAAGCTCACCGCCACCCTTGGCTTGTCGCGCTGCCATCTGGGCAAGCGATCGCGCGGCCTCCGAGCTTTGTGCCCATTGAGCAGTCTTGAACATGCGGCGGGCGACGACCGGCTCGGCGGCGCGGTCGGCTTGGGCGAGGGTATATGAGACCCTGATCAGTCCCCGGAAACGGGAAGCTGCCCGCTCGGTCTCGCCCTTTGCTGCATCGCTTGCGGTGCCGCGCCTCGAGCGGCGCATGATGAGTTCGGTGCTTTGCCGAAAATAGGTCTCCGCTTTCGCCCAATCTTGCTGGGCGAAAGCGAGCACGGCGCGGTCATTGAGGCTCTCCCCGACATCAGGGTGATCGGGGCCCAGCGCTCGCTCGAGAAGCGCCAGCGCCCGCTCACCTAACGCCTCCGCCTCTGTGGTCTTGCCTTGGTGCTGGTTAAGCCTGGCGAGGTTGCGGAGGCTGTTGCCGACATCGCGGTGACTGGCACCCAGCGCCTTCTCGAATATCGACACCGCCCGCGTCAGGAGCGGCTCGGCCGCAGAGTAGTGGCCCTGAAGCACATACAGCCGCCCCAGGTTGTTGAGGCTGTTTCCGACGGAAGGGTGGTCAGGGCCCAGTGCCTGTTCGCGGATCGCCAGCGAGCGCTGGTAGAGCGGTTCGGCATCACCATAGCGCTCCTGCGAGTCGTAGACGCTCGCCAGGTTGTTGAGGCTCGCGCCGACATCTGGATGCTGGGTGCCCAGCACCTTCTCGAATATCGAGACAGCGCGCGTGTAGAGCGGCTCGGCTTCGGCGTAGCGGCCTTGCAATTCGAAGAGATTGGCGAGGTTGTTGAGGGTGCCACCCACATCCCTATGTTCGGGTCCCAGGGCCTTTTCGCTGCCGGCGAGGCTGCGTTTGAAGAGTAGTTCGGCCTCGGTGAAACGCCCTTGATCCCCATAGTGCATGGCGAGGTTGTTCAAGCTGGTGGCTACTTGGGCATGTCCGGGACCGAGCGCCTTTTCCCGTATGGAAAGGGCCTGCTTCAGAAGCGGCTCGGCCTCGCCATAGCGACCTTGGCTGGAATAGAGGACGGCGAGCATGTTGAGGCTTTGTGCGACGTCAAGGTGGTCGGGGCCCAGTGCCTTTGCGTCGAACGCCAGCGCGCGTTTGGCGAGCGGCTCGGCCTCGCCGTAGCGGCTCTGGGCCCAATAAAGCCAGGCAAGGCTGTTTACGCTGTTTTTGACATCGGCGTGCTCGAGCCCGAAGGTCAATTCGCGGATGGCGAGGGACCGCTTGTACAGAGGTTCGGCCTCGGCGTAGCCGCCTCGGGCGGCATGGATCATGGCGAGGCCGTGCAGGCTTGCTGCCACGTCGGCGTGGTCGGGGCCTAGCGCCTTCTCGCGGATGGCAACAGCACGCTTGAAGAGTGGCTCGGCCTCGTTGTAGCGGCCTTGGCTTCTATAGGCAGTAGCCAGCCGGTGCAGGGTATCTGCCACGTCAGGATGATCGGGGCCCAGGGCTTTTTCGCGGATCGCCAGCGAACGCCTTAGGAAGGGTTCGGCCTCCTGGCTGCGGCCTTGGGCATCGTAGAGCAGTGCGAGGCTATTGAGGCTTAGTTCGACATCCAGGTGGTCGTCGCCCAGTGTCTTTTCGCGGAGCGACAGCAGGCGTTTGAGCAGCGGCTCAAGCTCGCGCAAGCGGTGTTGGGCAGCATAGAGCGTCGTAAGATTGACGAGGCAAATGCCAACATCGGCATGCTCGGGTCCGCGCAGGCGCTCCGCCAGCGCGAGCGCCCGTTTGGCAACCACGACCGCAGCATCGAGCTTGCCTTGCTGATAGAGTTCGACGACCTGGTTGTTGAGCTTGTCGAGATCGTTCGCTCCGCGAGCACGCGCTGGAGCGACCGCCGCAACGATCGCGAGCCAAGCCGCAACTGCGAGCCAAATCGCCAATCGCGCCATTGTCCCACAGCCTCCCCAGTGTCATGCGTGACCCCGCCTGCACTTGGCGCTTGCTGGTACCACTGCGTTTTGAAACTTGCTGTTACCTCAGTAACAACCAAGGGCATGCGAACTGTCGCCTCCGGGAACTAGCCGGCGAACCACCCGCCAACCGAGCTTCTGGGCGAACGCGAGCACCCCTGACAAGCTGATCGACAGCCAGCGTCCACGCCAGTGGACGACACTTGCCGGCGGAGCATCAAAAAGAAGTGATCGTCGCCGAATGGTCTGCCGTACCAGACGCGAAGCACGCAGTGCACTCTTGAGTCGTCGGCATCCCAATGGCTTGGCATCTGGTGCTCACACAGCACAATTCTTTGGAATGAATTTCCGACCAAAGAGACTGCTCTTCACGTCGCAACCCAGACACGATGTTGTGTCGAACTCAGCTCGCGGGACGTGAGACCGGTGACTGGAGGGCCACGATGCGCGTTCTCAACAGCGGTGTCTTGTTGCTTTTTGCCGTTCTGGCAGCTGCAAGCACCAATGCGTTCGCACAAGAACTGAAGATCTCACATCAATGGGCAGAGGGCGTTGACGGTCGAGATCGCGCCACCCGCCTGTTCGTCCAAGAGGTGGAATCACGCACCGCGGGCTTGAAGTTTCGCATCTATCCCAGCTCGTCGCTCAACATCAAGCCACCCCAGTTGCTGGGCGCACTGCAAAACAACGCCTTGGAGATGGCCGTTTACCCCCTGACCTATGCCGTTGCTACGGTGCCCGAATTTTCGCTCGCCGGGCTGCCTGGACTAGTTCCCAATCTGCAGGCCGCGCGGGCACTGAAGGACACCGAAATCTACACGATGCTGCAATCCATTGCCGAGGCCAACGGCATTCGCATTGTGACCTGGTGGTGGAGTCCCGGGGCGTTCTTCGCCAAGAGCCAAGGAATATCCGATCCGCAGTCGGTCAAGGGCCTCAGGATGCGCGCCGCCGACCCCCTGTTCGAACGAATGCTGACGGAGGCGGGGGCATCAGTAACAAACATTCCATCGACGGAGGTGTACGCGGCTTTGCAAGCTGGTTCGCTCGACGCCATCCTTACGAGCTACGAAGGTTTTGTATCCCTGCGCCTCTACGAGCAGGCCAAATTTGCCACCCTGGGCCCCACTCTATTTATGAGCCTCACGCCGCTGGTGATGTCGCTGACCACGTGGAACAAGCTGTCCCCGGAACAGAAGGGGGCAATTGAAGAAGCAGCCACGATATCGGATGCATACTTTGAGACGATCCAGCGTGATGTCGAACGCAGGATGGTTGCAACGCTTACCCGCGCCGGGGGCACCATTCATCGCATGACATCTGAAAACTTCCTGACTTGGTTGCAATTGGCACAGAAAACTGCGTGGCTCGAGTACACCAAAACCAATCCCCGTGCCCAAGAGTTGCTCGTGACGACGGTGCAAAAATTGATGGAGAGATTCGGCAGCAAGGATGATTTGGTGAACAGCATATTCGGGGACGACGAAAAGAATTAGCGCTCAAACGTTGATGCAGACGTTGCGCGCATGTGAGCCTTCCCCGCTATCTGGGGCTCATTCCTATCCGCTCATAGCGCGCGAAGAACGCCAACCACGATAGCCTGGCCGACACCCGACTGAATGGTGGTGTCGACTTCCACTGTGCGTCGCAGTTCCAATGTCATGCCCAGAATTGCGGTCCCTGAGATCGCTGTAAGGACGATCGCAATCGCGAGTTTGCTGCAGCCGGCGTTGCCGAGGCGAGTGAGCATGTTCCTAAACCGTGCATCGTCGGTCCGGGATCAGCCGGACCGCTGTATGCACTGTAGTGGCATTATCCGCAGTCCGCTTGCTTAGACGCATGCATGCTTAACAGAGCTCGCTTGGGCGCCAAGCTGCTCCGTTGCGCACTGAGGTCAGTGAGTAGGATTTTCCAGATGGATTGGGCTTATCTCGCGCTGGCTGCTCTCGGCCTATTTTTGGCTGGCATCGTCAAGGGCACAACCGGCCTTGGCTACTCATCATGCGCGTTGCCGTTTCTGGTTTCGGCGATCGGTCTGAAAGCCGCCATCGTTGTGGTGGTGATCCCTGCCATGTTGAGCAACGTGATGGTGATGTCCAACACCGGGCACCTGCGCGAGACCCTGTTTCGCTTTTGGCGCCTGTACGCTGCCACGCTGCCAGGCATCGCAATCGGGGCTGCGCTACTGGTGTGGGTCGATCAGCAAATCGCCACGCGGGTCCTGGGAATTCTCACGGTTCTCTATGCTTTGCTAGCCCTGCTGCGGCCATCGCTGGCCTTGCCCGCAAGACTAGAGCGGCCGTTGCAGGTTCCGGTTGGTTTGCTGAACGGCTTCTTCACTGGCCTTACGGGCTCGCAGATGATGCCACTCCTGCCCTACATGCTATCTCTGAGGCTCGATCCGGACCGTCTTGTGCAAGCCAATAACGTGACCGTCACACTGGCCTCCACGTTCTTGGCAGCGGCCCTGTTTGCGGCTGGTCTGATGACATGGCCAATGTTTGGTCTCTCCGTCGGCGCGGTCATCCCAGCACTTGTCGGGGTTCAGCTGGGCAACCGGGCCCGGCGTCGCATTCCCGTCGCTGCATTCCGGATCATCATGCTGATCCTCTTGGTTGCGATGGGGCTGGTGCTTGCCGTTCGGCCATGACGCGGGTCACGTCGGTCGAACGCACCGTCCGGCGCCGAAGCCATGCTAGCGCCCGCATGCGACGGTGTTTGAGGATCGTTCCGGCTGCCTATCCGATCGCTTCGGCGCCGAGACAGCGACCGCCCTGCGCTGGCCGCGCTGGACTTGGGTCAGCCTGACGGAGCTTGCCAAGCGCAAGGCCGCGCGAATGCTCCGGCGGACAGCGGCAGCGTATGTCGATCGCGCGCTGCTTCATCACTCTCGAAGGTGATCCTCATGGACGAGCCCCCCGGTAGCCAGCTTGTTCATCGCTGCGTTCGATGGTGACCATCGACAACAATCATTTCGCGAGATTGGTCTGTGCTTCTACTGTGCCCCGTAGAGGAAGAAATTGCTCGAGGTAGACCATGCTAAAGGGCAGGAGCGCCTTGGTCACAGGATCCTTGGATGGGATCGGCTGGGCCATCGCCGAAGCGCTGGCGAAAAAGGGTTGCAATGTCATGCTCAACGGCTTCGGCGAGGAGGCCTTCATCGCCGAACGAGTGAAGTCGCTCGGTGCGCATGGCGTCGATGGTGCCTATCACGGGGCGGACCTCTCGCAGCTTGCGCAGATCGAGGACATGGTGGCGACCACCGCAAGCCGCTTCGGTTCCATCGACATCGTCGTCAACAATGCCGTCACACGCCATTACGCTTTTATCGAGGACGTGCCCGTCGACAAATGGGACTACGCCTTGGCGGTCAACCTCTCGGCCCCGTTCCATATCATTCGCCTCACCATCTCGGCCATGAAGCGCCGCAATTGGGGACGCTACATCAATATTGCCTCCAACTATGGTCTTGCCGGCACCACACGCCGGGCCGATTACTGCAGCACCAAGCACGGAATAGTTGGTCTTACCAAGGTGGTAGCGCTCGAGGGTTTGCCGCATTTTATCACCTGCAATGCCATCTGCCCCGGAGCCACCCTGACGCCGAACATGCGCAAGATTCTGGCTCAGCGGAAGGCAGCGACGGGCGATTGCGATGAGGACAATGTCCGCAACTACCTGCTGACACGCCAGCCGTCGCGCCGCTTCGTCGAAGCAAGCCGGATCGGCGGACTGGTCACGTTTCTGTGCAGCGACGATGCATGCGATATCACCGGCACGCCAATCACAATCGATGGTGGCTGGATTGCGAACTCCTAAGCCTGTAGCGGGCTCCCCTGCAGTCGCGATGGATATTTTCTCGCGCAACCGTCAGGCGTTAGGAGGATCGACGCTGCTCCGCATTCACGGCTCGATCAGCGGACTACGGGTCCTGCTCATTTGCAGATGTCGCACCGCAACAATAAGAATGCCTTCAACGCCGCCGTGGTGACGTTCGTGTCTGCGAACGCTTGATCTGCGCTAGAGATTGAATGGGACGCCGATGTCGTAGCCAACCCTGATCAGGTCGCTGCGCGTTGCATCCGCCAGCGCAATTCCTTGCGCCAGGCTCTCCGCTTCCAGGAGGGCCGCACGCTCGCCGGGGTACCGCGCGCCATCGCCCGTGGCGCTCTTGTAGAGTTCAATCCACTCGGCAAGATGTGCTGCGTAGTCAGCAACGGCTGCGAGCCGGGGATTGATGGTCATCATGAACACACCCGTGCTGGCCGGTGCCCCAACGCCTTCGGGTGAATCTGCGGTCGGAGGGCGAATTCCGCTGAGGCTGCCGGCGAGGCATTCGACGAGCATGGCAATGCCGATGCCCTTGTGGCCCGCCATCGGCAATTGCGCACCATCCATAGCGGCGCGGGCATCCGTCGTTGGGCGTCCCTCGGCATCGAGGGCCCAGCCATCCGGTATCGCTTCTCCGGCTCGCGCTGCTCGCGCGATGCGCGAGCGCGCCACGGCTGCCGAGGCAATGTCGAATACCAGCGGTGGCTTGCCGGGTACCGGCGAGGCGAAAGCGAACGGATTGTTGCCGATCGCGCCGATGCGGGTCCCGGGCAGCCCCATCACCCGTGGCGTCGCCTGCATGACTAGGCTTACCATGCCGGCCTCCGCCGTGCGCAGGGCGTACATTCCCAGCGCCGCCATATGACCGATGTCGCGAACCACGGCGATGATCGCGCCGATTTGGCGCGCCCGCTCAATCATGGCATCGGCCACCAGTTGGCCCACCGCTGGCCCTAGTCCGCGGTCGGCGTGGCAGTGCAGAACGCCATGCACGGTTTCAAAGCGCACGTTCGGCTGCGGGTGCAAGCTTCCGGCCCGCAGCTTGTCGGAATAGGTTTTCACTCGGATTACGCCGTGCGTGGCGACGCCGCGCGCATCCGCTCGCACCAGCGTCTCGGCGCCCAGGCGCGCCAGTTCCGTGCTCATGCCGCATCGCTGGAACACATCTCCAACCCATGCAAGGAGCGCTGCGTAAGGAACACGGTGGGTCTTCATCCATCGATCCGGTCGATTAATTGCATTGATAATCGTCGCTTTTCTGCGACCGCGGTACGGATACTATGAATAGACAAAGACGCAAACAACATGTCCCGGGGAGGCCGCATTGGAACCGGCACGCATTGCTGAGGCCGCAAAGCTGTTTGTTGAAGCGCGCCGGACAGGCAAGCCGCTACGCGAGTTGCCGGAGTCCTGCAAACCCGTGACGGCCGCAGATGCCAACGCCATCATCGATGCGGTCACTGAAAAACTCGATGAAACCATCGTTGGTTGGAAAATCGGGTTCTTGTACGCGCCTCGGCAAAAGCCTTTTCTCTGCCCGTTATTCAAGTCGCGCGTCTTTGAGAGTCCGGCGCAAGTTGCGATAGCGCTGACGCCATCGCGGCGCATCGAGCCCGAAATCTGCTTTCGTTTGACCCGCGATTTGCCGGCGCGCGCGCAAGCCCACAGCGCCGCGGAGGTTGCCGCCGCCGTGGTTGCCTGTCCGTCGCTCGAGATCGTCGACACGCGCTTTGACACCGCGCACCGCTCCATTCGTCAGATGCTCGACGACAGGAAAACGAAGATGGAGGCCTTTGCCGACCACATTACAACCGGCGCGTTCGTCGTCGGTCCGGGAAGGTCGGATTGGCAAAGCTTCGATTTCGCGTCCATGCGTGTCGTAATGGGTAGCAAAAAGCAGGTGCTCGTAGAATCAATCGGCGGTCACCCCTTCGTGGATCCGTTCCTCCCCTGCGTGGTGCTGGCCAACGAGCTGCGTCACCGCGGCGGCCTGCGCGCAGGGCAGATTGTGGTGACGGGATCCTTCACCGGCTTCTTCGAAGCGGCGGTGGGTGAGCCCATCACCGCCGATTTCGTGGGATTTGGGTCTGCCGAAGCGACGTTTGTCGACGCATGAGCGCGACCAGACCCATGCGGATTGCTGGTGTGACAATCGAGAAAGTCCCCCTCTGCCGCACCAGCAATCGCTGCGCGAGTTTTTCGGTCTGAAACGCCGGCAAAGGCCAACCAGACGCCGGCGTCGAGAGCAGGTCGAGTGAGTGCGATGGTCAAGGCGCCGCAAGATTTCTGGTCTGGCCTGGCATTTCTGGGCGCCGGCCTGTTCATTTCGATCTCGGCTTGGGGCTATCCGGCCGGCACGGCCGCGCGGATGTCGCATGGCTATGTTCCGATGCTGCTCGGTTACGCGCTCTGCGCCGTCGGCGCGGCGAGTGTCGTCCGCTCGTTCCTGGTGCACGGCGCGCCGGTGTCGCGCATTGCATTGCGGCCGATGCTACCGTTGGCTGCGGTCATCGCGTTTGCATTGCTCTTGCACCCGGCCGGACTGGTCGTGGCCACGTTTGCCCTGATTGTGATCAGCGTCATGGCCGCCGACCGCTTCCGGCCTTTGGACATCTTGATCCTGTCCGCGCTGCTGATTCCCTTCAATTGGATCATTTTCGTGCGCGCACTCGGCTTACCGCTGCCATTGCTGCCGTGGGGCTAAGGCGATGGACCTTGTCACGCATCTCGCGCACGGCTTCAGCATCGCCGTCACTCCGCTCAATCTCACTTATTGTTTGTTCGGGGTTACGCTCGGAACCTTGATCGGAGTGCTGCCCGGCATCGGACCAGCCGCGACCTTGGCCATGCTCTTGCCTATGACCTTCAGCCTGTCGCCGGTCACGTCCCTCATAATGCTGGCCGGTATCTACTACGGCTCGCAGTATGGAGGCTCAACGACAGCTATCCTCATCAATACGCCCGGCGAGGCCTCATCCGTAGTGACCACGCTTGACGGCTACCAGATGGCCCGCAGGGGCCGCGCGGGCGCGGCACTCGGCGTTGCCGCCATCGGCTCTTTTGCCGCCGGCTCGGTGGCGACGCTGGTCGTCGCTCTCTTCGCGCCGCCGCTGTCGAGCGTCGCCCTCAGCTTTGGTGCGCCCGAATATTTTTCGCTGATGGTATTCGGCTTGATGGGCGCGATGGTGCTGGCCAGCGGATCACTTCTCAGATCGCTGGGCATGGTGCTGCTTGGATTGGCGGTCGGCTTGGTCGGTCCTGACATCAACTCCGGTAAGCTACGCTTCACTTACGGCATCGAGGACTTGTTCGACGGCATCAATGTGGTCGTAGTGGCGATGGGTTTGTTCGCCTTCGCCGAGATCGTCGCCAACCTGGAGCATGGAGAAAAACGCGAAACCTTTACCAAAGCCGTACGCGGTCTGCTGCCGAGCCGTGAAGACCTGAAGCGCATAATAGCGCCCGTCCTGCGCGGCACCGCAATCGGATCATTGCTGGGGGTGTTGCCAGGCGGTGGACCCCTGCTGGCATCGTTTGCAGCCTACACGGTTGAGAAAAAAGTCGCTGACGATGCATCGCGCTTCGGCCAGGGCGCAATAGAAGGCGTTGCGGCGCCCGAGGCGGCCAACAACGCCGGAGCGCAAACCTCCTTCATCCCGCTGTTGACGCTTGGCATTCCGACCAGCGCAACCATGGCGCTGATGCTTGGCGCAATGACCATGCAGGGCATCAACCCAGGCCCGCAGGTCCTCACCAAAAGCCCGGACCTGTTCTGGGGAATGATTGCCAGCATGTGGATCGGCAATGCCATGCTGGTCATCCTGAACCTGCCTCTGATCGGAATATGGATCCGATTGCTGACCGTGCCTTATCGGCTTTTATATCCAGCCATCCTTGTGTTCTGCTGCATCGGTCTGACCAGTCTCGACAACCGCGTGTTCGACGTGCACGCCGCTGCCGTTTTCGGATTGGCCGGCTATCTACTCTTCAAACTCGGCTGCGAGCCGGCGCCGTTCCTGCTCGGCTTCATTCTCGGCCCGGGCCTTGAGGAAAATCTACGCCGCGCGCTCGTGCTGTCGCGCGGTGATCCGAGCGTGTTTATCACCCAACCGATCAGCGCCGCCCTGCTTCTGGCTTCAGTCGCCATGCTGGCGATGGTGGTCGGACCAGCCGTCCGTAAATGGCGCACCGAAGTGTTTCGCGAAGGCTAGTTCTGCTCTGCGCAAAACAAACAATCCAAGGAGGAAACGATGATAAGGCCCTTACTGAAACTGACTTTGCTCCCGACGTTCCTGACGGTGCTGTCGGGCGGCTTGCTTGCCCAGGGTTATCCATCCAAGCCGATCAAGGTCATCGTGCCGTTTGCTGCGGGGGCCATTTCCGACGGCGTCGCC
>DASTOW010000013.1:0-7055 GCA_035762425.1 Hyphomicrobiaceae bacterium | reverse complement strand
GGTGGAAGAAGAAACCAGCGCCAAGGACACCATCGAGCGCTTCCAGAAGCTGGTTCAGCAGGAGAAGGTCGATTGCGTGCAGGGCATCGTGTCGACAGGCGTCGGGCTGGCGCTGGGACCGGTGGTGGAAGAGGCGCGCGCACTCACCATCTTCTGGGACGGCACCACGCAGGACGGCGTCGAGGAAAAGCTGCCCAACCCGAAGTTCCTGTTCCGCAGCACCGACAACGAGTGCGAGGCCGTGATGTCCTCGCTGCTGGCCATTAAACACTGGAAGGGCCAGTTCAAGCGTATCGCCGGCATTAACCCGGACTATTCGTACGGCCGCAACAACATGGCCGCGTTCGTCGCGCTCCTGAAGCGCTTCAACATCGAGCACGAGGTCGTCACCGAGCAGTGGCCCAAGGTCGGCACCATGGAGCTGACAAGCCATGTCGCCGCGCTGAAGGCGGCCAAGCCGGACCTGATCTTCTCTTCGCTGCTGTTCGCCGACCTGCCGGTGTTCATGAAGCAGGCGCATGCCGCCGAGCTCACCCAGGGCACCAAGCTGGTGTTCCCGGCGGCCGGCTGGCAGCACACCTTGATGAAAAAGGACTTCACGCCGGAAGGCATGATCTTCGGGCACAACACGCTCTACTTTGACAATCCGAATGCGACGCCGCTGGCCAAGGAGTTCGTGGCCTGGCACGCCGACAAGTTCAAGGACTACCCGAACTGGGAGGCAGACCGCGCCTACTTCGCCCTCGCCTCCTACAAGGCCGCCGTCGAGGCCGCGGCCAAGGCCAAGGGCGGCTGGCCGTCGCAGCAGGACGTGGCCGGCGCGCTGGTCGGCCTGTCGGTGGACAGCCTGGGCGGCAAGGGCTCCTGGCGCAAGGACCAGATCGCCGACCAGACCTTCGTGCAGGGCTTCTCGACCCACAAGAACAACTACGACTTCGTCACCCTCGACCCGGCGCGCATCGAGACCATGTACTCGGTCGACCTGCAGAAGCCGGCCGGGGCCAACTTCTGGGACTGGCTGAAGTCCGCGCAGTTCAAGATCTGACGGGTCTCGAACGGCACGATGTCGGCTTTCGGCAATCTCCTGCTCGGCGGCATCTTCCATGCCGCCGTGCTGTTTCTGGTCGCGGCCGGGCTGCAGCTCGTGTTCGGGGTGCAGAAGATCGTCAACCTGGCGTGCGGCTCGTTCTACGCACTGGGCGCCTACTTCGGCATTACGCTGGTGACGCTGGCCATGAATGCGGGGCTGCCGGCATGGATGCTGCTGCCCGTGCTGCTGGCTGCCGGCGTGCTGATGGCCGTGGTCGGGCCGCCGATCGAGCGGCTGCTGCGCACCGTCTATGATCGCGACGAAAGCTTCCAGCTGCTGCTGACGTTCGCGCTGGTGCTGATGTTCCAGGATGCGTTCCGCTTCATCTGGGGCGCCAACCCGCAATCGCTCAACAACGTGCACTTGGTGTACGGCAAGGTAGCCGCGGGCGATTTCAGCGTGCCGGTCTACAACCTGCTGGTGATCGCGGCGGCGCTGGGCGCGGCCGTGCTGATCGGCCTGTTCCTGCAGCGCACCAACTACGGCCGCCTGCTGCGCGCCACCGCTGAAAACCGCACCATGGCCGAGGCCTTGGGAGTGAACGTGCGCAGTGTTTATGCGGTGGTGTTCACGCTCGGCACGCTGCTAGGTACGGTCGGCGGGGCGCTGGTGGTGCCGACGTCGGCCGCCTCGCTCGACATGGCCATCGAGTTCGTCATCGAGGCGTTCGCCGTGGTAGTGATCGGCGGTCTCGGCTCGATGTGGGGCGCCCTGATCGGCTCGGTGCTGGTCGGACTGATCCGCGCCCTATCGCTGGTGGTCTATCCGGAGTTCGAGATCCTTGCGATCTACCTGATCGTCATCGCGGTGCTGCTCTTTAAGCCGTCCGGGCTGCTCGGTAAGCCGGCATGACACGCAGTCTTGGTCCATTCGCCATTGTGGCGGCGGTTGCGGGGCTTGCCGCCGTGCCATTCGTCGCGCCGCCGTTCTACGTCAACCTGCTGGTGCCGTTCTTCGGCTATGCCATCGCGCTGCTCGGCTTCAACCTGCTGTTCGGCTACGCCGGCCTGCTGTCGTTCGGGCACGCCATGTTCCTCGGCCTCGGCGCCTACGGCGCGGCCGTGATCGCCGGTGTGCTCGGCATCAAGCAGTTTGAGGCGGTGCTGGTGGGCGTGGCGCTGGCTGGACTGGTGGTGGCGGTGCCGATCGGCCTGATGTGCGTGCGCTACACGGGCATCTTCTTTGGCATGCTGACGCTGGCCTTCGGCATGCTGGCGCATTCGTTCCTGTTCAAGTTCTACCACCTGACCGGCGGCGACAGCGGCATGCGCGTACCGCGCATGTCGATCCTCGGCATGGAATTCCAGGCCTACAACAAGATGGAGTTCCTGGTCGGGCCGTTCTACTACTACTGCCTGGTGCTGCTGGTGATCGCCGGCTTCGTCATGTGGCGCATCGTCAACTCGCCGTTCGGGCTGCACCTGAAGTCGTTGCGCGACAACGCGCAGAAGGCTGAGTACGTCGGCGTGCGGGTGCGTCAGTTCCGGCTCGCTGCGTTCGTGATCTCGGCGATCTATGGCGCGATCGGCGGGGCAATCCTGGGATTGCGTGTTGGCGTGGCCGACCCCGAGCTGGTGCATTGGACGCACTCCGGCCACCTGGTGTTCATGACGGTGCTCGGCGGCTTTTCGAACTTCTTCGGGCCGGTGACGGGCGCGCTGGCGCTGACCCTGCTGCAGGATCAGCTGCAATCGGCGACGCAGTATTGGCGCTTCGTGCTTGGCGCCATCCTGGCGGCCATGGTGATCTTCTTCCCGCGCGGTCTCGCCGGAATCGCCGGTGACCTGGCCGCATCGTTCTGGCGCAGGCGGGCAACAAGCCCAGCCGGCGCGGCGTCTGGGGAGAGCTACGTGGGGCCTCGCCTTCGCGGAGGTGACGCGGCATGACAGCTCTGGTGGAGACCAAGGGCGTGTCCAAGCACTACGGCGCGTTCCGCGCGCTGGACGACGTGACCGTGTCGGTGGCCGACGGCGAGTTCGTGTCGATTGTCGGTCCCAACGGCGCCGGCAAGACCACGCTGGTCAACCTGCTGACCGGGCTGCTGGTGCCGACCAAGGGCGAGGTGCGCTTCAAGGGCCACAACATCGCCGGCGTCGGTCCGGTGGCGCTGGCCGAGCGCGGCATGGCGCGTGCCTTCCAGCTCGTGCAGATCTTTCCGCAGCTGACCGTGGCCGAGACCATCGCCGCGGCGGTGGTGACGCATCAGGGCAAGCAGTGGCGGCTGTTCTCGCGGCTGTCGCAGGATGCCGAGATCGCTGCGCGCGTCGAGGAGATTGCCCGCATCTTCGGCTTACAGCATCGCCTGCACACGGTGTCGCGTCTGCTGTCGCAGGGCGAGAAGAAGTTGCTCGATGTCGCCTCCGCGTTCGCGCTCAAGCCCGAGGTGATCCTGCTCGATGAGCCGACCTCGGGCGTCTCGACGGCGGAAAAACACGGCGTCATGAAGACGCTGATTGCGGCGGCCGGCGCAGCCGGCGTCAAGGCCATCATCCTGGTCGAGCACGACATGGACCTGGTGGCGTCGTATTCGCAGCGCATCATTGCCCTCTCGGAGGGACGGGTGCTGGCGGACCTGCCGCCCGGACCGTTCTTCGCCGATCCGGTCATCATCGAGACGGTGGTCGGCAAGCGACGGGGATCTCACGCATGCTGAACGTCGCCAATCTCGCCGTCGACATCGAGAACAGCCACATCCTGCGCGGCGTGTCGCTGGAGGTGAAAGCCGGCGAACTGGTGTGCCTGGTGGGCCGCAACGGCGCCGGCAAGTCGACCACCTTTCGCACCATCATGGGCCAGCGCAAGCCAGTGTCGGGCACGATTGCCCTCGAAGGCAGCTCCATCGTGGGACGCCGCCCCTACGAGATCGCCAAGCTCGGCGTCGGTTTCGCGCCGGAGGAGAGCGAGGTGTTCGGCGACCTGACCGTGGCGGAAAACATCCTGCTGCCGACCTGGACGCGGCAGACCGCACGCTCCGCCGAACAGCGCGAGGCGCTCGCCTACCGCGTGTTCCCCAAGCTCGAGCGCTACCGGCAACGCGGCGGCCAGCAGCTGTCGGGCGGCGAGCGCAAGATGGTATCGATCGCGCGCGCCCTGGCCCTGGACGCCAAGCTGCTCCTG
This sequence comes from Hyphomicrobiaceae bacterium, assembly GCA_035762425.1. Classification (GTDB taxonomy): domain Bacteria; phylum Pseudomonadota; class Alphaproteobacteria; order Rhizobiales; family Hyphomicrobiaceae; genus AWTP1-13. Next base: position 2,848 of record DASTOW010000013.1, on the reverse strand, counting down.
CTGGACGAGCCGACCGAGGGTCTGTCGCCGGCGGTGGTGCCGTCGATCGTCGAGGGCATCGCTTCCATCCGCCAGCTCGGCCATGCCGTGCTGATCGCCGAATCCAACCTGCACCACGTGCCCGATTTCGCCGACCGCCTGTATGTGATCGAGCGCGGGGAGATCATCTTTTCGGGTCCGCCGGCGCAAGCGCGCCAGAATGCGGTCGTGGCCAAGATCGTCGAGGGCACGATCTGATGCGAGGATTGACGTCGCAACAAGGCTTGGTGTATCTCTGATATATCAGAGCCAGTACCCTGGACGCTGACAAGCAGCTATATGCTCGCTTGCGACGGCGTCCGCAGCGAGGAAACGGCACAATGATCTCGGATCGTCAGAAGAGCTACCGGCAGGTCTACCGCTCGCGCATCATGGGCTTTTATGACGGCTACCTGCACATCGCCATCATCTACGCGATGGGCGCAGCGGCGTTCTACATCTACCTGCAGCACATTGACAATGTGACGCCGCTGGAGTGGCTGACGATCCCCATCACCTTCCTGTTCACCAACGCGTTCGAATGGTTCGTGCACAAGTACGTTATGCACCGGCCGGTGAACATCAAAGGCCTGCGCGCGGTCTACGAGCGACACACGCTCAACCATCACCAGTTCTTCACCGACGACGAGATGCGCTTCCGCGACCACAAGGACTGGCGCGTGACGGTGTTTCCGCCCTACGCGCTGGTGGTGTTCATCCTGATGTCGCTGCCGGGCGGCGTGATCCTCGGCCACCTGTTCTCGGCCAACGTCGGCTGGCTGTTCATGTGCACCACCACCGGCATGTACCTGATCTACGAGTTCATGCACTTCTGCTGCCATGTCGACGAGAACTGGTTTGTGCGCAACATGCCGTTCGTCAACACGCTGCGCCGTCATCACACCGCGCATCACAACGCGCGGCTGATGATGGAAACCAACATGAACCTGACGTTCCCGATCGCCGACTGGTTCTTTGGCACGTCGGACCTGAACCGGGGTCTGCTCGGGCACCTGTTCAACGGCTACGACACCCGGCACCTGAAGAAGACCCTGCGCGGTACACCCAAGCGTCCTGATGAAGCCGCCGCCGCGCCGCTCGGGAACTATTGACAGATGGTCCCTCGCCTATTTTTCGATGGGGCGAGGGGAAAGGCTGAAGGGGCAGAAGAACTCCGCGTTGGAGCCTGGCTCTGCCCCGACCCTCTGCCCGGGAGCGGCAAGAGGGAGAGCAACGAGGCGAGCCATGCCCAATGACGTGAAGGCCATCGTATCGCTGGTGACGCTGCTGGTGGCGATCGGCTTTGCCTATTGGGAGACTGCCAACGGCAAGCCGCACCTGTTCTGGTTCGTGATCGGCTTTGCCGTGTTTGCGGTTCTGGCCATGTGGGTGTTCCCAGAGGCGCAGGGCGGCAAGCCGGAGCCGCGCGACTCCCGCAAGCCCGAGTAGCGGGCCGCCGGCGCAGGAGTGAAGAGATGGCATTGCCGCCGCTCCCCGAGTTGGCCCTGTTCATGGCGCTGGTGCTGGTGCTGTCGCTCTACGGGCTGACGGTCAGCGGACATTTTCCGCACGAGCATCGTCATCCCGCGCTGCAGGTGGGCCTTGGCCCGCTGCTGCTGTGGGGTACGATGGCCCTATGCGCGGCGCTGACGCTGGCCGCCCTCGCGTTCGCCTGGCAGCGGTTGCCCTTGTATGCCGCCGTGATCGGCGGCGGAGCCATGGTGCTATTCGCACCGCTGCTGCTGCAGCCGTTGCCGGACAGCTTCGTCAACGGGCGACAGGGATTGCTGGCATTTGCTGGACTGGCCACCGGCCTTGCGCTGATTGCCGGTAGGCTCGTTGCTTAAGGGAGGAAGACGCATGACGGGGGACGCCAAGCCTGCGGAGAAGAAGCGCGAGAAGCGCACGATCACGGAGATCCGCGAGTCCAAGAAGACCGGCGAGAAGATGGTCTACATGTCGGTGCCGGACTACACGGCGGCGCAATGGGCGGAGATGGCCGGCGTCGATGTCGCGGTCGTCGGCGACAGCCTGGCCATGATCGCGCACGGCCACAAAAGTACGATTCCGGCCAGCATGGACATGATGATCATGCACGCGCAGGCCATCCGGCGCGGCGCACCGAATACGTTCGTGCTCGGCTGCATGCCGTATCAGAGCTACAACACGGTCGACCGTGCGCTGACGAACGCCACCCGCTTCATGCAGGAAGCGGGCTCGGACGCGGTCAAGCCGCAGGGCGGCAAATCGCAGGCGCACATCCTCAAGGCCTTGGTGGACGCCGGCATCCCCACCGCCTCGCATATCGGCCTGACGCCGCACACCATCGCCATGTTCGGCGGCTTCAAGATCCAGGGCCGCACCGCCGAGGCCGCCATGAAGATCCTGGAGGATGCGCTGGCCATCGAGGATGCCGGCTGCTTCATGCTGGAGTTCGAGGCAGTGCCGGCCAAGATCGCCAAGCTCATCTCCGAGCAGCTCACCATCCCAACCATCGGCATCGGCGCCGGCGTGGGTACGGACGGCCAGATCCTGCTGTGCCACGACCTGCTGGGCGTGTTCACCGACTTCAAGCCGAAGTTCACCAAGCGCTTCGCCAAACTGACCGAGGTTGCGGTGGCCGGCATCAAGCAATATGTGAAGGAGGTCAAGGAGGGGTCCTTCCCCGACGACGACCACAGCTACACGGTCAACGAGGCCGAGTACGAGAAATTTGCCAAGCTCGTGGCGAAGCGACGGCACATCTGAGTATGGCCAAGTGCCGTCCGATAGGGAGCTTTGACCGAAGGCGAGAATGACCAGCGCAGCCATCAAGAAGAGCAAGCCGCAC
>DASTOW010000012.1:0-11889 GCA_035762425.1 Hyphomicrobiaceae bacterium | reverse complement strand
ATCAATTCTTAACGAATCGCCCCCTGAACCTTGGAGGTGTCTGGTGGACCGGTTCTCTAACAGATACATGACTATACAAAAAATGCACTTTACATGCTATTATGTAGTTATAATATCTGACCGATGCACTCCTCCAATATTTTGGGCGATTACATTCTGTGCGCAATCTGCGAAACCGCGAGCGTCATGTCAGACGTGCTCGCTCCCAACGTACGTGCCCAGTTCGCCAAGCGCCTGAAGATCATTCGCACGCAGCGCGGCTTCGATCGCGCGCGTTACTTCGCCAAGTCGCTCGGCATAGAGGAAAACCGCTACACGCGCTACGAGCGAGCGGAGGTGGAGCCCAGCCTTACGCTGATCCATAAGATGTGCGCCACGCTGCACGTGACACCCAACGAGTTGCTGGGCTTTGCCGAGTTCAACGACGAGGGCGCGTTCCAGACTGGGCCGGGGATGGGGGAGCTGCCCGGCACGCCTCCCAAGGGCCAGCCGCACGCAGCTGGCAACGGCAATTCCGGGTCACTGGCGTGGCGTCTGGCCACTGAGGCGGCCTGCATTGGCAGCGAGCAGGCGAGCCGCGGCAAAGCCCTCGATGACCCGCTGGCCAACTTCCGCGAGACAGCGGCCTTGTTCCAGAAACTGCAGGCGGACCCGTTCGGCACGGTTGCCGAGATCGTCGACGACCCCGCCGTGAAGGGCGCGCCTGCGGCCCGCAAGACGGCAATTGCCGAGCTGATCCGCGCCTTCACCGAAAGCGCCAGCGGCAAAGCGCCCGCCCGCTCCCGCTGACCCGTCATCCCGGCAATTCGCGCCAGCGAATATCCAGGCCCCATAACCAAGCACCGATGGCGTATGCCTCTGCGGCCCGGCTGCGAGCTGCGCTCAGGCCGGGCTGACAGCAGTCATGATCGGATCACGCCGCCGGTGGCCTTGGTGACGGCCGCCACGATCTTGGCGGCAATCGCCTCGATCTCCTGATCGGTCAGCGTCTTGGCTGTCGGCTGCAGGGTGATTTCGAGCCCGAGCGACTTCTTGCCCTCGCCGAGCCCCGCACCCTCGAACAGATCGAAGATGCCGGCTCCCGCCACCAGCTCCTTATCGACCGACAGCGCTGCCTTGATGAGATCGCCTGCGGCCACGTCGCGGTCAACCACGAAGGCGAAATCGCGCCGCACCGGCAGCAGGTCGGCGGCGGCGAAGGCCGCCCGCGCCAGGCCCTTCTTCCGCTCTGCCGGAAGTGCATCGATGATCAGCTCGAAGGCAGCCACCGGCCCGGCGACGTCCATCATCTTCAGCGTCTCGGGATGCAGCTCGCCGAAATTGGCGAGCACCACCTTCGGCCCAAGCCGCACCACGCCCGATCGGCCCGGATGGAACCAGGTGGGTGCCTCGCGCGTCAGCTGCGCGCGCCCCGCATCGAAGCCAAGCGCAGCCAGCAGGGCGAACACATCGGCCTTGGCGTCCAGCATATCCGCCGCCTTGGCAGTGCCGGTCCAGTGGCGCCCGGAACCGGTGAGCGCCGCGCTGCCCGCGCGCAGGCCAGCCGCGGCGATCAGCTGATCCTTCTCGCCGTCGCCGCGATAGGTCTGGCCGACCTCGAAAATTGCCACGTCGGCGAAGCCGCGGTTGTTGTTGCGCTGGACCGCCGCCAACAGGCCTGGCAGCAAGCTCGGCCGCATCGACGTCATCTCGCTCGAGATGGGATTGGCAAGTTCCAGTGCCTCGGCGCCGCCCCCGAAGTGGCGCGCCTCCTCGCCCTTGATGAACGACCACGTGATGGCCTCCACCATGCCGCGGCCGGCCAGCACGCGGCGCGCGCGACGCACACGCTTTTGCAACGGCGTCAGCACGGGACGCGCGACGCCGCTCATGCGCGGCATGGCCGCCGACGGCACCTGGTCGAGACCGGCGATGCGCACGACCTCCTCCACGAGGTCAGCCGAGCCATGCACATCGGGACGCCACGTCGGCACGGTCGCCTTGACCGTCGTGCCCTTGCCGTCGAGCGCGAAGCCGAGCGCTGTCAGCGTAGCGCGGATCTGCTTCTCGGGCAGCGCCAACCCGCCCAGCTTCTCGACCCGCGTGAGCTCAAAATCGATAACCCTGCTCGTGACGGGCGGCGCGCCAGCCACCTTGACCTTGGAGGGCTTGCCGCCAGCCACGTCCAGCATCATCGCGGTCGCGAGGTCGATGCCCGGCAATATGAAGGCTGGGTCGACACCACGCTCGAACCGATAACGCGCGTCCGTCTGCACGCCGGCCTTGCGGCCGGTGGCCGCCGTACGCACCGGGTCGAAATAGGCGCACTCGATGACGACGTTCGTCGTCTCCTCGGTACAGCCGGTCTGCACGCCGCCGACGATTCCGCCCAGGCCCAACACCGCGTGATCATCAGCGATCACGCACATGGTCTCGTCGACCTGGTGCGTCTTGCCGTCCAGGCCCACGACGCTCTCGCCCTTCTTGCCGAGCCGCGCGCGGATGGCGCCCTGCAGCTTATCGGCGTCATAGACGTGCAGCGGCCGCCCGCGGTCCATGCTGACATAGTTCGTGATGTCCACCAGGGCATTGATGGGGCGCAGCCCGACGGCCTTGAGCCGCTGCTGCATCCACGCCGGCGCCGGCCCGTTCTTGACCCCCTTCAGGTAACGGCCCGCAAAGCACGGACAGGCGTCACGCGCCTCCTTGGGAAAATCGAGCTTGATGTCGACGGGGCATTCGTAATCGCCCTCGACGCCGGTGATCTTCCTTTCCGGTTGCAGCTTGCCCAGCCCCGCTGCAGCCAAGTCGCGGGCGATGCCGCGCACGCCGGTGCAGTCAGGCCGATTCGGGGTGAGCTTCACCTCAAACACTGGGTCGGCGAGGCCCATCACGTCAGCATAGCGTTTGCCGAGCTGCTCACCGTACTTGGCCGGCAGCTCGATGATGCCCTCGTGATCGTCAGACAGCTCGAGTTCGCGCTCCGACACCAGCATGCCGTTCGAGACCACGCCGCGCACAGGCTTTTTCTCGAGCGTGACGCCGGTGCCCGGTATGTAGCTGCCCATCGGCGCGAACACGCCGATCATGCCGGTCTTGGCGTTGGGCGCGCCGCACACCACCTCGACCACGCCGCTGCCGGTATCGACCTGGCACACGCGCAGACGGTCGGCGTTCGGATGCTGCTTGGCCTCCAGCACGCGCGCGATGGTGAACGGCCCGAGCTGCTTGGCTGGATCGTTGACGCTCTCGACCTCGAGCCCGATCGACGACAGCTTGTCCGCCAGTTCCTCGACCGACGCCGACGTCTGCAGGTGATCCTTGAGCCAGGAAAGGGTGAATTTCATGGGTGATCCACACCGTCATCCCCGCGCAGGCGGGGATCCACGCCACTCTGGTCGAGGACGCGGATGGTTGCGTGGGTGCCCGCCTTTGCGGGCATGACGTGGCGGGGTGCGGCGACTCGGCGCGACATGACAACCTACCCGGACAACCCGCCAGCCAGCGTCGGCACCTCGAGCGCGGCGAATCCGAAGTGACGCAGCCAGCGCAGATCGGCTGCGAACATGTCGCGCAGATCGGGGATGCCGTACTTGAGCATGGTAATGCGATCGAGGCCCATGCCGAACGCGAAGCCCTGATACCGGTTTGGATCGAGCCCGCAGTTGCGGATCACGTTCGGGTGCACCATGCCGCTACCCAGAATCTCCAGCCACTGTCCTGGCTTGCCGATGGCGCCGGCGTCGATGTCGACTTCCATCGACGGCTCGGTGAAGGGGAAGTGCGAGGCGCGGAAGCGCATCTTCACTGCATCGACCTCGAAGAACGCCTTGCAGAATTCCTCCAGGCACCATTTCAGGTGGCCTAGGTGCGTGTCCTCGTCGATCACCAGCCCCTCGATCTGGTGGAACATCGGCGTGTGCGTGGCGTCGCTGTCCATGCGATAGACGCGGCCCGGCGCGATGATGCGGATGGGCGGCTTCTGGCTCATCATGGTGCGGATCTGCACGGGACTCGTGTGCGTGCGCAGCACCAACGGCGCCTCGTTGCTGCCGACCCGGGTGCGCATGTAGAACGTGTCGTGATCCTGCCGCGCCGGGTGCTCGGGCGGGATGTTGAGCTTGGTGAAGTTGAGATCGTCGGTTTCGATGTCTGGCCCCTCGGCGATGGAGAAGCCCATATCGCCGAAGATTTCCGCCACCTCGTCGAACACCTGGCTGACCGGATGGATGCGTCCGTCGTGCAGCGGCCCAAGGCGCACCGGCAGGGTAATGTCGCCCGTCTCGGTGGCGAGACGGGCGGCAAGGGCCTTGCGCTCGAGCTCGGCTTTTTTGGCTTCGAGAGCCTCCGACACACGAGCCTTGAGCGTGTTGACCGATTGGCCAAAGACCTTGCGCTGGTCGGGCGCAATGTTGGCGAGCATGGCCATCAGCTCGCTGACACGGCCCTTCTTGCCGAGCGCGGCGATACGCATCTCTTCGAGCGCACGCAGGTCACCCGCTCCGCCGATCTCGGCGAGGATGGACTTTTCCAGCGCAGCGATGGCCGCATCGTTGGTCATGGCGCTATCCGCTCCTGTCATCCCGGCCGCAGCGCGTCATGCTGAAAGCATGCCTCCGGCGCGGCGCTGGGACCCGGCCGCGGCCGCCTGACGCTTGGTCGCCTGGGTCCCGGATCGTCGCCGCGCGACGTCCGGCATGACACCCAGCTCAGGCCGCCTTCTTGATCTGGGCAGCCGCCTGGTCGCAGAGAACCTTGAAGCCCGCTGCGTCCTTGACGGCGATGTCGGCCAACACCTTGCGGTCAACATCGATGCCGGCCTTGTTCAGGCCGTCGATAAATCGGCCGTAGGTCAGGCCGTGCTCGCGCACCGCTGCGTTGATGCGTTGGATCCACAGCGCACGGAAGGTGCGCTTTTTGCGCTTGCGGTCGCGATAGCCGTACTGCAGGGCCTTCTCGACCGCCTGCTTGGCGATGCGGATAGTGTTCTTGCGACGGCCATAATAGCCCTTCGCAGCTTTCAGGACTTTCTTGTGCTTGGCATGGGCGGTAACGCCGCGCTTCACGCGTGCCATCGGTTCACTCCATCAGACTGGAAACTTCCTGGGCTGGGCTCTGATCAAAGATCAGTCGTTCAGCGGGCGTAGGGCATGTACTTCTTGACGATCTTGGCGTCGCTGTCGGTTAGCACCATGGTGCCGCGCGCCGAGCGCACGAACTTGGCCGTGCGCTTGATCATGCCGTGACGCTTGCCCTGGGCTTGGGCCTTGACCTTGCCCGTTCCGGTCATCTTGAAGCGCTTTTTGGCGCCGCTCTTGGTCTTCAGCTTGGGCATTTGGCTCTCCTGTTGTTAGGCGGCCGGCGTCGCGCGCAGGCCCAAGTCGCTGGATGCGACGTCGCTTTGAAAGCGTAAAAAGTCGCCACGGCATGCCCCGCCGGGCGACTTCGGGCGATCTCATAAGGCCAATAGGGCCGCCGTGCAATGCCTTTCCGCCTTCGTCCTGCCGCCAATCCGACCGGGCAAGGCACTGATCGGATGGCCAATCCGGCCCCTCCCGACGGCAGGACCATGCAAGGCCCTTGGCTCCCCATTGGCGCAAACCACGCGTCCGGTCCGCGCCAACGCCTGCGCGCGTCACCGGTGCGGCCTTTTCCGCCGGCGTTTGCGCCAGGCCATGGGGGAGCCCTTGCCCAACTGCCAACCGCACGCCGGCCGCAGCGCTAGGCTATGCGGCTCTGGCCGGCGCCACCTTGCTCCAGCTCTCCTGGGGTGTGCCGGCAACCGTGGCATAGAGGCGGTCGAGCACCTGCGCCTGCTCTTGCAGCTGGAAGTATCGCTCGACGCGCCGCCGTCCGTGCGCAGCGAAGTGGGCGCGCAGGCTGTCATCTGCAATCAGGCGTCCGACCGCCGCGCAGATGGCCTCGGGCATCACTCTGTCCAGCGTGATCGCTGCCTCGCCCACCACCTCGGGAAGGGCACCCGACCGCGAGGATACCAGCGCCGCACCGCCGGCCATTGCTTCGACGGCCGTGCGGCCGAACGGCTCTGGAAAGATAGATGGGACGATGGCGATCGCCGCCGTCTCGTAAGCACGCCTGACGACGCTGTGCGGCTGATCGGTTTGCACGTCGGCGCGCTCACCGAGGGGGGCGAGGGCGCGGCGCACACGCTCCAGGTATGCGTCGTTGCGATCCAGACGGCTTAAGATGAACTGCGCCCGCCAGCCTGTCGAATTGGCGAGCGTAACGCTGAGCGCCTCCGCCGCCTCCAATATGCCTTTGTCAGGCGTGGCGCGACCGACGCACAGCACCACCTGTTCCCTCTGCCGGGCCGGCGACCAGGCGGCAAGATCGAGGCCCGTGTGCACCGTCACAGCCGAGCCCCCGAACTCCGGAAAGCTTGCCAGAAACGACAGCCGCGCCACGTCGCTCACCCAGATGGTGCGCGCGAACTGCTTGTACTGCCAGCGCTGGTAGAACCGCCTGAAAGCCCGGACACGCTTGTGCAGATTGTGCCGGTACAAGAGCACGGGTACCGCTGCCAGCACGCGCCCGATGATGGCGCCGCTGATGACGTTTTGATGCACGACGACGAGATCGGGTGACAGCGCGCGGGCGATCTGCGCGAAGCGAACGGCCGCCGCCACCTGCGAGGCACGCTTGTGCACGTCGACCGCCTGGAAGGCAATGCCCTCGAACGGCTGCTCCACCGGAGCACCGAGCACGGTCGTGGAGCGCGCATATTGCGAATGCTCGACAATATCGCGCGCGCACAGATCGATGGCCGTAGCGCGGCGGGGCCCGAAATGCATCCCGCGCGGCAGCACCTGAACGATGCGCATGTCCATCTCGCAAGCCTGAGCCCAGCGGAGGCCACACGACGCAAGACCACAACATGCTGCCGCTTGGGAGGCGCCTTGCTAACGCGGCGCCAGCACCATCACCATCTGCCGGCCTTCCATGCGCGGCTCGGACTCGACCTTGGCGATCGGTTCGGTGTCGGTCTTGACCCGCTGCAGCACCTGCCAGCCCAGCTCCTGGTGAGCCATCTCGCGGCCGCGGAAGCGCAGCGTCACCTTCACCTTGTCGCCTTCGTCGAAAAAGCGCGCAATGGCCCGCATCTTCACGTCATAGTCGTGATCGTCGATGCTCGGGCGCATCTTGATCTCTTTGATCTCGACGACCTTCTGCCGCTTGCGGGCTTCAGCAGCCTTCTTCTGCTCTTGGTATTTGAATTTGCCGTAATCGAGAATCTTGGCCACCGGTGGGGCGGCGTCCGGGGAAATCTCGACAAGGTCCAAACCGACACCCATGGCCCTCGCCAAGGCATCAGCGGTGAGGACAACCCCCACGTTCTGACCAGTTTCATCAATCAACCGAACTTCCTTGACCCGGATGTCTTCATTCATCCGCGGACCGGATGGCGCGCGCTCCGGCGCGCCTCTCATTGGACGACGTATTGGGCAGTCTCCTTCAAGCGATTGCTCCATGCACAATGCCGCAGCCCCCCGCCGTTCCGGGGCTGGGGTCCACGCGATACCTGGTAAAATCGGGAAGAAGGTCGCTCAAGTCAAGTTTGGCGCGGTCCAGCGGCTGGAAATCGCTGTGCAAGCCGCTCGCCAAAACGATGTTCAAGCGCCGTTCCAAGCAGGCGGTCATAAACGGCTAGTGTGCGGCGTTGCATAGCCTCCACTGTGTAGGTGCCAAGAATGTGGCGGCGGGCGCGCTGGCCGAGATCCCGGCGCGCTGCCGGCGCAAGGGCCAGCGCATCCGCCAGGCGAGCGGCCAAGGCATCGGCGTCGCCCGGCGGCACCAGCCAGCCGGTGATGGCATTGGCCGCCACGGCGGGCTCGGCCAGCACCGTCTCCGGCGGTGCGCCGATGTCGGTGGCGATCACCGGACAGCCGACGGCGGCAGCCTCGATCGCCGTCCGGCCAAACGCCTCCGGCTCGGTTGAAGCAACAACCGTGACGTGTGCAGCCGCGAACGCGGCTGCCACATCTTCGACGTGCCCGACCAGCCGCACACGGCCCTTAAGGCCCAGTCGGTCGATCTGGTCCTCTAACATGCGTACATAGGCCGTCCGCCCCTGCGCATCGCCTGCCAACACCACCGCCGCCGACCCAAGCCGACCCATTGCCTGCAGCTTGGCTGTCGCCGCGATCAGCGCTGTCTGGCCCTTCCAGCCCGTCAGGCGCGCCGCCAGCAGTATGACGGGTTCACCAGGCCCCACACCCCAGCGGTCGCGCAGGGCGGCCACTCGCGCCTGGGCTATGCTCTCCGGGTCGAACTTGTGCACGTCCACACCGCGCGCAATCACCTCGATGCGCGCGCCCGGCGTCGCATAGCGCTCGGCAATCAAGCGCGCGGTGTAGCGGGAATTGGCGATCACTACGTCGCCCCTTGCCATCACGCTGTTGTAGAGCCGCTTCAGCGCGTTCTTCTCGCCGTAGGCACCGTGATAGGTCGTCACGAACCTGACGCCCGTGCGCCGCGCCGCCCACATGGCACTCCAGGCCGGCGCGCGGCTGCGGGCGTGCACGAGATCGACGTGCTCGCTGTGCACGATGCGCGCAATGGCACGCGCATTGGCCAGCATGCGCACGGGGTTCTTGCTGGCGGCCGGAAACGGCACCACCTCGCCCCCCACCTTCGCGATGTCTGCCGCCAGCCGGCCAGGTTCCGCCAGCACGATTGCCCGCCCGCCGGCTCGCACCACGGCATCGGCGATCTCGACCGCTGAAAGCTCCGCGCCGCCGGCGTCGAGTTGCGGAATGATCTGCAGTATGGTCGGCAGGTTCTGTCCCACACGCAGTCCTTCTCACCCTGGACACGACGAGGCTTCTTAGGATGGCCGACGAGCAACCGCAATTCCTGACCGTTGGCAGCGGCGCTGAGGCGCGCCGGATAGCCTACCTGCAGCAGCCGGCGGGTCAGCCGGGCCGGCCGGGCCTGATCTGGCTGTGCGGCCTCAAATCGGAGATGACCAGCACCAAGGCCTCGGCGCTGGCGCAATGGGCGCGCGAACAGGGCCTGGTCTGCACGCGCTTTGACTATTCGGGGCACGGGCAGTCCGACGGCTTGTTCGATGACGGTACGGTAACACGCTGGCTCGCCGAGACCCGCGCGGTATTCGAGACACTGACCAAGGGTCCGCAGATCCTGGTCGGCTCCAGTATGGGCGGCTACATGGCCCTGCTGCTCTTGCGCGCGCTGATGGCCGACGCGCCTGCGCAGGCAGAGCGCATCAAGGCGCTCGCCCTGATCGCACCGGCCTGGGATATGACCGAGCTGATGTGGAGCAATCTGCCCGCCGCCGGCCGCAGGGACATCGAGGAGAAGGGCGTGTACCTGCGCCCTTCCCGCTACGCAGATGGACCCTACCCGATCACCCGGGCCTTCCTGGAGGACGGCCGCAACCACCTGATCGGTGCCGCGCCGTTCGATCCTGGCCGGCCGGTGCACATCATGCACGGCCTGCAAGATCCCGACGTACCTTGGGAGCATACCCTCGATCTGGCCGCGCATCTGTCGGGCGACTGGACGCGGGTTTCCGCTATCCCCGACGGCGAGCATCGCCTGTCGCGCCCCGAGGACATCGCCATGCTACTGCAGATCGTTGATGGCTTGGTGAAGGCGTAGACCAGGTCGCCCGCCGGTTGCAGCTAAATCTCCCGACCCCACTTGCTGTCGAGCGAATAGGGGCCTGCTCCCCGCAAAACCAGCGCGATATAGAGGACCGTGAGAAGCGCAGGGAATTCGGCGCCGCCACCAGGTACGCTGTAGATCCATCCCTTGGGCAGGCTCACCATCGTCGTGATGATGGCCGTCTCGGCGGCGAACATCAGGGCCAACAGGCGCGTTAGGCAGCCGGCGGCGAGCAGCGCACCGCCGAAGATCTCAAGCGCACCCAGGAAATAGGCCCAATAGAGCGGCGAAGGAAAGCCGAGCGGGGCGAGCACCCTCTCCGCCAGCACCGGGGCAAAATTCCCGAACAGCTTGGGCACCCCGTGCGGGATCATGATCAGCCCGGCAGCAACACGCACGAGTGGCCAGGCGAAGCCCGACACGCGGTCGTAGATGGGTGCGAGGAACGGCAGAAGGAGGCGCGGACATGAGGTGCTCTTCTGCATCAGGACATCTCCGAGTAGAGGCGCCCCCCGCCGGCCCACTCCCCTGATCCACTGCCACTACCACCGGCAAATCCGGCGCTCAACCAACCATTGCAAGCTGTAACGAACACGCGGGCCGCAGTGCCCTTGGCGCCACTGCCCTCGCGCCCGTTCCGCATCCCGCACCCTTGCGTGGCTGCGGCAGCTCGTTGACCTTGGAGAGGCCGGCGCTGAACACAGCGCACCGGCTTCCCAGCCGTGCCTGCGTCAACGGCGCGGCTGCAGATCGGCCGAGCGCGGCGCAGCAAGTCCCTCCTCGAGGGCCCGCTGCAGCACAGCCAGGCCGACGTCGGCGGCCATGCGCTCGGGGATCACCCACATGGCGTAGTCCTCCGCGTAGATACCGCGGCGGCAAGTCAGGCGGCCGTCGGCGAACCGGCAGTCGGAATCGCGGTCGATCAACTGGGGCCGCCTGCGGTCATGCTTGAAGACGTGCATGTCGACTGGCTGCAGGTAGCTCTCGCGCTCGTCAATATCGATGCCGCGGAAGATGCAGCTGAGGCTCTGCCGGCATGCCCCTGCACGACCGCCGAGGGTGTTGCCGATCCCCGTCGCCTTGCGCCTGGGCAAGAAGCGGGCGGGCGTGCCGGGCCCCGTGCTGACGTAGCACCCGGCCACCGTGCACAGGATCGGATCGGCCACCTTGGGCCCATTGCGGCGGATGCCGTAGTCGCCGGGCGCCATCACCAACAGCACCGTCACGGTCCGTTCGCCGGGCACGCCGCTCTCGATCGGCCTGTCAGGCAATCCGGCCTCACGCGAGGCGCGCTCCCATGCATCGGGCGTACGCGGCGCGGGGCGATCAGCCTCACGCTCGCCGAGCTTGGGCAGGCGTAGCTCTCTCACATCGATTTCGCCTCGCCCAGCGGTCTGCCTGGCTGCCCCTTCGCTACGCTCCACGCGCTCAGGCCGCGGCGCCTCGGCCAGCTCGGGCCTGCGATTCTCCGGGGCCGCAGAACGCTGCTCATCCTCGGCCCGGCGCCGTGCCTCGGCCACCTGGCGCTCGGCCTCGATGCGCTGGGCCTGCGCCGCCAGCCGCGCCTCGCGGATGTCGCGCATGCGCCCAAGCTTCTGCATGGCCTGCCGGTTGGCGACGGCCCGCTTGGTGAACTCCACGGCCAGCCGATCGGCCTCGGCCTGCGCCAACCGTTCAGCGTCCATCTTGGCCGATCGCTCCGCCTCTGCCTGGGCACGTGCAGCAGCCTCGGCCCTTCCCTTCGCTTCCGCCTCGGCCTGCTGCACACGCTCCTCGGCCTCGCGCACCAGAGCCTCAGCCTTGACACGCTCCTCGGCAGCCCGGGCTGCAGCCTCAGCCTGCTTGGCGCGCTCGGTCTCCCGAGCCGACGCTTCGGCCTTGGCGCGCAACTCGGCGGCACGGGCCGCAGCCTCCGCCTGCTGCGCACGCGCCGCCTCGCGGGCCAGTTCCTCAAGCTTGGCCCGCTCCTGCTCGGCGCGGGCCATGTCGGCGTCCTTGCTTCGCGCCGCCTCGCGATGCTGCGCGTCGGTCCTGCTGCGCTCCCGCTCGGCAGCCTGGCTTGACTCCAGCTCCTTCTTGGCGCGCTGCATGGCATCGGCCTGCTCGGCCAGGATGCGCGCCTCCTCGGCGGCTTGCATCTCCTCGGCCTCGCGCTTGGCACGGGCCACCATCTCGTCCTCGTCAACCTTGCGCCGATCGGGGGCCGCACGCGCAGGCTCAGGCGTGCCGGCTTTGGCACGGCGCGCCTTGTCGGTCTTCTCC
>DASTOW010000011.1:0-8862 GCA_035762425.1 Hyphomicrobiaceae bacterium | reverse complement strand
GTAGCCGAGTTGGCCGCCGCCGATGAACCCGCTATGGCTTTGGCTGTAGCTCAGAACGCTGGCGTCATCGGTGAGCGTGCTGTTGGACCATGCGGCACCGATGTTGCCGCCAATATAAAATCCGGACCAGGTGAAGATCGGCGGCGGTTCGAGAACCATCATTGCCGGGCCTGGGCCGGGCCCACGGCGATAGGGTCCATCGGCATGAGCCGCACTCGCGAGCACGACCATTGCCATGCCAGCCAAGGCATGACGTACACACTTCTTGAGCATGTCGAATATCGCTCCTGTTCTAACTAACGGCGTCCGCAACAACGCAGAACAGGTCAGCGGATCGGTGGACATTCAGGCCGGGCAATGCGCAACCCAGCTCGACCTCGGGCTTTCTGCCCTCGATGTCTCATTGTAGATCGCGCGCGTTACGAATCACCTTTCGTCCTCGATGCGAACAAAGATCGGTGGGGAGTTGTCGCACTTGCGCATCGCTCATCTGCGCGATAGCGGACATCCGATATCCAGTTGG
Organism: Hyphomicrobiaceae bacterium; assembly: GCA_035762425.1. Taxonomy (GTDB): domain Bacteria; phylum Pseudomonadota; class Alphaproteobacteria; order Rhizobiales; family Hyphomicrobiaceae; genus AWTP1-13. The sequence goes on along the minus strand of DASTOW010000011.1, from coordinate 8,339 downwards.
CGGCGGAGCAAATGCGGTGCGAAACCCAGCACTGTCAGGGCCGATTCGATTGCCCAGGGTTGAGGATCGCCGCACGATACTCAGCCTCGCGAAAGCGATAGGGGCCGAGATGCTCCAACGGCCGCAGGCCGTCTGCGCAATCGGTCTCCCAGGCAAAATCGCTCCAGGATATGTCTGAGCCTTCGCGCGCCATCCTTGCCGACACGACGCCGCATCCCAGGTGCCGGCACAAAGGGCAGACGTACAAAGTCACGCGCCCGGTGGGCGTATCGCCTTCACTTTCCAGCAACAGCAGGTCGCGTGTTGCGGCGTCCACCGCACCAAGCTTCGAGCCCAGGCGCGGCACCACGTCGTAGCCGCGACACGTAAGCTCTTTGTACAGCGAGCGGCCTGAAACGACGAAGTCGAGCTGCTCGCCTCGTCGCGGCGCAAACACCAACCGAAGCTCGAGTGCTTGCATTTTTGAGCCAGCTCTGCGTGTCTCACCCTGTACCGAGCAGGTGTCCGCCGTCGACCGTGATGACACTTCCGGTCATGAAGCTTCCCGCATCGCTGGCCAGCAGCAGCAGCGGTCCGCCCAACTCCTGCAACTCGCCTGCCCGCTTCATTGGCACGCCCGACAGCAGGCGCTTGCCGGTCTCACTCGCCAGGAACGTGTCGTTGATCTCGGTGGAGAAATAGCCCGGCGCCAGCGCGTTGACGCGGATCTTGTCGCGGGCGAGTTCCAGCGCCATCGATTTGGTCAAGCTGACCACGGCGGCCTTGGACGCGGCATAGGCCGACAGCGTCCTGCTGACGCCGAACCCCAGGATCGAGGCGATGTTGATAATCGAGCCGCCTGCCCCGTTGGCCACCATGCGCCGCGCTGCCTCCTGGCCGACGCGGAACACGCCGTCCAGGTTGACAGCCAGCACCGAGCGCCATTCCTGTTCGCTGGTCTGGGTGAAGTACGAGCCCGATGGAACGCCGGCATTGTTGATGAGGATCGTCACGGGTCCAAGCGCGGCCGCCGCATCGAAGGCACGCTTGACCGAGGCCGGGTCGGTGACGTCGAGCGCAACCGCCAGCGCCTTGCCGCCATCCCGCTCGATGTCGGCGGCCAGACTTTGCAACCTGTCGAGCCGTCGCGCCGCCAGCACGACGCCGGCACCGGCCCGGCTCAGCACGTGCGCGAAGTGCCGGCCGAGGCCCGAGGACGCGCCGGTCACCAGGGCAGTCCTGCCTTGCAGGGAAAATAGGTCTTCGCGCGTTCTCAAATCGTCCTCCCCCTATTTGACGGCGCGATCGGCAAAGCATGCCTTCATCGCCTGGCAACGCTGGGGGCCTGCCAAGTGCATGTTGCTGGCCTTGGCCGACGCCATGAAGGCGCAGACCTCTTCCAGTCCCTGCGCGGTCAGCCAGCCTTCACGGCGGCCCCTTTGCACGGCGAAGCAATCCGCCGTCTCCTCGTCCGGACCTCGAAACTGGTGCCCGCACTCGTGGGCATGGATCCATAGCTTCACGGCCGTCGACTTGATGGTGGCCATGTATTTTGGATTGAGAATCACGAAGCCTGGGTAGGCCGAGCCATAGTCGTCGAGCTTGCTGTTCAGCACCGTGGGACGGCGGCCGCAGATGACTTTGCGGCCGTCGATCGTCAGTTCGCCGCCGGGCACGATGCGCGCATCGCCGCCCACCTCGCGCACATACTCCTCCGGTGTGGGAGGTTCCGCGCCGGCGCCGCCCGCTACGGCCAGCGCACAAATAAGCGCCAACCCCCAGGTCTTGGTACCGCCATACCGCTTGCCTAGCACGCCGCCCCCTTGTCCATGCCGCTATTGCCAACTGCCAGCGCCCAGGTGGCTTATGTCGGCGTGCCACCAAAACGACGTCGGCGCCTGCTCCTCGCGCAGTCTTGATGCCGGCACTTTGCCTTCGATGCAAGAGCGCCCTCGATGCGGCCGCCGCTCACTCCTCAATGATGGCGACCGCGCGCGTCCAGCCCGCGGATGCCGCTTTGATCTTCACCGGGAAGCAGGCCACCATGAAGCCCGACGCCGGCAGCGCCTCCAGGTTGTGCAGCTTCTCGATGTGGCAGTAGCCGATTTCGCGTCCGGCCTTGTGGCCTTCCCAGATCAGCTGGGCATTGTGCGTCTGGGCGTAGGTCTTGGCCGTGTGCACAAACGGCGCGTCCCATGACCAGGCATCGGTTCCAGTGATGCGCACGCCGCGCGACGTGAGATAGAGGGTGGCGTCGCGGCCCATGCCGCAGCCGGTGGGCACGTAGTCGGGCGCGCCATAGCGCACGCCCGCTGCGGTGTTGACCACCACGATCTCCAGCGGCTGCAACTGATGGCCGATGCGATTGAGTTCGGCCTCCACGTCGGCGGCGGTGACGACATAGCCGTCGGCGAAGGAGCGGAAGTCGAGCTTCACGCCCGGCTGGAAGCACCAGTCGAGCGGCACCTCGTCGATGGTGATGGCGCGCTTGCCGCCGTCCATGGTGGAGGCGAAATGCCATGGCGCGTCGAGATGAGTGCCGTTGTGCGTGGAGATGTCGATGCGCTCCATCGCCCAGCCTTCCTGGTCCGGCAGGTCGGCGGGGGTGAGGCCGGGGAAGAACTTGCACACCTCTGGCGCACTTTTCTTGTGGCCGAGGTAGGTGATTTTCGGCTCGTGGCCGGGCGGGTCGGAGGCGATATCGTTCTGCAGCGGCACCGAAATGTCGATGATGCGGCGGGCCATATGATCCTCCTGTGTGCGCCGTGGCGCTTGAAGCCCAATAGCCACAAGTGGGGTCAGATTTCCACCCCAGCGCAGTTGGGCGAGGCTCGCCGCCAATGTCCGGTGCGGGCTCCGCGCCCGCAGCGGTTCGAAATCCATCGAAGCGTTGGCAACGGCGCACCCGCTAGCTTCGAGGTGACAGGTGGGTTGCAGGTCACCGACAGCGTGGCGCTTGGATGGCCCGGACCCTGCTGATGCAAGCACACACAGGAGCGAATGATGGCGAACATGCAAACGTCGACGGATGCCTTGGTTGTGACCGCGTTCTGGGAAGCTAGTCCGGGGGAGGAAGATGCGGTGGCGGCAATCCTGTGCCGTTTTGCGCCGCAGGCGCGCGCAGAACCAGGTGTGGAGAGCTTCGTCATTCACCGCTCGCGCGGCGAGCCATCGAAGTTCTTCTTCTACGAGGTGTTCAAGGATGAAGCGGCGTTCGCCTCACACCAGCAGACTGCGCATTTCAAGAATCTGATCGCCGGCGAGGCGTTGCCCAAGCTCGCCAAGCGCGAGCGTGCCATGTATTCGATATGTGCCTAGCAGGTTGGCCGGCGCCGGCACCGACGGCGTGGTGTCGGCCACCCGCTTGGCGCCCCTAGCCGCCCATGCCCGGCACGGCGCCGACGAAATCGCGCTTGCCGAGCTCGACGCCGTTGTGGCGCAGGATGGCGTAGGCAACGCTGGTGTGGAAATAGAAGTTCGGTAGCACGAACTGGATCAGATAGGGCTGGCCCTTGAAGGTGACGGGCTGGCCGGCAATCGACACGCTCACTTCGCGGTCCTCCGAGCCGTCGATCTGTACGGCCTTGAACGTGCGCACGAAATCGACGGTCTTCCTGATCCGCTCGTGCAGCTCCGCAAACGTCTTCTCCTGGTCAGGCCAGCCAGGCACTGCGGCGCCGGCGAGACGGGCCGAAGCGCCTTTGGCGAAGTCGCAGGCAATCTGCACCTGCCGGCTGAGCGGGAACATATTGGGGGCCAGCCGCGCCGCCAGCAGGATGGCAGGATCGAACTTCTTGGCGGTGGCGTGGGCCTGCGCCTTGTCGAGCACACCCGACAGTGCCGTCAGGATTTGTAGGAAGGTCGGCACGGACGCCTGGTACATCGAGAGGGCCATAGGGGCTCGTTCCTTGTTAGCGGTTGCCGTTGTCATGCGACAGCTTGGTGCGGGCGATGTAGTGCGCATTCTCCAGATGGCAGAGGCTGACGCGCCATTCGATCGCGCGATCGTCCAGTGCATAGGCGGTGCGATCGATCCTGAGCAGCGGCGCGCCGGGTGCAACCGCCAGCTTGGCCGCGGTTTCGGCGTCGGCGAGGATCGCCGTCAGCCGGTCGTCGGTGCGCATCATCAGGATGCCGTACGATTTCTGGAACAGGTCGTAGAGCGTGTTGGGAATGACGGGCAGGTCGACCAGCCCGGGGAACTGCTTGGCCGGCAGGGAGATGGTCTCGGCAATGAACGGTTTGGCCTCGCGCGTGCGGATACGGGCTATCCGGATGACCTGGTCGTTGGCTTCCAGGCCAAGCCGTTTGCGCTCTTCGCCGGTCGCCTGAGCGACCTCGGCGTGGATGCGCGTGCTGTCGGGCGTAACCGGTGAGCCTGCCCCGTCGGCGATGTTGAAGAAGCGAAACAGCACGTGCGCCGGTGTGTGCTCGACCACGAACGTGCCACGCCCCTGCCGTCGCAGCACCAGCCGTTCCGCCGCCAGCCCCTCAATGGCCTTGCGGGCGGTACCCTGGCTGACCCCGAACTCGGCGGCGATCTCGAACTCGTTGGGTATGAGCTGGCCCGGCTTCCAGACGCCCGAGCGGATGCGCTCGATGAGCTGGTCGCGTACCTGGGCGTACAGCGGTCGGGGGTCGTCGTTGTCAGATATGCTCATCGGGCCTGCCTGCTCCGCCAAACACGTCTCTGGATTGCTGACGATATCTTATATAAGAATGATGCCTCATCCAGACACGCAGAGATTTCGCAGCAAAAGGGGAAGACAGCGTGCCCGCACCGCATTTCCTGGTCCATAGCCCAAAAGATAACGTTGGCGTGGTCGTCGTCGAGGGCCTGAAGGCTGGCACCGACATGCTGGGGGTTGTGACCGAGAACGACACGACGCTCAAGCTGACCGCCAAGCAGGATATCCCGATCGGCCATAAGGTGGCGCTGAAGGCGCTGCAGGCCGGCGACACCATCATCAAGTACGGCGAGGACATCGGCCGCATGATCGCCGATGCGGGCATGGGCGAGCACGTCCACACCCAGAACCTCAAGACCAAGCGCTGGTAAGACGGAACACGAACGATGGCTTCCAAGTCCAACACCAAGTCCACCAACGGCCGCAACCTGAGCTTTCACGGCTGGCGGCGCGAGAACAAGCGGGTGGGGGTGCGCAACCATGTTGTCATTCTGCCGCTCGATGATCTCTCCAACGCCGCTTGCGAGTCGGTCGCCAACAACATCAAGGGTACGCTCGCCATTCCGCATGCCTATGGCCGCCTGCAGTTCGGCGCCGACCTCGATCTGCACTTCCGCACCCTGATCGGCACCGGGTCCAACCCCAACGTTGCCGCGGTTGTCGTGATCGGCATCGAGGACGGCTGGACCAAGCGCGTGGTCGACGGCATCGCCAAGACCGGTAAGCCCGTGGTCGGCTTCGGCATCGAGGGGCACGGCGACATCGCCACCGTCGCCAAGGCCTCCTACAAGGCCAAGGAGTTCGTGCAGTGGGCCTCCGAGCTGAAACGCGAGGAGTGTGGCATCGACGATCTGTGGGTTTCGACCAAGTGCGGCGAAAGCGACACCACGACGGGTCTATCGTCGTGCCCGACGGTCGGCAACATGTACGACAAGCTGATCCCGAAGGGCGTCTACGGCTGCTTCGGCGAGACCTCCGAGATCACCGGCGCGGAGCACATCGCCAAGGAGCGCGCCATCAACGCCAAGATCGGCGAGAAGTGGATGAAGGTCTTTAAGGCCTATCAGGACGAGGTGATCGAGGCGCACAAGGTCGACGACCTGTCCGACAGCCAGCCGACCAAGGGCAACATCGCCGGCGGGCTGACCACCATCGAGGAGAAGGCGCTCGGCAACCTGGAGAAGATCGGCCGTAGCTGCAAGTTCATCGAGGTGCTGGAGCCGGCTGAGACACCGGCCGCTGGCCCTGGCCTCTACTACATGGATACCTCATCGGCGGCAGCCGAGTGCGTGACGCTGATGGCCGCAGGCGGCTACGTGGTGCACACTTTCCCTACGGGCCAGGGCAATGTGATCGGCAACCCAATCGTGCCGGTCATCAAGATCTCCGGCAACCCGAAGACCTTGCGCACCATGGCCGAGCACATCGACGTCGACGTCACGGGCATCCTGCGCCGCGACCAGACGCTCGAGACGGCCGGCGACGCACTGATCGACATGATCATCCGCACCGCCAACGGCCGGCTCACGGCCGCCGAAGCGCTCGGCCATCGCGAGTTCTCGCTCACCAAGCTGTACCGGAGCGCGTAGTGTGATCCCGGGGCGCCGCCTTGGCGGCGACCCCGGACCCAGGGCCAAGAATGTTGGCCTGCCTTGGCTGTGGATCCCGGAGATTCGCTGGCGCGAATTCCGGGATGCCATTTACCGGGACGACGCCATGAAGATCACCCGCATTCGCGATGCCGTTGCGCCGATCCCCTCGCCCATGCGCAATGCCGTCATCTCGTTCGACAAGATGACGATCAGCGTTGCCGCGGTGGAGACTGACGTCGTGCGCGGCGGAATGCCTGTGATCGGCTACGGCTTCACCTCCAACGGGCGCTACGCTCAGTCGGGCATCATCCGCGAGCGGCTGGCGCCGCGCATCCTGGAGACCGATCCGGCCAAACTGCGCGACGAGAAAGTCAATACACTCGACCCGCACGCCGTGTGGGCCGCCATGATGAGCAACGAGAAGCCGGGTGGCCACGGCGACCGTGCCTTCGCCGCCGGCGCCATCGACCTGGCGGTCTGGGATGCGACGGCCAAGATCCTCGGCAAGCCGCTGTGGCGCGTCCTCTCCGAGCGCTACAACGGCGGCAAGTTCGACGAGCGGGTGCTGGTCTACTCGGGCGGCGGCTACTATTACCCGGGCAAGGAGAAGCAGGGCCTGCAGGACGAGATGCACCGGTGCCGCGAACTCGGCTATCGCCTGATGAAGATGAAGATCGGCGGCGCGCCACTGGCCGAGGACATGCAGCGCATCGAATGGGCGCTTGAGATTGCCGGCGCCGGCGAGAATCTCGCGGTCGACGCCAACGGCCGGTTCGACCTCGATACCGCGCTGGCCTATGCGCGGGCCATGCAGCCCTACGGCCTCGGCTGGTTCGAGGAGCCGGTGGAGCCGCTCGACTACCAGGCCCACGCGGTGCTCTGCGAGACGACGAACCTGCCGATTGCGACCGGCGAGAACCTGTTCGCGGTGCAGGATTTCCGCAACCTGGTCCGGCATGGCGGGATGCGGCCGCACAAGGACTGGATCCAGCCCGATCCCTCGCTTTGCTATGGCCTCACGGAAGCGCTGCGCATTCTCGAAATGGCCGAACGAGCCGGCTGGTCGCGGCGGCGTTGCGTGCCGCATGGCGGGCATCAGCTCGGCCTCAACATGGCAGCCGGCCTGCAACTCGGCGGCACCGAGAGTTATCCCGGCGTGTTCCAGCCCTACGGCGGCTTCGCCGACGACATCCATGTCATCGACGGCTACGTGGGCTTGCCCGAGGAGCCCGGCATCGGCATGGAGCTGAAACGCACCATGTTCGCCGCAATGCGCAAGCGTTTGGAGTTCGAGTGAGTGTCGTGCGGCCAACTTGCTATAGCCGGGTCGCGCCAATGGCTTGCCTCCCCCTGGAGGGGGGAGGTTGGAACGCCACTGGCTTAGGCCGCCTATCGCCACCGAGCCGCGCGAGCAACCGGGCGGCCATAAGTCCGATGGCATTCCTGGTGGGGGTGCTGACCCGGGTCTCGAGAACGACACCCCCACCTGACGCGCGAAACGAGTTTGCGCCTCGGCTCACGCCTAGGCGACGCAAATGGTGCAAGGAGGCGGCACTAATTCGTGGCGCGTCTTTCTCCCCCTCGAGGGGCAGGGAAGCGCCATTGTCACGGGAGGAGAAGAGTGACCCGCATTGTCATCACCGAATTTCTCGAGACCGAAGCGGTCGATGAATTGAAGCGCCGCGGCTATGACGTGCACTACGACAGCACGTTGTGGAACAAGCGCGCCGAGCTGGAAGAGCTCGTGCGCGATCTGCCCGGCCTGATCGTGCGCAATCGCACGCCGGTCAATCAGACGCTGCTGGAGCTGGCCCCCAAGCTGAAAGTGGTCGGGCGCCTCGGCGTCGGCCTCGACAACATCGACGTGAAGGCCTGCGAGGCGCGCGGCATCGAGGTGTGCTCGGCGCGCGGCGCCAATGCAACGTCGGTGTCCGAGTACGCCATCGCCATGGCCATGATCCTGCTGCGTGGCCGCGCCTATCTCGACACGCATCGGCTGGTGGCCGGCGAGTGGCCGCGCGAGGAGCTGGGCCGCGGTGTGGAGCTGGCCGGCAAGACGCTCGGCGTGATCGGCCTGGGT
>DASTOW010000010.1:0-39545 GCA_035762425.1 Hyphomicrobiaceae bacterium | reverse complement strand
GACGCGGGCTGGCTTGCGTTCCGTCGCCTTTGGCGCCCGAGGCGCTGACACGCGGGCGGTGCGGGGTCGGCTGCGGCCGCGAAAGGGCTTGGGCGTCGTCCGCGGGGCGGCCGGGCCGTCCGGAGCATGCTGCGCGCTCGCCAAAAGCCGAGCTAGGAACCGCCATACCGACGCAAGCATGCAACGCCTCCCCCGAGCCGCGCCGTCCCCAGCCGCCCCACCAAGCAAGTTGCAAGATGCCAGACGTTGGTTGGCGGACCGTTAAGCGGTGGCGCCAATCAGCGCGTGAAGGCGGCGACCAGCTCGACGTGGGCCGAGAACAGGAACTGGTCGACCGGCACCACCTCGCCGAGGCGGTAGCCGGCGTCAACCAGCGCGCGGGCGTCGCGCGCCAGGGTGGCCGGATCGCAGGACACGTAGACGATGCGTGGCACCCGCGATTTGGCCAGCGCTTCACATTGTGCCTTGGCCCCGGCGCGTGGCGGATCGAGCAGCATCGTATCGAACTGCGCGAGCTCGCGCGGCGACAGCGGCTCGCGAAACAGGTCGCGCACCCGCCCTTCGATCGGTTTGAGCCCGGTGGCGTGACGCACGGCGGCCTGCAGGGCGGCCACCGCACCCTGATCGCTGTCGAACGCCGAGACGCGGCTACGACGCGCCAAGGCAAAAGCAAAGGTGCCGAGGCCGCAGAACAGGTCGGCCGCGCGCTTGGCGCGACCCGTCCGCTCCAACACCGCGGTTACCAGCGCATCCTCGGCTTGGGCGACGGCTTGCGCGAAGGCGCCTGGGGGCGGTACGACGCCGACGCCAGCCGTCTGCAGCACGGGCGATGCGCGCGCGAGGATCGTCTCGCCGGCGATGGTGACACGCGCAAATCCATGCTCGGCGGAGATCCGGGCAAGTGCCGCGGCGGCCTGCGCGTCAGGGCGGCGGAGTTTGCCTTCGACGCTCACATCCAGGCCTGCGGCAGTGGCCAGCACCGTGAACCGGATCTCGTCCGCTGCAAGCAGGCCGGCAATGGCGCGCAGACCCGGCAGCCCGGCCACGATGCCGGGCACCAGCACCGGGCATTCCTCGAGGTTGAATAGAGCATGGCTGCGCCGGCCGTGATAGCCGAGCGTGACCTCTGCTCCGGCGCGCCTGCAGCTCAGCACCGCGCGCCGGCGCGAGCCCGGCGGCACGCGCAGCAGCGGGGCAACGTCGGGTGTCAGGCCGCGCTGGCGAAATGCTTCGAGGACGATGCCGCGCTTCCAGTCGGCATAGAGGGCTTCGCTCATGTGCTGGGCGACGCAGCCGCCGCAGACCCCGAAATGCCGGCAGATCGGGGCGCGCCGGTCGACGCTGGCGGGCCCTACGATCTTGACCAGGTCCTCGCCGCTCACCCGCACGCGCTCACCGGGCAGGGCGAAGGGCACAAAGCGCGGGTGGCCGTCTGGCGTCTGGGCGATGCCATCGCCTTGCGCGCCCAGGCGGACGATCTCGACGTCGGCTGCTTCATCTGCCACGGACGGCCCCCAGTAAAAACTCCTGGTTGCCGGAGCCGCCGGCGATCGGTGACGGGAGTATGCCTGCTACGTGCCAGCCCGCCTGCGCCGCCATCCAATCCCGCACAATCGCCACGGCGCGGTCTCGGTCGGCCGGGTCGCGCACGATGCCTGCCCGGCTCACGGCCGCACGCCCGGCTTCGAACTGCGGTTTGATGAGTGCCACCAGCCAGGCCGCATGGCCAGCCAATGCCAGTGCAGCCGGCAGCGCCTTGGTGAGCGAGATGAAGCTGACATCGGCGACGATGGCGCCGATCGGGTTGGGAACGTGCGTGTGATCGAGTATGCGCGCGTCCGTGCGCTCAAGCGAGACGACGCGCGGGTCGTTGGCGAGCCGCGCATGCAGCTGTCCACGCCCGACATCGACGGCATAGACCCGCGTCGCGCCGCGCTCGAGCAGCACCTCGGTGAAGCCGCCGGTCGAAGCGCCGATGTCGAGAGCCACCACTGCGCACGCGGAGAATTGGAAGTGATCCAACGCCGCAATCAGCTTGAGGGCCCCGCGCGAGACATGATCCGCTGTGCCGTCCGCCACGCGCAGCTCGGCGCCCGGCGCGACCATAGTGCCGGGCCTTGTCTCGATCGCGCCCGCCACTTCAACCAGGCCGCGCCGGATCAGGTCCTGCGCACGCGCGCGCGAACGCGCGAGGCCCCGGTCAACCAGGACCACATCGAGGCGTCGACTGCGCCTGCTTTGTGCTGCAATAGGCATGTTTCACATTTATTTGATGCCCGCCGGCGATGACAGCCCAAACCCATCAGTGTGCGGGCGCGTAGCTGCTGTGATGGCTCGCAAATGCCGACCAACGTCGCGCCATGGCAAGGCCCGGCTTTTACGAGCCTGAACCGCACTAGCAAACCAATAAACTGGCTAGTGTCGTTCAGTCTCCGAATTGCCGAGATACCGGGTGCGGCAGGGGGTCGGCAATTCGGAGGCAGGACCCTAGTGCACCACCTTGCGTCGCCGCGCATTCGCACGGGCGCCAGTTGGTTGTGATTTTTCTGGCGGATCGGTCGTACCACCGCTTCGCAGTCACCACGGAGGACGCAATGAACAGACGCGATACACTTAAATTCATGATCGGGGCGACAGCGTTCGCGACCACGGCGGGCACGCTCGCCCGCGGTACGGCCTTCGCGCAAGCCAAGCCCACCTTCTCCCTGCCGCCGCTCGGCTACGATTACAACGCCTTGGAGCCGCACATCGACACCGCGACGATGGGCTTCCATCACAAGAACCACCACAACGCCTTCATCGGCAACCTCAACGGACTGGTCGAGAAGTATCCTGATCTCGCCAGCAAGCCGATCGAGGCGATCCTGACCGACCTGCCGTCGGTGCCCGAAGCCGTGCGCGGACCGGTGCGCAACAATCTCGGCGGGCATTGGAACCACACCTACTTCTGGGAGCTGATGACCCCAGGCGGCGCCAAGGCCCCGGCGGGTGATCTCAAGAGCGCCATCGACGCAACGTTCGGGGACTTGGACAAGATGAAGGCCGCCTTCAAGCAGGCCGGCCTCACCCGCTTCGGCTCGGGCTGGGCCTGGCTGGCGGTCGGCAAGGACAAGAAGCTCGCCATTTTCAACACGCCCTACCAGGACAGCCCGCATATGGACATGGGCGCCAAGCCTGTCATCGGTATCGACGTGTGGGAGCACGCCTACTACCTCAAGCACCAGTACAAGCGCGGCGACTACATCGATGCCTGGTTCAATGTCGTCAACTGGGACAAGGCCGCCGACAATTTCAAGAAGGCCGTCGCCTGACACGACAGCGTGCCTGAGGCACTCGACTGCGCGTCGGCGCTGGAAGGCCCTTAGAGCGGGCCCCTCCGGCGCCGATTGCCTTTGGCCCGCGAGGCCGGTGTGGCGTGGGCGCCGCGTATGCTTGCGCAATCTGACAAGGGACCGTTGATGGCGGATAGCGAATCGAGCGAATGCTCATGCGCCCGCAGATGCCATGCCAGGGTTTTGCGTCGCGCGCAGCAGTCCGGAAGGAGCGCCATGGAAACGCTGATCGTTGCAACCGCGATGTTCGCAGTAGGCTTGTTGCTCGGGTCGCGGTGGCAGTATCGGCGGCTGTTGCGCCAAATCTATGAAACTGCCCACCGATAGAAGATTTGCCCTGATGTGTGTTCGGTAAAAAAGAAGCCCTGGCGTTCCTGCGCCAGGGCTTCTCCTGCTGCCGGATTGGGGGAGAAAGGGGGCAGCAGGAGGTTCGTCCAGGGACGATTCGTGGATACGCCGGCGCACGGCGGCGGTCCATGGCGATTCCCGCAACAAAGTGGCGGGCCATCCAGAATTGTGTGGAAAGGGTGTGGATAAGCCCGGTCGTCAGGCCCGCTCAGCCAACGTTTCCGCGCGCACATCGCGACCCAGCGTCGCCAGTACCGTTGCCACGATACCCTGCGCGTCGAGCTTGGCCTTCTCGTACATCTTCTCTGGTTTGTCCTGATCGATGAACACATCGGGCAGCACCATCGGCCGCACCTTGAGGCCGCGATCGAGCAGGCCGGCGGTGGCCAGGTACTGCAGCACCTGGCTGGCGAAGCCGCCGATCGCGCCTTCCTCGATAGTGATCAGCACCTCGTGGTTCTGAGCCAGCCTGCGGATCAGATCGTGGTCGAGCGGTTTGGCAAAACGGGCGTCGGCGACCGTCGCCGACAGGCCGAACGTGGCCAGCTGGTCCGCGGCGCGCAGCGCCTCGTGCAGGCGTGTGCCGAGCGACAGGATGGCCACCGCCGACCCTTCGCGCAGGATACGCCCCTTGCCGATTTCCAGCACCTGGCCGACTTCGGGCAACTCGACGCCGACACCTTCGCCGCGTGGATAACGGAAGGCTGACGGGCGATCGTCGATGGCCGCCGCCGTCGCCACCATGTGCCTCAACTCGGCTTCGTCGGCGGCCGCCATCAGTACAAAGCCCGGTAGGCAGCCGAGGTAGGCGAGGTCGAACGATCCGGCATGCGTTGGGCCGTCTGCACCCACCAGACCGGCGCGATCAAGCGCAAAGCGCACGGGCAAACTCTGGATCGCCACATCGTGCACCACTTGGTCGTAGGCACGCTGCAGGAAGGTCGAATAGATGGCCGCGAACGGCTTGAAACCTTCGCACGCCAGGCCGGCCGCGAACGTGACGCCGTGCTGTTCGGCGATGCCAACGTCGAATGTGCGCTCCGGGAAGACTTTGGCGAACAAGTCAAGGCCGGTGCCCGACGGCATCGCTGCCGTGACGGCAACGATCTTGTCGTCCTTGCGCGCGGCTTCGATGAGGCTCTCGCCGAACACGCGCGTATAGCTTGGCGCATTCGGCTTGGGCTTGAGCTGCGCGCCGGTGACCACATTGAAGCGGTTGACGCCGTGGTACTTGTCGTCGGACGCCTCGGCCGGCGGATAGCCTTTGCCCTTCTTGGTGACGACATGCACCAGGATCGGACCCTGCCGCGCGTCGCGTACATTGCGCAGCACCGGCAGCAGTACGTTGAGGTCGTGACCGTCGATCGGACCGAGGTAGTAGAAGCCCATCTCCTCAAACAGCGTGCCGCCGGTCCAGTAGGTGCGGGTCATCTCCTCGGCCAGCGCCGCGCGACGCTCCCAGTATTTCGGCAGCCGCTTGGCAAGCTGCTTGGCGATGTCGCGCAGATGCAGATAGGTGCCGCTCGAGGTGATGCGCGCCAGATAGGTTGACAGCGCGCCGACCGGCGGTGCGATCGACATGTCGTTGTCGTTGAGGATGACGATCAGGCGCTCGTTGCGTGCACCCGCATTGTTCATGGCCTCGTAGGCCATGCCTGCACTCATCGCGCCGTCGCCGATCACGCACACCACGTTGTTGGTGCCGCCGGCGAGGTCGCGGGCAACGGCCATGCCGAGGCCGGCAGATATGGAGGTGGAGGAATGCGCGGCGCCGAACGCGTCGTACTCGCTCTCCGCACGCTTGGTGAAGCCTGACAGGCCGCCGCCCTGGCGCAGGGTGCGGATGCGATCGCGACGGCCGGTGAGGATCTTGTGCGGATAGGCCTGGTGGCCGACGTCCCAGATCAGCCGGTCGCGCGGGGTATCGAACACGCGGTGCAGGGCGACCGTAAGCTCGACCACGCCCAGCCCCGCCCCCAGATGTCCGCCGGTCACCGACACCGCATCGATGGTCTCGCGTCGCAGGTCGTCGACCAGCTGGCGAAGGTCCTTCTCGGCAAGGTCCCGCACGTCCTGCGGTATGTGCACGCGGTCGAGAACAGGCGTCTTAGAGGCGGAGTCCACCGGTGGTCTTTCCAATGCTCGTACCCGCAGTCCCAGCATCGATCGCAGCGCACGCCACGTCCGATTGCAGACTGTCACCTGCCGGCAATTATAGCGCTCTGCAATAGGACCGTACGATAGCAAAGCGTCGCGGCGTTGCTGGCGGGGCCTAGTCCCTTCGGCCTATTCCTGCGGCTTGAACGGCTCACTGCCGGTCGGTTCCCCAGCAGGATTGAGGGTGATTTTCTCGACTTTGGCCTCCGCCTGCTTGAGCAGGCGGTCGCAATGGTCCTTGAGGGCCTCGCCGCGCTCATAGATGCTGATGCTTTCCTCGAGTTCCACATCGCCGCGCTCCAGGCGTCCGACGATGCTTTCCAATTCCTTGAGCGCCTTCTCGAACGACAGGTCCTTGATGTCGAGATGCTTTGTGGCAGGCTTTGCCATATTCATGTCCACCGTCTCGATGTCTTGACTGTTTGCCGCCAGCGCCTACGAGCCGGCCTCCATCAGCGCCCTGACATGCACGCCCACCGATTTGGCCAGGGCAGCGAGGTTGTAGCCCCCTTCCAGCATGGAGACCAGCCGCCCCTGTGCATGCTTGTCGGCAATCTCGGCGATCTGCGAGGTCGCCCAGGCGAAGTCCGGCTCCAGCAGGCGCAGATTGGCGAGCGGATCGTCCTGATGGGCGTCGAAGCCGGCCGAAATCAGCACGAGGTCGGGGCCGAAATTGCGCAGCGACGGGAGGATGCGTGACCGCAAGGCCTCCTTGAACGGGTCGCCGCCATCGCCGGGCCGGAGCGGGGCGTTCCACACATTGCCGACGCCCGTCTCGTTGAGCGCCCCCGTGCCGGGATAGAGCGGCATCTGATGGGTGGAAGCGAAATACAGATCCTTGTCGGACCAAAAGATGTCTTGCGTGCCGTTGCCGTGGTGCACGTCGAAATCGACGACCGCGACGCGCTCGAGACCATACGTCTTGCGGGCATAAAGGGCGGCGACGGCCGCGTTGTTGAAGATGCAAAAGCCCATGGCGCGCTTCACCTCGGCGTGGTGGCCGCAGGGGCGCACCTGCGCAAATGCATTCTTCACACCGGACTTGGCTGGGTCCATCACAGCGTCGACGGCGGCCAGTCCGGCGCCGACCGCCCGCAGTGCCGGCTCCCACGACTTGGGGCTCAGCACGGTATCGGGATCGAGGCGCACCGGCTCCTCGCCCTCGCTTGGGCGCAGGCTCTTGACCCAGTCGATGTATGCGCGCGGATGCGCCAGCGCGATTGCCTCCTCGACGTCGGCGCGCAGCGGCGCCTCCTCCCGCTTCAGGTCGCTGAACAGCTCGTGAGCAAGCACCTTGTCGATGGCGCGCATGCGATCTGGGCGCTCCGGGTGGCCGTAGCCCGTGTCGTGATCGACGAAGCAGGGATGCGTAAGCAGCAGCGTGGTCATCGTGCGTGTCCGCGAACAATAAGGGGGAGCCTGGGGCCGCTAGCTTACTGTTCCCGATGGAACAGCGCGATTGCTTTGTTTGCTGCCAGGTAGCGCTACGGCACTCGATGAGCGTCCGCCCCCGGATGCGAGGTCGATGACGCCGTAAGGAAGTGGGCTTTAGGCTCGCGTTGCCCAGCAGTCTTGGATCTGGAGCAAGCGGGGCCTGCAACGGAAAGGGTATGGCAATGAGAATCTTCTTTACCGGTCTCCTCTCGGCCGCGCTCATGCTCGGGATCGCTGGAGCCGCGGACGCAAAGTCAAAGCAGAAAGTGATCTACTATTATTACTACGACAATTCGTACTACTCGCCGTCGTCGATTGCGGCGCGGCAGAGCCGTGCCAGTACGTTCGATGAGACCGAGTACTACGAGCGCGACTCGCGCAAGATCCCGTTCGGCACGGCGGAGTGGTGGCGGCAGATGGAGCGCGAGGGCAGAGGCCGCAAGCACTAGTCCGAGGCCAATCCTGGTCACGGCCCGCGCCGCTTCACCTCATCCCCAGCAGGTGGAGCGGCGCTGTTGGTCTCTGAGGCCCGCGGTTGGCTCACAAAATGCTCACGAAAAGGTGGCTTGCGGGGAGGAGAATGCTCAGCATCTCTAAGCAGAAATGCTTAGGGAGAAGGGGCAATTGCATGAGAAGCATTCTCGCGGGCCTGGTCTCGCTGGCCGTCGTGTTCGGCATGGCCGGAGCAGCGGACGCCAAATCCAAGAAAAAGCGGCAAGCCTACCACAGCCAAGCCGGCTCCTATTCGCCTGCGACCGTTGCGGAACGGCAGCGCCATGCCCGCACGTTCGAGGAAACGCAATATTACGAAGTGGATTCCCGGCGCCTACCGTTCGGGTCCGCGGTCTGGTGGCGGCAGCTTCAGCAAGAGACGGACGGCGGCCAGCCGTAAGCCGCGGAGAACCGCCAGGGCGATCATGGCGCCCGGTTGAACGTCGCCGTCACCATCACCACGTTCCCTGCTCGACGGGCCACTTAAGGCAAGGGGGAACAGGAAAGGCAAAAGCTATGCAATATGCTCTGGCCGGTTTGCTGTCGTTTGCTTTCGTCTTCGGCATTTCCGGAGCAGCAGATGCCAAATCGAAAAACAAATACTACTACTATAATTCCTATAATTCTCCGTCGGCGATCCGCGAGCGGCAGCGCCACGCCCGCACGTTCGACGAGACGCGGTACTACGAGCACGACGTCCGCAAGATCCCGTTTGGCACGGCCACCTGGTGGCGTCAGCTCGAGATCGAGGGCAGCGGTCGCAAGCGCTGATCGCCCGCCGTACTGGCCACATTGCGCGCGCCGCTGCGCCTCATAGCTTGAGGACGAGCGGCGCGATGGCTTTCTCGTTCCACTCCACGCCGGTGCCCGGTGTATCGCGCGGCGTCGTGAACCCCCGCACTGGCAGCAGTGGGTCCATCATCAGATCCTGACCCCAGTCCATGAACTCCAGCCAGTGCCGGGTCGGCGTGGCGGCCATCACGTGCGCCGACACGTCCGGTGACAGGTGCGACGAGAACGGCACGGCGCGCAGCTCGGCAACGCGCGCGAGCCGCATCCAGCCGGTGATGCCGCCGATGCGGGCCAGGTCCGGCATGATGTAGTCGCAGGCGCCCATTTCGATGGCTGACTGGCCGACCCGCCAGCTCCACCAGTTCTCGCCGACCTGGATCGGTGTCGTGAGCTTGGCCGTCAGCCGCGCCTGGGTGTTGTAGTCGTCGTAGGCGATCGGCTCTTCGATCCAGGTGAGGCCGAGGCCGTCGATGGCGCGGCAGGCCTCGAGCGCGCTGGCCGGCGCGAGGCCCTGGTTGAAGTCGCACGAGATCAGCAGGTCGGGACCGACGGCGGCGCGGACGGCTTTGTAGGCAGCTACCTCGTCGGCCACGTGCTCTCGGCCCATGCGCATCTTGATGTGCGAGAAGCCGCCGTGCTCGGCGGCCAGCTGCTTGGCCTCGCGTGCGGCGTCCTGCGGCGACATGAGGCCAAGGCCGCAGCTGTTGTAGGTGGGGATCGGCTCGGCCTTGCCGCCGAGCAGTTGGTAGAGCGGCACGCCGGCCTCGCGCGCCATGGCATCGTAGAGAGCCATGTCGAAGAACGAGAGCGCCATCTGCGTCACGCCTTCGTGCCCGAGGTGCGACAGGAGCTTCTGCCCGGCATCGTGCACCTTGGGCAGGTCGGCAAAGGCGATCTTGCGGCCCTTGAGCGATGCCGCCAGCTCCTCCAGCACCACCGGCACCAGCTTGAGGCCAAGGGCGAGGAAGGTCGGAGCCATCACGCGCCCCGCGCCGCCGCCCTTCAGCTCGAGATCGACAAACATCATCGGGAAGCGCGTGAAGTGGCCGACCCGCGTGTTGAGTGCCCGTCGCATCGGCACCATCGCCGGGCGCGCGCCGATACCAGTGACTTCGATGGTGGGATTCATAGGCCTTTTCCTCCTCGGCGCCGCTTGATTGTTCCTGCACCTTCTTCATGCGGAGAGGGTAGGTTAAGGGGCAGAGACTGGCGCTGGAAATAACGGCTGCCCCCACCCCTGCCCTCTCCCCGCCGGGACGGGGGAGAGAGGATCTACCGCTTGCGCGCGCCGAGGGTGACGCCGGGTGGCGTTGGATAGGTGTCCGGCACGAAAAAGTCGGGCGCCAGCTCGACCGAGGGATCGACGCGATATTTTTCGAAGTCGCGCACGCCGTGCTCGTAGAGCAGCGTGTCGTCGATGCAAAAGCGGCCGGTGAACGTCTTGGCGTCCTGCGTGAAGATGACATGGGCGGCGTCGCCCATGATGTCGGGGGAGCGGCTGCGCTGCATCAGGGCGTCGCCGCCGAGCAGGTTCTTGATCGCCGCCGTGGCGATGGTGGTGCGCGGCCACAGCGTGTTGGCGGCAATCCCGTCGGCCTGCAACTCCCCGGACAGGCCAAGCGCGATGATGCTCATGTTGAACTTGGCCATCGAGTAGGCGACGTGCGGGGCGAACCAGCGCACGTTCATGTCGAGCGGCGGCGACAGCATCAGGATGTGCGGGTTGGCGGCCTGCTTGAGATGCGGGATGCACGTCTTGGAGACCAGGAAGGTGCCGCGCGCGTTGATGGCGTGCATCAGGTCGTAGCGCTTCATGTCGGTGGCCGTGGTGGGGGTCAGCGAGATGGCACTGGCGTTGTTGACACAAATGTCGAGGCCGCCGAACGCTGCCACCGTCTTGGCCACGGCCGCCTGCACCTGGTCCTCGAAGCGGATATCGCAGGTGATGGGCAGCGCCTTGCCGCCGGCGGCCTCGATGTCTTTGGCCGCCGTGTAGATGGTGCCTTCGAGCTTGGGGTTGGGTTCGGCCGTCTTGGCAGCGATGGCGATGTTGGCGCCGTCGCGTGCGGCGCGCAACGCGATGGCCAGTCCTATGCCGCGGCTGGCTCCCGTGATGAACAGCGTCTTGCCGGCAAGTGTCGACATTGGTCGTTTCCCCGCTTGAGTTGCTTTCGTCTTTGCGTTCCCTAGCCTGCGCTGGCTGGCGCACGCCGGCCGCTCAGCCAGCGCCACCAGCGCACTGGCGTCGTGATCATCTGCCACATGCCCTGTACGACGTGCACCACCACGGCGGGCTGGGCCGTGAGTGGCAGGAACACGAGCAGGAACATCGCACCGCGCACCATGCGGGCTGCCCAGTAGCCGCCGCGGACCGGATATTCGCCAGCCTGCTCCGGGGGCCAAAGGCGCCGCCACCAGCGACGCGAGACCGGCAGACCCATCAGGCCGATGACCATCAGGCCGAGGTAGAGAAACTGTGCTTCGGAAGCGATGCCGGGGATGATGCGCTGGTCGAGCTCCTGCTGGCGTTCGGCGTTGCGCATGCTGGCCTGCACGCCGTCGGTCAGCACGCGCCCAGCGACGTCGGCGACGAGATCGGCGAACACCTCGCTGGCCGGCCTGCTTGGCGATGTGCCGGGCAGATCGGGTGCCAGCCGCATGTCAAGCCCTGTGCGCAGGCTACCCGAGGGCGTGGCGGTGACGGCGAAGCGGCGGCCCGGCCCGGCAAGCGCATTGAGGAAGTCGGCCATGCGCGGTCGCTGCAGGGCGTCGTCGAGGCCTTTCACCTCTACCTTCTGCCAGAACCAGTTGCGCCCGCCGGGCTGGCGCGGCGTCGACGCCGACTGCAGAACGACGAGGTTGATGTCGGCGTCGTCGGCGGCACGCAGGAGATCGCGCACCAGCACGCTCTTCTCGGGCCCGCTCGATGGCTTCACGTAGAGCAGTTGGCCGTCGACGCGGCCTGTGATGAGCACGGTCTGGCCGCGGATCGACCCCATCGCGGCGGGCAGGCTCGCCGGGTCGATGACGTCGACGGCGGCGCGCTTGGTGGCAGCGTCGATGCGTGGGGTCGATGTCAAGGTTGAGGGACCGCCCGGCTCCAATGCCAGCACGCGCACCCTGGCGCGATCGAGCGGGCGCGTCAGCTGCCACAGCGCCTCCTCGAAGCGGGCGCGCTCGGCAAGCTCGGCGAACAGGCTCGGTCGCACCTCCGCGAACAGCCGGTCGCTGGCGCCGTCGGCGCGCCTCAGGACGCGGTAGCTCTCGTCGCCGATGACCACGAACAGGTCGGCGCCTTTCGGCAGCTGCTTAAGCGCGGCGCGATGCTGGAAGACGGTATCCGGCGTGAGGTAGAGAGACAGCTTGGCGTCGGCCTTCGCTTCCGGCATCAGTACGGATGCAACGCGCTTGAGTTCGTCGGCTGTGCCGGCGGTAAACGTCTCACCCGCCTTGTTGACGAAGCGCCAGTGGCCCTCCTGGGTCGCTTGAGCGGCGAGCCCAACGCCGTCGGGACGATCGGGCAGTGCCTTGAGGTGGGCGGCCGCCTGGTCGAGCGTGGCACCTTTGCGGGCAACTCGGGCGGCGCCATGTTCGCCCGAACCGGCGATGCGGCTCAGCCAGCCGGCTGGGGCCGAGACGGACAGCGATACCAGGAGAAAGGGCAGCAGCAACAGCCGCAGCCAAGCTCGGTTGGCCTTCGCTAAACGGCGGTAGGGCAAGAGCGCGGTCATGAGCGAACTCTCTAGCTGGCCTTTTTGGCGAAGCTCAGCCGCCCTTCTGGCGGGCCTTGGCGAAGTCCGGCGGGCGTTTCTCGAGGAAGGCGGTGAACGCCTCGCGTGCTTCCGGCGATCCCATAAGAGCCTGATAGGCCTTGGCTTCTTCCTCGATCATGGCGCTGATGTCGGCGCTGTTCCGGCGCAGCAGTCGGTGCGACGTCAGGAGCGCTGCGCGCGGCTTGGCCGCCAGCCGCTTGGCCGCTTGCAAGGCGGTCGCCTCCAGCTGGTCGGCCGGCACGATGGCGTTGACAAGCCCCGCCTGCAGGGCGCGCTCGGCCGAGAACGGCTCACCGAGGCAGATCATCTCGAAGGCGCGCGGATAGCCCATGCGGGCCGGTGCCGTGATGGTCGAGCCCGCCTCCTGGATCAGTCCCAGGTCGAGGAACGGCGTGCGCAGGCTGGCAGCTGGCGTCGCGTAAACCAGGTCGCAGTGCAGCAGCATGGTCGTGCCGACGCCGATGGCGAGACCGTCGACCGCCGCGATCATCGGTTTCGTCACCTTGGGCAGGCGGCGGATGAAATCGAGCGAGGGCGCCGGGATGCCCTTGCCGTCTCCTGAACTGACCGCCGCCGCGCGACGCAGGAAATCGTTGATGTCATTGCCGGCCGAGAATACGCCGCCCGAGCCGATGAACACCGTGACGGCGATGGCGTCGCTGTCGTCGGCGGCATCGAGGGCCTGCGACATGGCGTTGTACATCGGGCCGGTGAAGGCGTTCTTCTTGTCGGCGCGCAGGAAACGGATCACCTGCACGCCGTCGCCCACCTTGATGTCGATCTCCTGGGTCATGTGTTTCCTCGGTATCCATCTTGAGATTCACTAGGCACCGTACCAGGTCGCCGCTGCGGCGATCAGAAGGAGCGGCCATGCCGGGTGGCGGCGGCCGGCCGTCGCCAGCACGGTCACGCCCGTAAGCAGCAGCATGGCTGCGATGATGAGCAGGACCGTACGGCGCGCGTCGCTCGCGCCCCACCACAGCGCCACCAGTGTGGCACCGGCCGACCACCACGCGAGGCTGGTCAAGTGCCAGGCGTAGCGCAGCACGTTCTCCGTGTAGGCCCGATCCCGCCGCAGCAACGGCAGATCCGGCAACGCGAACAGGCGGGCAAACACCAGCCGCTCACCCAGATAGGAATGGATGAGGCCAATGGCAGCGACGATGGCAGCGGCGACCAACAGGAAATCGTTGCGGCTCATGCCTGTCCTCCAGGCCCGGTGCGAAGTGTTCAGGCCGGCCGCTTGGCCGTTCGCTGATCGCCGAGCCAGGCGACTTCTTCTTGTGCGGCGGCCATCGCCTGCAGTTGGGTGATGAAGTCTGTTCGCGCCACTTCGGTTACGAGCGTCCAGCGCCCGACGTCTTCGGGATCTCTGCGGAATTCCTGAAAGCCGAACGTGCCATCGGCCTGCTTGATGATCTTGACGCACCGATCGGCGTCGCGATTGTGCACGGTCGTCACGACGTTAGCGGCCATGGCGTGTCCCCACTGCAAAAGTTGTCCTGGCGCGTCTCAGGCCGAAAGCGCGTCGGGTGCGATGGCGAGCGTGGCATCGGCGCCGCCGACCACAGTGTCTTTCAGTCCCGAGGCAGCGGTGAGGAGGTTCTCGGCGAAGAAGCGGGCGATGGCGATCGGCTGGCCAGCTGCACCAGAGCCGTTGCGCGCCGCGGCCAGGGCACCCTTGGCCAGGTAGACACCGCCGGCGGCAAGGCCGAACAGGCGCAAATACGGCGTGGCACCGGCCAGCGCCGCCTCGGGGCTCTTGCGCAGGGCGCCCCCCATCCAGCGGCTCGCCTCGGCCAGCGCCGCCACCGCCTCGCCGAGGCGCTCGCCCATGCGGCCGAACTCGGGCCGGTTGGAGGCGCGCACGTCGTCGACCACGCCTTTGAGCTCGCCGAGGTAGGCCTCGACAACCTTGCCCCCTTCCAGGGGCAGCTTGCGGGTGGCGAGGTCGATGGCCTGGATGCCGTTGGTGCCCTCGTAGATCGGTAGGATGCGCGCATCGCGATAGTGCTGGGCGGCGCCGGTCTCCTCAATGAAGCCCATGCCGCCGTGGATCTGCACGCCGATCGAGGCCACCTCGCAGCCGATGTCGGTGGCGAAGGCTTTGGCGATGGGTGTGAGCAGGGCGACGCGATGCGCAGCTGCCGCACGTTCGGCCACATCCTTGGCGCGGCGCGACACATCGGTCTCTTTCGCCGTCACCAGGCAGATGGCCCGCGCGGCCTGGGTGAGCGCCTTCATGATCATCAGGCTGCGGCGGATATCGGCGTGCTCGATGATCGGGCTCATGCCGGCGCTGTTGGCCGACATGCTGCGGCCCTGGCGGCGCTCCTTGGCGTAGGCGAGCGCCTGCTGCGTCGCCCGTTCGGCCACCGCCACACCCTGCATGCCGACCGCCAGGCGCGCGGCGTTCATCATGATGAACATGACGTTGAGGCCGCGGTTCTCCTCGCCGACCAGGTAGCCGACGGCGCCGTCTTTCTCGCCGTACTTCATCACGGCGGTGGGGCTCGCATGGATGCCAAGCTTGTGCTCGAGGCTGGCGCAGGTGACGTCGTTGCGCGCGCCGATGCTGCCGTCCTTGTTGACGAGATGCTTGGGGACGAGGAACAGCGAGATACCGCGCGTGCCAGGCGGCGCGTCGGGCAGGCGGGCGAGGACGAGATGGATGATGTTGTCGGTCAGCTCGTGATCGCCGTAGGTGATGAAGATCTTGGTGCCGAAGATGCGGTAGGTGCCGTCGGCCTGCCGCTCGGCGCGGGTGACAAGCGCGCCTAGGTCGGAGCCGGCATGCGGCTCGGTGAGATTCATGGTGCCGGTCCATTCGCCCGACACCATCTTCGGCAGGTAGGTCTTCTTGAGTTGCTCGCTGCCCTGCAGTTCGATGGCGTCGATGGCGCCGAATGTGAGAAGGGGGCACAGGCCGAACGCCAGGTTGGCCGAATTCCAGATCTCGCCGGCGGCCGTCGACAGGAGATTGGGTAGGTTCTGGCCGCCCCACTCCTCCGGCGCCTGCAGACCGCCCCAGCCGCCGTCCGCGAACTGCTTGTAGGCTTCCTTCCAGCCGGGCGGGGTGACGACCTTGCCGTCGACGAGCTTCGATCCGGTGCGGTCACCGACCACGCTGAGCGGATCGAGCACCTCGGCGCCGAACTTGCCGGCTTCCTCGATGACGGCGCGGATGGTGTCCTCGTCCACGCCCAAAATGCCGCTCTCGATCAGGCCATCGAGCCCGGCGGCCGTCTTCAGCGCGTGCATGATGTCGTCGACTGGAGCCTGATAGGCCATGGCGTTTCTGCTCCCTCGCATTGACGTTTACGGCAGCTTAGGCCGAAAGCGTGAGGCGCGGAAGGGCAAGCTTGGGACGCAATGGGGCGCGGCCATGGCCGCGCCGACCCTGCATCAGGCGCGTTTGCGGACCGAGGCGGGCTGCTGGGCTGAGGCTGCGGCCAGCGACTGCGCCAGGGCGACGGTGCGGTCGGCAACGATGTCGCGCTGACGATCCATGGTGACGACATGGTAGCTGTCGTCGAGCACCACCGTATCGACGCGACCGCCCAGATGCCGCTGCAGCCAGAACGAGTTGGCAAGGTCGGCGCGGTCGTCCTCGCGCGGGTGCACGAGTAGAACCGGCTGGGTGACCTCGTGCGCATGCCGGCGCAGGGCGCTGACCAGGCGGCGCAGTTCCAGCATGGAGCCGCCCGGCACCTTGAACATGCCGGCTTTGGCACTGTCGCCGCTCTCGATGGCGGCGCTGACCAGCGCCCGCACGCGTGGGTCCTTGATGCCGTAGGGCTCGCGTTCGGCGAAGTCGAAGCGGTTGGCCGACCATTTGTCCTGCACGAGAGCGAACAGCCGTGCGTACCACGGCACACCCCAGCCATCGAGGCGCAGCGTTGGCGCGTACAGCGCACAACCCTGCACGTCGGCCTTGCGCCGGGCCGCCAGCATCAGCGCGAGCACGGCACCCATCGACAGCCCGCCGACCAGGACCGTGTTGCAACGGCGGCGCACATCGTCGAGCGCGATCTCGGCGCTGACGTACCAGTCATGCCAGCTGGAAGCCTTGAGCTCCTCGAAGGAGCCGTTGTGGGCGGCGAGCTGCGGGCACGACACCGTGATCCCGGCGCGCGCCAGCGCCAGGGCGACCGTGCGCATCTCGACCGGCGTGCCGCCAAGGCCGTGTAGCAGCAGGGCACCGGTGGGACCGCGATCGAAGCAATAGCTTCGATCCCCTGTGCTCATTTGCTGGTTGGTCATCGCCTCGTGCCCCTCGATCTCGCCCTGGTGGTCAGACGTGTAGATCCGCTGCCGCATATGAGGCGCAGGCGCTGGCAGGCGAGGGTTGGCCGGACAGCCACGCCGCGAAGTGCGCGTTGGCATCGGCGAAGCCGCGCATGGCGATGTGCGGCAGCGCTTGCTCCTGGCAGCGCCCCAGCAGCGAGCCCTTGGCGATGACGAGCTGGCAGCGCTGGGCGATGCAGAAGTCCGACCTGCCGTCGCCGACCATGACGTCGAGCGCCGTGCCGGCCTGGCGATGCGCGCATTTGCAGTTGCCGAGGCGGAAGCTGCAGGCGCTGCTACGGTAGGGAAAGGCCGCAGCCCAGCGATCCTCGCCCCGCCACACGAGCTGATTGGCCTTGCAGGGCAGGGTCAGCCCGGCCGCGGCGAGGACCGTGTGCAGCACCAGATCTAGCCCGTCCGACACGACGGTAACGCCGATGCCGTGCGCGCGGCACAGGTCGACAAAGTCCGAAAAGCAGGGATCGATCGACATGGTGCGCAAGAAATCGTGGATCTCGTTCGGGCTGGCGCGCAGCAGCGCTACCTTCTGCGCAGTCGCGTCCCAAGCGGTCATACGTCCGGCGAGCCAAGCCTCATCGATGGCCCGCCACGACGGGTCGGCGAAGTGCTCGAACAGCTGGTCGGTCGGCTCGTCCGGCGCGATGGTGCCGTCGAAGTCGACATAGACGTTGATGGCGCGCGAAAGCACCGGTCCGATCTGCAGCTGCATGGCACCACTCCAAACCTAGGCAAGTCCGGGAGGGAGTTTTTAACGGCGCCACGGGTGCTGCGCTGTTACCGGTGTTACATAGGCCCTGACAGTCCGCCCGAATGAGGCGGGCACGCCAGGGCGCGCATCTGCCGCAGGGGGGCGGATGGCTTGAGAATCCGGTCGCTTGCAGGCAGCTGAGGCGATCGACCGCGGTTCTAGTCCTCGCCGCCGCCGCGGCTGCGCAAGGTCTCCGCGTCGTAGTTCTCGCCGATCGACATGGCGCAGATGCGCGACAGATGGGTGTAGGGCAGGCTGGTCTCCTTGGCCCAGGCGTTGAGCTGGTCCTGGATCTTGCGCTGGTCCTTCTTGGAGGTGGCGCCCGCGATGTCGAGCCCTGCATCACGCAGACAGGAGATCATGTCATTGGACGTGATATAGATGTCCTTGCCGATGAAGCGCAGAAAATATTGCCCGGTCATGCCGCCGAGGCGCGCACCGCGCTTGGCCAGGACCTCGAGCAGGCCGACCTGATCGTCGGCGGGCCACGCCGCCAGGAACTTGCCGAAGCTGCCGTGCTGCTTGGCGATGTCGAGCACGAAGGCAGCGTTGTCGCGCACGGCCTTGATCTTCTGCGGGTTGCGCACGATGCGCTGGTCGCCGGCGAGCTTCTCCCAGAATTCGTCGGGCTGGAAGGTGAGCTGCTTGGCATCGAACTCGAGGAAGGCTGCTTCAAAGCCCGGCCATTTCTTTTCGATGACGCTCCACACGAATCCGGCCGAGAAGATGCGCTGGGCCATCTGCGCCAGCACGCGATCGTCGCGCACGCGCGCCAGACCCTTGTGGGCCGGCACCTGGGGCAGCAGCGAGGCAAGTGCCGCCTCCCCGCCCTTGCGCTTGGCCGCCCGTGCGCGAATGGTCTTGAAGGCGATCATTAGGGTTTGCCCGGTTGAACAGAGGCGGATGTGATTTGCGCCGGAAGCAGCTATATGGTCCCGGCAAGAATGTGCACGACATGGCACCATGAAGGTCACAAAGGCAACACCCGAAGCAATTGCCGAGGCGGCGGCCGCATTGCGGCGCGGCGAACTGGTCGCGTTTGCGACCGAGACGGTCTATGGCCTCGGTGCCGACGCCACCAAGGCGCGGGCGGTGGCGGCTATTTTCGCGGCCAAGGGGCGACCGCGCTTCAATCCGCTGATCTCGCATGTGGCGAATGTGGCGGCGGCCGAGCGTCTCGGCAAGCTGACCGCGCATGGCCGGCGGCTCGCAGACGCGTTCTGGCCGGGGCCGCTGACCCTGGTGCTGGAGCGGCAGCCGGATTGCCCGATTGCCGATCTGGCCACTGCAGGCCTGATCACGCTTGGCGTGCGCGTTCCTGCCCACCCGATCGCGCAGCAATTGCTCGCTGCGGCCGGCGTGCCGATTGCCGCACCAAGCGCCAATCCCTCGGGGCTCGTCAGCCCGACCACGGCGGCACACGTGGCGGCCGACCTCGGCGAGCGCGTGGCGATGATCCTGGATGGCGGGCCGACGGCAGTCGGCCTCGAATCGACGGTTGTGGATGTGACCGGCAAGTCGCCCGTCATCCTGCGCTTTGGCGGCGTGGCTCGCGAGGCCATCGCCGAGGTGATCGGCGCGCCTATCGAGGTGGCGACCGGCCATGCCGACAAGCCGGCTTCGCCCGGCATGCTGGCGCGGCACTACGCACCGGCGACGCGCCTGCGTCTCAATGCGCGCGATGTGCGCGACGGGGAAGCGCTGCTGGCCTTCGGCCCGTGCATACCGGCTCACAAGGGACCCGTGATGAACCTCAGCGCCGCCGGTGATCTTACCGAGGCCGCCGCCAACCTGTTCGCCGCGCTGCGTACGCTCGACTGCACCGGGGCTACCGCCATTGCCGCCATGCCGATCCCCGAGGCGGGATTGGGCGCGGCCATCAACGACCGCTTGCGGAGGGCTGCAACCCTACCATGAACAGCCACTCCAAGCCGACGGTGATTGCGCCGGATCTCATAGATCGCTTGCGCGCCATCGTCGGGCCCAGTCACGCACTCACGGATCCCGACCAGCAGCTCCCATACCTGCGCGAGCTGCGCGACATGTACGAGGGCCGAGCGGCCGTGGTGCTGCGTCCGGGCTCGACCGACCAGGTGGCGAAGATCTTGGCCCTCGCGCACGAGCAGCGTATTCCGGTGGTTCCGCAGGCCGGCAATACGGGTCTTGTCGGCGGTCAGGTGCCGATGCGCGGCGAACTCTTGCTGTCGGTGAGCCGGTTGAAGGGCGTGCGCGCGGTCGATGCGGCGGGCTACACCATGACGGTGGAGACCGGCCTGACCTTGGCCGAGGTGCAGGCCGTTGCCGACAAGGCCAACCGGCTTTTTCCTCTGAGCCTGCCGTCGGAAGGGAGTTGCCAGCTCGGCGGCAATCTCGGCACCAACGCCGGCGGCGTCGGCGTGTTGGCTTATGGGAACACGCGCCAGCTGGTGCTCGGCCTGGAGGTGGTGCTGGCGGACGGACGCATCTGGAACGGCCTAAGGGCGCTCAAGAAAGATAACACCGGCTACGACCTGAGAGACCTGTTCATCGGCTCGGAAGGCACGCTCGGCATCATCACGGCGGCGGTGCTCAAGTTGTTTCCGCGTCCCGCGGAGAAGGCGACGGCGATCGTCGCCATGCCGGACTTCAAGTCGGCGCTCGAGCTGTTCAGCCTGGCTCAGGATACGGCCGGCACTGGGCTCACCGCCTTCGAGTTCATGCCCCGCATCGTCATCGACTTCGTGCTCAAGAACCTGGCCGGCACCCGCGACCCGTTCCCCACCAAGCATGCCTGGTACGTGCTGCTGGAGATCTCGGGACTGAAGCCTGATGGCTCGGCCGAGCAACAGATGCTGAGCGCGCTGGAGACGGCGACCGCCAAGGGTTTGCTCGTCGATGCGGCGATCGCCGGCTCGCTGGCACAGGCGCGCGACTTCTGGCGCTTGCGCGAGGCGGTGTCGGAGGCGCAGCGGCCGGAAGGCGCAAGCATTAAGCATGACGTGTCGGTGCCGGTGCAGCGCATCCCCGAGTTCGTCGAGCGCGCCAATGCGCTGGTCGAAAAGCAATGTCCCGGCGTGCGCCCGCTGGCATTCGGCCACTTCGGCGATGGCAACGTGCACTACAACATTAGCCAGCCCGTTGGCATGGCGCGCGAGGACTTCATGGGCCGCTGGGACGACATCATGCGTGCCGTGCACACGCTGGTGGTGGAGATGGGCGGCTCCATCTCGGCCGAGCACGGCATCGGCTTCATGAAGCGCGAGGAGCTGGTGCAAGTGAAGAGCGAGGTCGAGCTGGACCTGATGCGCAAGATCAAGGCCGCGTTTGACCCGCGCGGGATTCTCAATCCCGGCAAAGTGCTGTAGGCGCGCCGCGGCGATCTGGGGTGCGAAGTGCTGATTCTCAATTCTGGCATGGTGCGAGTTGGCAGATGTTCGGGGCGACTGCTAGTCGTGTTGTCCGGTGCGGACTGGGTCCCCGCCCAGGCGGGGATGACGATGGTAATGGCGCGGCGCACGTCCCCGCGGAGGCGAGGCACATTTGATGCAGCAAACAACGATGGCCAACCGCGCTCTCACCATCCGACCTATCGCCGAGGCAGAGGCGGCTGCGGTCGTCGCGTTGTGGCACGCTTGTGGGCTGACGCGACCGTGGAATGATCCCCAGCAGGATATCGCCTTGGCTCGGGGCAAGGCCGGCTCGGACGTGCTGGTTGGCCTGCTGGACGGCCGCATCGTTGCGAGCGTCATGGTCGGGCACGACGGGCATCGCGGTGCTATGTACTACGTCAGCGTCGATCCCGCGCACCGTGGCCTCGGCTTCGGTCGGCAGATCATCGCCGAGGCGGAAGACTGGATGCGCGATCGCGGCGTGTGGAAGGCGAACCTGCTCGTGCGCACCGGCAATGAGGCCGTGCTCGCCTTCTACGAGGAGCTGGGCTACGCGCGGGGCAGCAGCGTGCCGATCGAAAAGTGGCTCGACCCGAGCGGCGCGGGGATGCCTGAGGGCAAAACAGGCGCGAGCTAGGCCTTCCTTCCTTCGGCGGGACCATCGGCTGATGGCACCGGCTTCAGCGTGACGACGGTAATGTCCTGCGCTTGCTCGTCCGCCGCATTGGCGGCAGGCGTGAGCCGCCTGCGTACGGCATCGGGATCATCACGCCAGGCGCCGGACAGCACGCTGGTGGTGCCGTACAGCCAGCGTTTGAAGCTGCCGAACGGCCGGTCCTCGCTGCGCGTCACGCTGCGCAGCGACTCCATCTGGCCATCGAGGCGGCTCGCCATGTCTTGCGTGTTGCGCTCCATCTCCAGCAGGCGGTTGCTGATGATGCTGACATCGCCGCTGCTCTCCACGCGCCAAGTATTGAGGTTGCTGGCCAGCGTCTGCTGGTTGGTGCCGAGCTTGACCAGGGCCTCGTAGATCTCGGTCAGGCTGTTCTCGTGCACCTTGGCGGCCTCGTCGGCGCGCTGCAGATGGCTTTCAATGCTGGCCTCGATGGCCCCCCCGAGCTTTTCGGGGCCGGCACCTGGCGTGGTCTTACTCTCCTCGGTCTTGATCAGGTGCTCGATCAGGGCATTGGAGACGGCTTCCGTCACATCCTGGCTGTGGCGCGCAAGCTGCTTCTCGATCAGCTCGAGACGCGCGCCCATATAGGCGAGGCTGGCGCTGTCGCCTGCAGGCTGGTCGACCGCGGACAGGCGTTCACCCAACCGCTGATCGACCACCGACAGGCGTTCACCCAACCGGTGGCTCAGGTGCTCGCCCAGCGCGGTGATCTGCTCGCTGAGCTTGGCCTCAAGTTCCGTCGCCACCGCCTGCACCTGCTCGATGCCGGTGGTGGGCAAAGGCTCGTCGCGGTGGCTCAGCGCCTCCATGATCGCCTTGCGCTCGGCGGCTATGTCCGCCTGCATCGTGCGCAGCATCGCCTCCATGCCGTCGAGCCGCTTGAACAGGGCATCGGCGACATTGGAGCGGGCGGCCGCGCCGGCGCGCGAGGATGCATCGACCGACAGGCCCTGCGCGGCGTCGCGTCGCGGCTCGTCGCGCCAGCGCTCCACGGAGCTAGGGTCGGTTGCCGCGCGCAGCAAGAGCTGGGTCGAGGGAGCCTTGCGGCCGAGGCCGAGCACGGCGCGCAGCAGGTCGGCAACGGTGGCTGACGCCTTGCGCTCGCCGGCGAAAGCAGCGGCGCGGCGTAGGATCTCCTCCATCTCCATGGATGTGCGTGGGCCACCCTCGGCCTGGGACGGTGCGACGGATGCGATGGCGACGGCGGTTTCCTGCCGCACCTGTCCGGTGCGGATGCTGAGCTGCTCCATCAGCTCGGTCGCGGCCTTTATGCGGGTCATGGCGTGCAGCAGATGATCGAGACGCACCTCGGCGGCAGCGTGGAAAAGGGCCGCATCGTAGGCGCTGTTGCAGCAGGCCTCGACCTGGTCGTCGACGTGGATGGGCTCCAGCGCGCCGCGCGTGGGATGCGACCAGGCCCCGCCGTTCGTTCCGGCGTCGTCGATGCCGGGTTCGCGTCCCGGCCAGGGGCGCCCCGACCGCAGATTAAGGTCCATACCTTTGTACGTCATACGTTGCTCTCCCCACGCTCTCCCCCGAGCGCCTCCGTCGGCAAGTAAGGCTGCATGCGATAGCACCGGGGGCAGGCCGTCGCAGGCTGTCCATACGCTCTCTTGCCAATAGAAGCCGGCAAACCTTTGCTTGTCGAGAAAAAGCAACAATTCCAGGTCGTTCCAGACAAATCAACGGTTTGCGGTGTGCTCCAATGCCTTCAGGTCACTTTCGGTTCGTCTGTTGCCTTGGCGTAGTTTGGCCGATGGTCTCCTGGAACATCGGGTGGTGCTGCCCGTATACGCTCTGCAACACGTCCATTGTCGTGCCGAGATAGCCAGCGACCAGCGCGACATCGACACCAGCCGCCATGAACAGCGTTGCCGCCGTGTGGCACAGAACGTGCGGTGTATCGGGACCCTGGCGCTCCCGCAGCCTTATGCACACTCTGCCATGCAGCGGCGATTCCGCCGATCGGCTTTCCGGCATAATGGATAATGTGCGTCAGGCCGCGCGCCGCATCCGGCCCTGCCGTCCGACCGCGTGGCGGGCTGATGCGTGCCCCGCATTGCCATCCCGCGAACCCTTATGTCCTTGTTCAGCCCGCTCAGGTAAACGTAAACGGCTTTCTGCGCGCGCATGCTAGCTCCGCCAAGCGCGCGATGGCGTCGATGCGAAACGGTGCGAATTAGGAACAGTGGTGAGGGTGGCGGTTGCCAGACCAAGACGTGTGGCGCACGCGCAAATTGTAACCTATACGACGAGGGCCAGGGTCACTCCCAACAGGAAAGCTGTTCCTACCACAATGACAGCCGTGAATGCATTTAGCGGCGCCTGCTGCGTCTGTCTTGCCCTCCCCGCCATAGCTTCGCAATAAGCAAGCTCTAGCGCTGACGCAGTTCGCAATTCTCTAATCTTTTGGTCCACCTCCTCGTCGCCCCGCTCGAGCAATGCCGCGCTCTCTTCGACAAGATCGCCTCGAGCCACGCTGCTTTGAAGATCAAACAGGTCGGTAGGCGACCAGGGCTTGTGGTCCTCGCTTCGGTCCTTCATGCGATCTCCTGTCATCGGCGCATCCTGGGATAATGATCACGAGCGAGAGCTGTTCCGCCGCGCAACCTTCGTCCAGGCGCTCAATTGAAGATTTAGAAAGGTGCCCCAGGGCTAACTCAACTGCGCCGTCTCAACGGTCTCTCCGCCTAGTCGTGTTCTTGCGCAAGCGAGCCAACAGCTTCTTGATATCGTCTGGAAGCAACCACCACATCGTTCGTTCTTTCGCGCACTACCTGGTCGGATCCCTCGGATTTGCAGTGCATGTGAAATAGAACGCGTGGATGCACCAATCCAGCTCCCAGTGGCGCAGATGGAGAAGAATTAACATTACGTGCCCCGGCCCCATGTACCGTCCAAGCTGCTTCGGGCCCCGTCTAGGGTTCACCCGTGCGCAGCACACGAGGTGACCGAGCGGCGAGCTGGAAAGGTGATGACCGCTCGTCGAGGCGTGGCGACTGCGACGTGGGGCGCACATGGCCAAAAATCAA
Source organism: Hyphomicrobiaceae bacterium (assembly GCA_035762425.1). GTDB lineage: Bacteria > Pseudomonadota > Alphaproteobacteria > Rhizobiales > Hyphomicrobiaceae > AWTP1-13. The sequence continues at coordinate 15,085 of DASTOW010000010.1, read as the reverse complement.
TTCTCCATATTAATTGCTTAGCTGATGATTGAACTGCGGCAAGCCGGAAGGCGGATGAAGAAAAAAATCGGCCTCTTGGATCCGGGCGCAAGCCGGACCCGACGCAAGATGAGGCACAGATTGTTCGCAAGGCTCAGCCGGCAAACGCTGGCGCAGGACTTTTTTTACGGGTTCGCGGTTGCGGAACGCGGCGGCTAATACACGTCGGACACTATACGTTACGTTCTGCCCGACGCTGCAAGCGGAGGCTTGGCATGTGCACCCAGTTGCAGTGTTTTCTCAATCGAAGCAATTGATGGTGGTGCTCGGGCCAATGTTCACCTCAGAGACTAAAATGGCTCGTATGAGCGGTCTTGAAAAGATGTCTTATGCGGAATTGTCGGAAACTCCGCGCTCGGGTCGATCGCCTGATCGTCGAAAGCAGACTTCGGAACGGTCCGCCCTCCGCCAAAATGGCCGATCTGGCCCGAGACAACGGTTTGTCTCTGGATGAAGTGCTTGGCAAAAGGGGCAAGGGCGAGGGAAGCGTCCCTCCCAAATATCGCGACCCCAAGAACCCTCAGAACACCTGGACGGGTCGTGGCCGTATGCGGCGATGGATGGTTGCGGCGATAAAGGTACCAAGGCCAAGAAATACGACTTCCGCATCTGCGACCCAGCGCAAAAAAGCTAGCTGAGATTAGAGGTGTGGACAGGGAAAACCCTGCCGCATTTGCCTTTTAGAATACCACGTGCCGCGTTTCTTAGGTTTTAGATAACACTCTGAAAAATCTAGATAAGCACGGAACTCCTTTCGTCCCAAATTGTTATTGCAGCAAACGTGGGGCCTTTCAATGAACAAAAAATACGATCTCCTTAAAGCAATTGGGTCGGGCATTCGCGCTTTGATGTCGCCATCCTCTCCTCCGACAGATCTGCAGGTTCTTCTGCTTCGTCTTGCGATGCAGGACCTCGAGCAGGCGCATTACGGTGGCAGGCTTGGTGAATATCGACGCGATGCCGGCACGAACATTCGCTCCTAGACCACGCCGCTGTCGATGGGATTTGCTGACGGCGAGCGGACTACGAGGAACTAACGCGCGAGCTGGACGCAAGTGTTCGCCCGCATGCTGTCCGCCGACGTCATTCTCACACTGACAGTGAATTCAAGTGGACCGGTCCGCAAAGCCAATCGTCTGGCGGCAAGCGCCTCAGCAAATGGCAGCGAGGCGACTGTCACACCCTGCTCATCTTCGATGATCATCGCTCTGTGCAAGCCTAGCGGGGCGTTTGTCTTTGCGGCTCCGGCAAAAACTCGGCGAACCGTCGCTTGGTGCAGTGCGGGTTACAGGCAGGGTCTGGATATTTTCTTCAATCGCGACGCTTGCACCCCGCGACAGCTATTACCCGCCGGAACGACGTTGCGTCGGCGCCGCGGGAGAAATCGAGAAGGTCAACCAGGTGTTCCAGCCTTCGGCGCGGTGCTCGGCCTCGAATTCCCAGTAGGCCTTGAGGTTCACGTAGCCCTGGTGGTCCTTGCCGAGCGGAAAGAGATAGCCCACCTGCGGGCCAACTCCGAACACCCGAGATTCAAAACTGCCGACCCGGTTACCCGAACCGCTATCGCCCGTGAGCTGCTGATAAGCGTAGCCGACCACACCCAGTTGCAATTGCTTGGTCAGAAATTTGGATGCAGCCCAGTCCAGATGCATGTCGATGCCGTTTTGGTAGTCGGTCTTTTGGTTCTCGAGATTGTAAGTAAAGCCGAGCACCGCCGAGAACTCGTCGCCCGTTTTGGGATTGAGGTAGGTGTAGCCAAAACCGCTATCGAGTGCTGAGTGGCCGATGCCGAGGTTGGCGAGGCGCCGAGCCTCGTAGTTGGCGATCGGGATGTTACCCGCACCGTAGACCATGTAGTTGTGGACGCCGCTATTCCAGCGCAGGTTGACGAAAAGCGGCAAGTCTGCCCAGCCGGTGACCTGGTCACTCGAGGCGCCCGACACCGTGAAGCCGATTGGACCGAGTGCACCTGTCAGCGTTGTATCTACCTCCCCACGCGATCGGCCGTACGCAACCAACGTGGCAACCGTCAGCTGACCGCCGAGTACCGGTGATGCCAATGTGTAGCTAGGAGAAACAAAGCCGAGATGGACATCTGCATCGAGCACGGCACTCAGGTTGCCAGTGAAGTTTGTCCTGAGGTTGCCGCGTGTGACTTGGCGCGCGAAGGCGACGTCGCCACCGGCATCGACCGAGGTGTGATAGTAGATCGTGGCTACCGACCATCCGGGCTGCAGCGGTGCTGCCGCGAGGCTACCGAAGAAGCCGGGCACCCAGAAGCTGACGCCTCCTTCGTCAGCATGGGCCGCGTTGGGCGCACTCAAGATCAAGCTGAGCGCGAAAATCCCCATGACAGGGATAGATTGGCGCACGTAGGCGCGATCGATCATCTCGGTCCTCTCACCGCATAGGCCTGGTCGCGGGAGCCAGGTCGATTCGCAGGCCGACTTGAGCACGAGTGCATTCACGGAATGTCATGCTAGGTCGTTGCGCAACCTATGTGACGCACTTGCAGCAGAGAACTGCGCGTTGTGGGATGCAGGACAGTTCGCTTCGCGGCAGTTGCAGAACAGGTTCTGCGGCACCAGTTGCGGCACGCTCAATTTGTAGGTCTTGCCTCCATCGAGCCAGCGCCGTCCTTATCGCTTGGACCAAGCCAATACAACGAGCCGGCGCGCTCGACACGCAGCACCATCTTGAGCGACATGCCAACTGCCTGCGAGAACCAATTCTGATGCTGCGGATGTATTGGCCAAACGAGCAGGATCCCTCGATCATCGATGGAACTTGCAAGCCGCAGGCCGTCATGAAAGTCGAACCGGGCGCAGGTACACGCGCCCTGCAATAGATCGAAACGTCAGACCCAGAGCACAGCCTCATGTCCGGTACGCGATCCAGCAGCACATTGGGCCATGTGGATTGCTGCCGGTTACGCGGACGCCCGGTTCGGCTGCGATCGTCAAGCTGGCGAAAGTCCCAGGAGCAATGCGAGAGATCACAGGCGCCGGCTCGTCGGGACCGACTTGGGACGCAATTTGAGCTGGCCGCTCGCTCACGAGGCCGGCCACACATGTCGCCGGATTCACGGTTGCCCTAGCCTCCCGATAAAGGTAGGGCCAGCCCCATCAGCGGGCGAGACACGTATAGCGCGGCCGCAAGCGTCTGCATTGCCTTTTGGTGCTCGAAGATAGTTGCGATGTGGGGCATGGCAGAAATGCGCTTTTTGTGATGCGACTGGTGGCCAAACACGGCCTTCGGTAGGCATGAGCTCACGCAATTAGATAGATCGGGCTCGACCATGCCTGGTGCCCGTCGGCCTGCGTAACGCGCACATAGACCGGCAGGTCCGCCGTGCCGGTGTGCTTTACGGTGTGCTGGCAAGCGAGCCGACTGCTCCAATCGGCCTCAGGAAGACGATAGACGCTCAGCCTGCGATCGAGGCCGCCTCCCTCGAAGGTGATGGTATGGTCGGCGAGCGCGGCGAGGTCCACGCGGCCGGCGACGATGTTGGTGTCCAGGTCCAGCACGCCCGCGTGCGCATCATCGAGCCACAGGTCGATACCGGCGAGGTTGCCGGTCGTCACTGAGGTCCAGGCGAGCGCAGTGCCGGGGCTGGCCTCGCGCACCTGCCGCTCGGGGTTGAGAAAGTTGACCGGGGCGAAGCGTGCGATGCGATTGCCGGTCAGCGTCAAGCGGCCCCGCCAGTTGGTCTCGCGGCCGCGTCCGCGATACTCTGCACCCTGCCAGAGCACGCGCACGCGTCGACCAAGGTCGGCCGCCGTGTAGGGGCGAACCGTCTCCACCAATTGCGTGCCGTGCAGAATGTCTAGGCGTTCGACCGGCGCCGTGCCGATGATCTCAACGCCAAGCTGCATGGGTACCGGGCCCGGCCGAATGATGTCGCCCATCATCGCGGCACGCACGCCATGTTGTTGCGCAGGACCCAGCTGTGGATCGTCCGAGAAAGTCGTGACCGGCTCGGGGAACGTGGCACGCAAGTCCATGAAGAGGCGCGTTCCGGTCGTTCCGTAGTGGCGCCGCCGGCGCAGTGCCTCAAACAGGGCGTCGCGCGTCAGCTCAGGCATGAGATAACAGGTCAACCCCCCGATCGCGCCGAAGGTCGAGGCGCCCGGGCGCGTGGCGCCCGGCCTGCCCTTGTGGTCGTCGCTGTGGCAGACGACGCCGACGCGATAGCCTTGCGCGAACGCATCATGCAGCAGCCATTCAAACGTGCCCCAAGTGGAGTGCACCTCCACGGCGCGCTCGAGGCGCCCCTCGTGTGCCAATCGGATGTCCGCGTATCGGCCGCCGACGTGGGCGATGACGACCGCGTCCTCGTTGGCGAGCGCGCGGAACAGGTCCTTGGCCGTATGGCAGTCGTCCTGCTGCGGACCTTGTCCGGGGACCAGGATGCGCGAGGAGCGATGGATCGGGCGCCCCTCGCGGCGGTAGAAGACGTTGCGGTCGCCCCCCAACCCGGTATTGCCGGACCATTCGTAGCCGGGCACGCACACGAAGCGCCCGGGCTCGTCGAACGCGGCCGTCAGGCAGTTCAGTCCCTGCCAGAACGCATCGGTGATTTGAAAGTCGTTACCCTGGTGTCCGACGATATCGACGAAGGCGGTGTCGCGGGCGTAATGGAAATAGCTTTCGGCAGGGTTGGTACCGACCGTCTCGCCGCTCTGGCCATGCAGGTCACCCCAATAGCGCCGCAGCGGCGCGCTGGTCACGACCCGAAGTGGATTGGCGCGGGCAAGCGCCTCGCCCGTATCGGCGGCATTGACGCGCAGATCGATATCGCCGGGATCGGCAACCGTGAGATCATCGAAGACGAGCGGCCCTTTCAGAGGGCCCGGCACCATGCCGGCTGGCAGGTTGTCGATCGGCCGCGATGCAGCAACAACGAGCGGGCAATCGATGCGGGTGGGATTGCCCCACAGGTCCTCAGCAACGATGGCCAGGCGGAAGGCGTCACCAACGGCCACCAGGGAGGGCAGTATGGCCTTCCAGCGCACCGCAGGGCCGGGCACCAGGGCAAAGCCCGGTGAACGTGCAATCTCGGTGAACTCGTAGGTCGCAAAGGCGTCGACGTAGACCTTGAGCTCGAAGCGCTCCTCGCAATTGGTTTGCAGCCTCAAGCCCGGCGAGCCCTGGCGGCGGTCGCCGAAGCGGACGGTCAGGGTCTCGCCTGCGCGCAGGAAGCCGCGGCCGACGCGGATCAGCAGGGTGTTGACCCATGGGCGGACATTGAGACGGTCGACCCAGTACTCAAGCGTCGCGCCATTGCTGGCCTCGACCGTCGTGTAGTTCGGCGCCGAGGGGTCGCTGAACTGCGGTTTGGCCATATCGGAGGTCGTACGCCAGGAGACCTTGAGCATGCCGCTATCGTCGATCCCGAACGTGCCGGCGGTATAGGTCAGCGTCAGCTGCGCGTGCGATCCGGCGACCAACGGGCCGCACGGCTGCAGCGTGGCCGAACCCATGTGCTCGGGAAGGTAGGCAGATAGAGGCATGCGCGGTCACCCAAGTTGCAAGTCGGACGGATTGCGGCTTGATAAGACGTTATATGATGACTTATGCTGACCCGTCGACGCCATCCAAGCAAGCGAGATCGGCAGTGGGCGCAAACCAAGCCGGGCAGCAGGTTCTCAGCCGTTCGAGTCCCGAGCCGCTCTACCGGCAGCTCGCCGGCCATCTCGAGAGCCAGATCCGCGGCGGCCGTCTGCAGCCAGGGGATCGATTGGAGTCCGAGGGGCTTCTGACGCATCGGTTCCAGGTGAGCCGCATCACCCTGCGCCAGGCAGTGGCGGAGCTTGTGCGCAAGCAGCTGCTGGTGCGCAAGCAGGGCAAGGGCACGTTCGTGACCGCGCCTGCGGTGCGCCATGATCTCAGGCACTCGCATGGCCTTCTCGGTTCGCTGTTCTCGCAGTCGCCCGGCGCCAGCGCGCGGCTACTGCGCTACGAGCTGCAGGTTCCGCCAACCGACATCGCCGCATCGCTCGGCCTCGGCCTCCATGAGCGCACCTTGCGGCTCGATCGCCTGTATCTGATCGACGGCCGGCCGGTGGCCCTGGCCCAGGTCTGGCTGGTTGCCGAGGTCGCCACCCTGGCGCGCGCTACGGCCAAACTCATGTCGACCGAGGACATGATGCGGCAGGTCGGCATCGTGGTTGCCGCATCGGAAGTGACGATGCGGGCCGAGGCAGCGGGCGCCGTTGTTGGTCGGGCGCTGAAGATATCGGCGCGCGCACCGGTATTGGTGCTGCGGCGTAGGTCGTTTGGCGACGACGGCGCGGGCAAGGAAGTGGGCCGCGTGTGGTTCTGCTCCGACGCCTACGAGTTCGTCTGCCCCACGCGGCGGCCGGCTAGTGCGGAGGGCCTGTTCGACATTCGCAACGTTGCCGGGAAGATCTGAGCACCAGCGCAGGCGGCGCTTGCCGGCACCAGTAGAGTAGGGAGCACATCAATGCAGGTATTCCGCAGCCTCGTGGCACTGGTGGCGCTGGCCGTCGGCCTGCAGAGCGCTGAGGCGCAGACAGCACAGGACTGGCCCAACCGCCCGGTGCGGCTGATTGTGCCGTTCGCGGCGGGCGGCTCGACGGATGTCGCGGCACGCCTGGTCGGGGACTATCTTTCGCGCACCATGGGTCAGCAGTTCTATGTGGAGAACCGAGCCGGCGCCAACGGCGTGGTCGGCATGGACGCGGCCGCCAAGAGCGACCCGGACGGCTACACCGTGCTCGTCACTGCCGATGCCGTAGCCAGCAACCCGCACGTTTACAAGGTCGGCCATGATCCGTTGAAGGACCTCGTGCCCGTCATTCAGCTGTCGCGCCAGCCGGTGGTGCTGGCGGTGCATCCGTCGCTGGGCGTCAATTCCCTGGACGAGCTGGTGGCGCTGGTTAAGAAGGAGCCGGGCCTGCGCTATGCAACAGGCAGTGGCCAGGGCTCGCCTCAGCACATGGTCGTGCAATGGTTCGCCAAGCTCGCTGGCATCGAACTCGAACAGGTGGCCTATCGCGGTGGCGGCGCGGCCATCAACGACCTCATCGCCGGCCATGTGAAGCTCGGCTCGCTCGGGTCGACGCCGCTTATTCCCCACTACAAGGCCGGCGCCTTGCGGCTGCTCGCCCAGACCACGGCAGCGCGCTCGCAGAGCTTGCCTGATGTGCCGACCTTCGGGGAAGCGGGCATCAACGGGCTCGTGCTCGACCAATGGCTCGGCGTGTTCGTCCCGGCAGGAACATCGCCGGCCATCGCTGCGCGCCTCAACTTTGACATCGGCAAAGCTCTGGCAGATCCCGCGATCCAGGCAAACCTCGTACAATCCGCGCAAGAGCCGATCGGTGGCACTGCCGAGGCGTTCGGCGCGCGCGTGCGCGAAGACTTCGCGAAGTACGGCCGGCTGGTACGGGACCTGAACATCACGGTGGCAAAGTAGCGGTCTGGATCACTTGATGCGCCAGGGGCTGCTGCATCGCGCCTTGCCCACCAACGCGGTGGCCGTCGTCGCGCAGGAGTTGGGTATGGCGTCGCCAACACGGGCTCGGCTACTCGATCAATTCATTGCGGAAATCGGCTCTCGACGTTGGCTGCCTGCTCCGCCACCCAGTCTTCGAATGCGCGCACGCGGTAAGGTCTGGGTCGGCCGGGGTTGAAGGCCAGGCAATAGGCACCGTTGGTGCGCACGCGCAGCGGTAGTGGAGCAATCAAGCGACCTGCGCGCAGATCGTCCTCTACGAAGGCGTACTGCGCCACCATCACGCCAAGCTCGTCGATTGCCGCCTGCACGGCGAGCGCTGCGTTCTCGAACTTGAGACCGCGGTTGCCGTCGAGATGGCTGGCCTGTGCGGCGGCGAGCCAGGTTGGCCAATCGACCGGCCGATGCAGCGAGCACAGCAGAACGTGGTTTGCGAGGTCATCAGGTGAACTGATCGGACCGCGATGCTTGATCAGTCCGGGGGCGCAAACAACCAGGAGCACCTCACCAAACAGGCGGTGATAGCCCGGACCGGTCGGCGGCTTGGCCCAGGAATAGATGCTTACGTCCACATCCTCGCGATCGAAGTCGGCGGGCTCGTGCGAGGTCGTGATCTGCACGTCGATGCTGGGATGGAGGGCATGGAAGCGGGCCAGGCGCGGCACCAGCCATCGCAGGGCAAAGGTTGGCGGCAGCTTCAAGCGCAAGCGCTTGTCCTCGGGGCTTTGCTGAACCTGCCGCGAGCCCAATTCGATCTGATCGAGCGCGTTTCTCACCAGACGGAAATAGGCGCTGCCCTGCGGTGTCAGCTCGATGCCGCGGTGCACGCGATGGAACAGTTTGACCCCGAGCCAATCCTCCAGGCAGGCGATGTGACGGCTGACCGCCCCCTGCGACACGCTCAGCTCCCTGGCGGCGCTTGTGAAGCTGGCGTTGCGCGCGGCCGTCTCGAAGGCACGGACGGAGTTCAGTGGAGGCAACCGTCGGGACATGCTCTGCCATCCAATTTCCTGATGGCAAGCATGAGGGAATTGTCATTGCGAGTCCAGAGTGCGTGCGCCCATCCTCGCCTCAGAAAATCAATGTGGGAGGAAACAACAAATGGGTACGTGGAGATCGTTCAAGGGCATTTGTCTCGCCGCCATGCTGCTGGCCGGCGCGGGCGCCGCCCATGCGGACACCTATCCTTCCAAGCCGATCCGCCTGATTGTGCCGTGGCCGGCCGGCGGCGGGGTCGACACCTCGGCGCGGATCATTGCGCAGCCGCTTGCGGAGCGCCTCGGTCAGGCGGTTGTCGTCGACAACCGAGCCGGCGCTGCCGGCAATATAGGCACGGCTCTGGCCGCCAAGGAAAAACCCGATGGCTACACGCTCCTGATGGGATCGCTGTCGCCGAACGCCGTCAACCCGCATCTCTACACCAGCCTCGGCTTCGACCCCAGCAAGGACTTCGCCGCCGTTGCACTGGTCTACACGGTGCCGAGCTTCCTGGTCGTTCCAACCAACTCGCCGGCCAACACGGTACAGGAATTCATCGCTCATGCCAAGGCGAACCCCGGCAAGCTCAATATGGGCTCGGGCGGCGTGGGCTCTTCCCAGCACCTGTTCGGCGTCATGTTCACCAACGCGACCAAGATCGATGTCGTGCACGTCGCATACAAGGGCACGAGCCCGGCCGAGGCGGCGCTGATCGCGGGCCAAGTCGACTTCATGCTCGACCCGCCCACGGCCCTGCCCTTCGTGGAGGCGGGCAAGCTCAAGGCGCTGGCCGTCGCCGCACCCGTAAAGAACCCGGCGCTGCCCAACGTTCCCACCTTGGATGAACTGGGCGTGCCCGGCGTGCACACATCCACGTTCTATGGTGTGATGGCGCCGGCAAATACGCCAAAGGAGATCGTCGACAGGTTGAACCGGGAGATCAACGCGATCCTGCAAACCGACGATGTGCGGGCGCGGCTGGTCAAGCTCGCCGCCGTCCCTGGCACCGGTACGCCCGAGGACTTCGGCAAGTTCGTAGCTGCTGAGCTCGATCGGTACGGCGAGATTGTCAAACTCTCCGGCGCCAAGAAAGTCGACTAGGCACCATGCTGCCGGCCTGATTGAAATGACGGGGCTGCGCAGGTCCGCCACGCCTGCCCAGCCAATGCAAACAGAAAGCCACCTGAGCAGCCGCTCTGACGCGAGCGGCCGCCTTCAAGATTGGGTTGACCGGGCGACACCATGCAAGCGCAGCAAGCACCGCGGACACTGTTTGAGAAGATCTGGTCGCGGCACAGCATTATGCAGCGGCCGGATGGCCAGGTCCTGCTCTACATCGACCAGCATCTCGTGCAGGATGGCTCGGCGCCGGCCTTCGAGATGCTGCGCCAGCGCGGCATCACTCCGCGCGTCCCGTCTCGGGCCTTTGCTACGCCGGACCATTATGTTCCAACGGACTCGCGCGACCTGGCCACCATGGCCGATCCGGAAAAGCGCCAGATGGCAACCGCGCTCATGCAGGACGCAGCGCGCGCCGGCATCAGATCCTTCGACTTGGATGATCCGCGCCAAGGCATCCTGCATGTTGTCGGTCCGGAGCAGGGGCTAAGCTGGCCGGGCACGGTCATTGTGTGCGGAGACAGCCATACCTCGACGCATGGTGCGGTGGGCGCGTTGGCCTTCGGCATCGGTGCAACGGAGGTATGCCAGGTCCTGGCGACGCAGTCGCTGTGGCAGCGCCGGCCGAAGACCATGCGCATTGCGGTCGACGGGCGCCTTGCAGCCGGGGTCTGCGCCAAGGACGTGATCCTTGCAATCATCGGCAAGATCGGGGCCGCCGGAGCGGTCGGCCATGTCATCGAATATGCCGGGTCGACCATTGCGAGCTTGTCCATGGAGGGACGGCTCACCGTCTGCAACATGTCGATCGAAGCCGGAGCGCGTGCCGGCATGATCGCACCAGATGACACAACAATCAGCTACCTGGCCGGGCGCCCGTTCTCGCCGGCGGGCAAGGCATGGGAAGAACAGGTAGGGCGCTGGCGGGCGCTTCCGTCCGATCCCGACGCCCGCTTCGATCGCGAGGCCAACCTGAGCGCGCACGAGATCGAGCCCATGGTGACGTGGGGTACCAGCCCGGAGGACGTGGTGGCCGTCACGGGCCGCGTGCCAGATCCGGCCGCAGCGGGGCAGCCGCAGCGGCGGGAGGCGATGCAGCGGGCACTGGCCTACATGGGACTGACACCGGGAACTTGCATGGCCGAGGTGCCGATTGATCGTGTGTTCATCGGCTCCTGTACGAACGGGCGCATCGAGGATCTGCGCAGCGCCGCTGCGGTCGTGCGCGACAGAAAGGTCGCCTCCGGGGTCGCGGCCTGGGTCGTGCCTGGTTCGGGCGTTGTGAAGGCGCAGGCGGAAGCGGAGGGGTTGCATCACATCTTCCGCGCCGCCGGCTTCGAGTGGCGTTATGCCGGCTGCTCGATGTGCCTCGGCACCAACGGCGACATAGGAGCGCCAGGCCAGCGCATAGCATCCACCACCAACCGCAATTTCGTCGGGCGCCAGGGCGCCGGTGTGCGCACGCATCTGATGAGTCCGATGATGGCGGCTGCGGCAGCCGTCACCGGTCGACTGAGCGATGTGCGTCAGCTGATGGCTGGGGGAATGGCATGAGCCTGAAACCATTCGAGCGTCTGGATGCGATCGCCGTGCCGATCACGCAGCCCAATCTCGATACCGACCAGATCCTGCCAGCCCGGTATTTGCAAAAGCCGCGCGCCAACAATTTCGGCGAGTATCTGTTCCGCGACTTGCGCTTTGGCAAGGACGGATCCGAGCAGGCGGGTTTTGTGCTCAATCAGACGCCCTATCGGGATGGGCGCATCATCCTCGCCGCACGCAACTTCGGCTGTGGGTCATCGCGCGAGCACGCCGTCTGGGCGCTGCACGACTATGGCTTCCGGGCTGTCATTGCCCCGAGTTTCGGCGATATCTTCTATGCCAATGCCCTGAAAAACGGCTTGCTACCCATCCCTTTGCCCGAGCCTTCGGTGCTGGCAATGCTGGACACGGTACAGGCCGCGCCAGGCAGCCGAATGGTCGTAGACCTGGAAGCGCAGACCGTGCTGGCGCCGGACGGCGCTTCCCACACCTTCGATATCAATGCCTTCTCCAAGCACTGCCTGCTGAAGGGGCTCGACGAACTCGGCTACACGCTGGGCCTGCTCGACCAGATCGCCGATTTCGAGCGTCGCTTCGAGCAGGCGGGTTCCTGAATGCTCTGCTGCCGGTTGAACACTCGCAGGGGTGAGTTGGCATGAAAGTTCTGGCTCTGCCGGGCGATGGCATCGGCAAGGAAGTGACGGCGCAAGCCGTCAAGGTGCTGAAGGCCGTGGTCGGCAACAAGCTTGCCTTGGAGCTGACCGAGGCGCCGATCGGCGGCGCCGGTGTGCAGGCTCGGGGTGATCCTCTGCCTCGCGAAACCCTCGAGCTGGCCTACAAGGCCGACGCGCTGCTGTTCGGAGCGGCCGGCATTCCCGGCGATGAAGCCATTGCCTATGCAATGCGCCCAGGCGCAGCTTTGCTGCGGCTGCGCAAGGCGCTCGGCCTGTTCGCGAATTTCCGGCCGGTATTCCTGTTTCCCGAGTTGGTCGGCGCTTCGACCCTGAAGCCGGAGGTCGTCGAGGGCCTCGACATGATCATTCTGCGGGAGCTGACCGGCGACCTTTATTTCGGCGAGCCGCGCGGCTTCCGCGTCACCAAGAGCGGCGAGCGTGAGGGCTTCAATACGATGCTCTACTCGGAGAGCGAAGTGGAGCGCATCGCCCACGCGGCGTTCCGCACGGCACGGACCCGCCGACGCAAGGTGTGCTCCGTCGACAAGGCCAACGTGCTCGAGACCATGCAGCTGTGGCGCGAAGTGGTGACGCGCGTCGGCAGGGAGTACCCGGACGTGGAGCTCACGCATGCGTTTGTCGACGCCGCCTCGATGATGCTCGTGCGCGCACCCAAAGAGTTCGATGTCATCGTCACCGGCAACGTGTTCGGCGACATCCTGTCGGATTGCGCGGCGATGCTGGCAGGATCAATCGGCATGCTGCCGTCGGCTTCCCTGGCATTGGATCGCAAGGGCCTCTACGAGCCCATCCATGGCACTGCACCTGACATTGCCGGCAAGAACCTCGCCAATCCCTTCGCCGCCATCCTGTCCATGGCCATGATGCTGCGGCACTCCTTCGAGCGGCCGGACTTGGCCGACCGGGTGCATCGGGCCGTGGGCGCCGTCCTGGCGAAAGGCTATCGCACCGCTGATATCGCCGAGCCGGGCAGCACCCGGCTCGGCACCGAGGAGGCGGGCGAGGCGGTCGTCGAAATGTTGAGGAGCGAGCAAGGCTGAGCTTGGTGCCGCTGCCGTTGGCGTGAGGCGGCACACCGTCCAGGCACTGCAAGAAGACGATCCATCTCGGGGGATGGCCCGAGCAATGTTGAAGGAGGCCTCGCGCTCGTTGCTGGCGATCGACGGTGCGAGGGAGCAACATGATGTGGGTTCGCAATCCCAGAGACCTGCTCGCCGGGTTGCTGTTCGTTGCGTTCGGCGGCGCTGCGCTCGTGATCTCTCAGGCCTACGAGATCGGTGCGGCTTCGCGCATGGGACCTGGCTACTTCCCCCGCATGCTCGGTGTCCTGCTGGTCGTGCTCGGCGCGGTTTTGGCGCTGCGCGGCCTTTGGCCGTCGTCGCAAGCGCAGCCCCGGTGGCACTTGCGGCCGTTGTTGGTCATCTTGGCGGGTGTCGCGAGCTTTACCATCGCGGCGCCGCGGCTGGGCCTGGTGGTGGCGGGCTTCCTGCTCGTCTGCATCTCGTCTGCGGCAAGCCCAGAGTTTCGATGGAAGGAAGCCTTGCTTAGCGGTGCCATCCAGGGCCTCGCTGCAGTGGCAGTGTTCATCTACGGGCTGCGCATCCCGCTGCCAGTCTGGCCCGTCTTGCTCGCCGGAGGCCAGTGATGGAACTCCTCGACAACCTGGCTCTCGGGCTGGGTGTCGCCTTCACTCCGATCAATCTGATCTACGCGTTCGTTGGGGTGCTGGTTGGAACACTGATCGGCGTATTGCCCGGCATCGGCCCGGTCGCGACCATTGCCATGCTGCTGCCAACCACCTACGGGCTCCCGCCGGTGACCGCACTCATCATGTTGGCCGGCATCTACTACGGAGCCTCCTTCGGCGGCTCCACGACCGCTATCCTGGTCAATCTCCCCGGCGAAATGTCATCGGTGATCACTGTTCTCGACGGCCACCAGATGGCGCGGCAGGGGCGGGCCGGGCCGGCGCTATGCATCGCCGCCCTGGGCTCCTTCTTGGCCGGCAGCGTCGCAACCCTGTTGATCGCCGCGTTCGCCCCGCCTCTGGCCGAGATCGCACTCAAATTCGACGCCGCCGAATATTTCTCGCTGATGGTGCTCGGTCTCGTGTCGGCCGTGGCGATGGCGGGAGGCTCGGTGCTGAAGGCAGTGCTCATGACCATCCTTGGCCTGCTGCTCGGCGCCGTGGGTATGGATGTCAACTCGGGCGCTTCCCGCTTCACCTTCGGCATGTCGGAGCTGATCGACGGCATCGGCTTCGTCGCAATCACGATGGGCCTGTTCGCGTTTGCCGAGATCGCCATCAACCTGGAGCAACGCGGCCATCACAATCTGCTCGCGCAGCGCATCAGCGGGCTTTGGATCAAGTGGGCCGAGTTCAAGCAGGCATTGCCGGCAGTCCTGCGCGGCACCGCGCTAGGGTCGATGCTTGGCATTCTGCCCGGAGGCGGCGCCACGCTGTCGGCGTTTGCCGCCTACGCCTTAGAGAAGAAGGTGGCAAAAGACCCGACGCGCTTCGGCAAGGGCGCTATCGAGGGGGTTGCCGGCCCTGAGTCGGCCAACAACGCCGGCGCCCAGACATCCTTCATACCGATGCTCACGCTTGGCCTGCCGTCGAACGCGGTCATGGCCTTGATGGTGGGCGCGATGATCATCCACGACATCCAGCCCGGTCCGCAGGTCATGACAAGGAACCCCGACCTGTTTTGGGGACTGATCGCCAGCATGTGGATCGGCAACCTGTTTCTTGTCGTCTTGAACCTGCCGCTGATTGGCATCTGGGTGAAATTATTGAGCGTGCCCTATCGGCTGCTATTCCCGCTCATTCTGCTCGCCTGCGCGATCGGTGCATTCAGCACCAGCAACAATATGTTCGACGTCTGGGTTGCGATCGTGTTCGGCGTCTTGGGTTACGTCTTCATCAAGCTCGGCTGTGAGCCGGCACCGCTGCTGCTCGGCTATATTCTGGGACCGTTGCTGGAAGAGAACCTGCGACGCGCGCTGGTGTTGTCACGAGGCGATTTCACGGTCTTTCTCACCCGGCCGATCTCGCTGGTGATGCTGCTGATCGCCGCTGGCCTCCTCCTGCTGATTGCGGCCCCCATCATTCGCAAGCAGCGCGCCATCGTGTTCGCGGAGGAGAAGTAGTGCGACGCTCGACCGCCGATGCCGGGGAGAGCAAGTCCCTCACCTCGTGCCGTAGGCGCGATCGCCGGCATCGCCCAGTCCG
>DASTOW010000009.1:0-2767 GCA_035762425.1 Hyphomicrobiaceae bacterium | reverse complement strand
CGACACGCCCTGGTCGCTGATCCTCACCTATCCAACGTTCCTCATACCGTTCTGCACCTGGCTGATGATGGGCTACTTCAAGGCGGTTCCGAAGGAGCTCGAGGAGTGCGCCCGCATCGACGGCGCCTCGCGCTGGCAGGCCATGCTCTACATCATCATTCCGGTGGCGGTGCCGGGCATTCTGTCAGCCGGCATCTTCGCCTTCACGTTGTCCTGGAACGAGTTCATCTACGCGCTGGTGTTCCTGTCGAGCCCCGAGCAGAAGACGGTGCCGGTCGGCGTCGTGTCGGAGCTGATCCGCGGCGATGTGTTCTTCTGGGGACCGCTGATGGCGGGCGCCTTGCTCGGCTCGATCCCCGTGGCGATCGCCTACTCGTTCTTCGTAGAGCACTACGTCTCGGGCCTGACGGGCTCGGTCAAAGGTTAAATCCCCTCGCGCCCCGCAAGCGCGAGCGAGGCAGAAGAAAAGTCGTCGATGGGAGGTTGCTGAGAGCAATGGGGCAGGTCGTACTCAAGGACATAAACAAGTTCTATGACAGCGTGCACGCCGTCAAAGACGTAAACCTGCAGATCCGCGACAAGGAGTTCGTGGTGTTCGTCGGCCCGTCCGGCTGCGGCAAAACGACCACGCTCAGGATGATCGCTGGGCTCGAGGCCATCAGCTCCGGCGACATCTCCATCGACGGGCAGGTCGTCAACGATCTGGCGCCGATGGATCGCGACATCGCCATGGTGTTCCAGAACTACGCGCTCTATCCGCACATGAGCGTGTACGACAACATGGCGTTCGGCCTGAAGATGCGCAAATTCGACCGGAGCGAGATCGGCCAGCGCGTCAAGGAGGCGGCCGACATCCTCGGCATCGGCGAGTACCTCAAGCGCAAGCCGCGCCAGCTATCCGGCGGCCAGCGCCAGCGCGTGGCGCTTGGCCGTGCCATCGTACGCCACCCGCGCGTGTTCTTGTTCGACGAACCGCTGTCCAACCTGGACGCCAAGCTGCGCGTGCAGATGCGCGTCGAGTTGAAGAAGCTGCACCTGCGCCTCGGCACCACCGCCATCTACGTCACCCACGACCAGGTCGAGGCCATGACGCTCGGCGACCGCGTGGTGGTCATGAAGGACGGCTGGGTGCAGCAGGTGGGAGAGCCGCTTGAGCTCTACAATCGGCCCGCGAACAAGTTCGTGGCCGGCTTCATCGGCTCGCCGGCCATGAATTTCGCCACCGTCACCATGACCAACGGCAACGGCCGCGTGGTTGCCAAGAATGCCGGGCTCGAAATCGAGGTGCCGGGCAGGGAGGCTGAGCGCCTGCTTGCCCATGTCGGACGCCAGGTGACGCTGGGCATCCGACCCGAAGATCTCCACGTGGCGCGCGACGGCGATCCGGCAGGCCTGACCTTCAACTCCAAGGTCGAGGTCGTCGAGCAGTTGGGCTCGGAGATCCTGCTCGACGTGCGCGTTGGCGACTCGAGCATGGTGGCGTCTGTCGAGCCCACCACCCGCGTGAAGGTGCAGGAGACCATGCGGCTCGCCATCAATCCCGAGCGCCTGCACTTCTTCGATGCCAGCACCGAGGCGGCTATTTGAAAGGCCCTGAATGCGCGGCGGAGCCGGCCCGCGCCACAAAAAAAGAACCACTGGAGGTTGGCCTCTCAGTGGTTCTTTTCCCCGCAAGCTCGCGTCGCTAAGCTGCCTGCCTGCGTGCCTCGCGACGCTATGAAAAGCCAACTATTTCCGTGAGTTCGACTGCGCCTCCCGGGCGTTGGTGGCTGCCTCGGACAGCGCCTCGCTGCGTCCGAAAACAGTCGCCGTTGCATTTTACGAGGCGGCGCGACTCGTTCAACGTCTAAAGGCGTCTGCTTTCGTAGCGCCGATAAAAGCTATAGTGATTGCAGATGCGTTCACCGGTCTGGTGACAAAGCCAGCGTCAGCTTCTCGATTTGAACATGCGGCTTGATGAGCTTGTTTCTTTGACGATTGCAAGGTTCGCTCAGGCGCTGGCGGCGAGGACAAGGGAATTTCGCAAGGGGGCGAGATGTCCGAGAACTGGAGCGATATCGTCAGAATTTATCGTACGCGGCACGGCCTCACGCAGGAGCGGATGGGCGGCGTGATCGGGGTGGCGCAGCGAACCATCTCGCGCTGGGAGCGCGGCGAGGATACGCCGAGCCTTGAGCAGCAGAGGCGCCTCAGGGATCTCGGCTGGGAGCCGACCGGCCCGCTCCTGACGTCATTGGCTGCCGCCGTGCAGCATTGCCCGGCGCCGCGTGCGTTGTGCCGGACCCACAATCTGCGTCTGCTGCTGCTGTCAGCTCCGGCGATCGCCAAACGTCCGTCGGTGACCGAGTGGATCGGCCGCGACCTGGTGCCGATCGCCTGCGGCGTGCTCGAGGAGATGCTGGACGACAGACCCCTGCAGCGGGCCATCGCCAACCGCGAGATCGCCGGCATCGTCGCCACCTCGCGTAGCGTACTGCGCACCCCCGAGCACGATCAGATCGGTGCCTACCGCACGATGGTCACCTACTTCTTCCACGAAGGCACGCTGTACAGCGATGCCATCTCGGTGCCCACGGACGCGCACGTCGCGTTGGGCTACCGCCCGATCCCGATGGACGAGGTTGCGGGCGGGTAGGCTGGGCACGAGCCGATGCTTTTGCGACGGGGCATCGGCTAGATCGTCACATCCTGGACCAAGTGCCAGGTATCACAATGTTGCGCTCGCAATGCATTTCTCTTGCCCTTGCCCTTGCCCTTGCCCTTACGA
>DASTOW010000008.1:0-7715 GCA_035762425.1 Hyphomicrobiaceae bacterium | reverse complement strand
TGCCGCCGCCACCGCCGATACGAAATAGAAACATAACGAGAACATTTTATTGACGCGACACCATCCGAGACCTATATTTTCGCTACGCTTCGCCCCTTTAACCTAGTCTGCCGCCATGCGCCGCCAGCCGCCGCCTCTGCCCGGAATTTCCGAGCAGATCTGGGACATGAAGTACCGCCTCAAGGGGACCGACGGCAGCGTCGTCGACCGCACCCTCGACGATACCTGGGCGCGCGTGGCCGCTGGCGTGGCCGCCGCCGAGCCCAGGCGTGTGCGCAAGCGCTGGGAGAAGGCCTTCACCGAGGCCATGGCCGACCTCGCGTTCCTACCAGCGGGCCGCATCCTGGCTGGCGCCGGCACCGGCCGCGATGTCACGCTCTTCAATTGCTTCGTGATGGGCCACATCGAGGACGACCTCGGCGCCATTTTCGAGAACGTGAAGGAGGCCGCGCTCACCATGCAGCAGGGCGGCGGCATTGGGCACGACTTCTCCACGCTGCGTCCCAAGGGCGCGCTGGTGAAGAGCATTGGCGCCGACGCATCGGGGCCGATCAGCTTCATGGACGTGTGGGACGCCATGTGCCGCACCATCATGTCGGCGGGCGCACGCCGCGGTGCCATGATGGCTACCCTGCGCTGCGACCATCCCGACATCGAAGCCTTCATTGACGCCAAGGCGGACGCGGCCCGGCTGCGCAACTTCAATCTCTCGGTGCTGGTGACGGACGCCTTCGTGCGCGCCGCCAGGAACGATGCGGACTGGCCGCTGGTGTTCGCCGGCAAGACCTACCGCACCGTCCGTGCCCGCGCTCTGTGGGACCGCATGATGCGCGCCACCTACGATTACGCCGAGCCGGGCGTCGTCTTCGTCGACCGCATCAACGCCGAGAACAATCTCGCCTATTGCGAGACCATTCAGTGCACCAATCCGTGCGGCGAGCAGCCGCTGCCGCCCTACGGTGCCTGCCTGCTTGGCTCCATCAATCTGGCGAGCCTGATCGACAAGCCGTTGACGCCGGATGCTGCACTCGACACAGCACGGCTTGAGGCGATCACGGCCACGGCCGTGCGCTTCCTCGACAACGCCATCGACGTTTCCAATTACCCGCTGCCCGCACAACACCATGAGGCGAAGGCCAAGCGCCGCATCGGTCTTGGTGTAACCGGCCTTGCCGATGCGCTGATCCTGTGCGGGGTGCGTTACGGTACGCCAAAAGCCGTCGGGCTCGCGGAGGGCTGGATGGCCGCGATCAAGACGGCGGCCTACCGTGCTAGCGCTGAGTTGGCGCGCGAGAAGGGCGCCTTCCCCTTATTCGATGCCGAAAAGTTCTTGGCCGCACCGAACGTGCGTCGTCTGCCTGAGGACGTGCGCGCGGCGATTGCCGGGCACGGCATCCGCAACGGCCTCCTCACCTCCATTGCGCCGACCGGCACCATCTCGCTGCTGGCCGGCAACGTGTCGAGCGGCGTCGAGCCGGTGTTCGATTTCCGCTACGAGCGGCGCATCCTGGAGCGCGACGGCTCGACGCGTCAGGAGACCGTGGAGGACTATGCTTTCGCGCTCTACCGCGAGCGCTTTGGTACTGGCACGCCCTTGCCCGAGGCCTTCGTGCGCGCCGAGGAGATCGCCCCTCGCGCCCACCTCGAGATGCAGGCGGCCGTGCAGCGGCATGTCGACAGCTCGATCTCCAAGACCATCAATTGCCCCGCCGACATGAGCTTTCAAGACTTCGAGACCGTCTATCTCGACGCCTATGCACTTGGCCTGAAGGGATGCACCACCTTCCGGCCCAACGCGGTCACCGGCTCGGTGCTGACCCGCCCTGCCCCTGCGCAGACGGCTCCGGCGTCTGCAGCGGCCGCTCCATTGCGGGCCGACGAGGGGGCCTTGGAGGAGCCGCTGCTGCCCGGCCTCCCGCTCGGCGGCGGACGCCAGGGGGCCGTGGTGTACATGGCCAAGCCCCTGGAGCGTGAAGGCGTGCTTGCCGGCTTTACCTACAAGATCAAGTGGCCAGGCAGCGACCATGCCATATACATCACCATCAACGACATCGAGCGTGACGGCCCGGCCGGCGGCGGGCACATCACGCGCCGGCGTCCGTTCGAGGTGTTCATCAATTCCAAGAACCTCGAGCACTACGCCTGGACGGTCGCCCTCACCCGTATGATCAGTGCGATCTTCCGCCGCGGGGGTGACGTCGCCTTCGTGGTCGAGGAATTGAAAGCCGTGTTCGACCCGCAGGGTGGGCAGTGGATGGGCGGCCGCTACGTGCCGAGCCTGCTGGCCGCCATCGGCCAGGTGATCGAGACCCACATGATCCGCACCGGGTTCCTTGTGCCGGAGGCCCAGCAAGGCGCCGAGGCGGCGCAGCGCCAGGCGCTGGCGGCCGGCGACCTCGGCCGCGGCAAGACCTGTCCGCGCTGCAATTCACCATCCCTGTACCGCCAGGAAGGCTGCTGGGTTTGCCACTCCTGCGGTTATTCGAAGTGTGGATGAAACCAATCGACGGCGGCGGCGTTAACCGATCACGCGAAGTAACTCTTCGTGTAGCGCCTTGAAATCACTCGCCCGTGGTCACATTTCAGCTCGAAATCTCGGGTATTTGATAACGCTGTCACCCGCAGTTCACGCGTAACGCCTCAAGAACCGAATGTCCGCCCGCATCCTGAGCCCCGACCGCCCCGCCCAGACCCGGCCCAACCGGGCGCCCGCGGTCGTAGAAGCCCTGCTCGACCGAGCCGGTGGCGTCTGCTCCTGGCGGGGAGCCTCGGGACAGCGTTATTCGCACAGCATCTTTAGTCTGATCGAGTGCCCGCCACTGCCGAAGGTGACCTATGCGCTGGTGCGCCGCGACATCGGCGGCGCGCGCAAGGTGCTGCATATTGCCAGCGGCGCCAGCGATGCGCCGACCCTAAATTTGGCCCGCATCCGCCAGCGCGGCGCCATGCTGGGTGCCAACGAGGTGCACGTGCACGCGCTGGCCAGAACCGACGACGAACGCCAACTCGTCGTGTGTGACCTGCGCGCTGGTCAGTTCGGCGCGCTTGCCGAGGAACCGGCCCGGGCCGTGTGCGCCTGACGCTGGCGACCGTCCTCGGCTACCTGCCCCCATTCGCTGATCCCACGCGCAACCGGTAAAGAAACCTGCGCCGCTGTTCGGGCCGCATCTGCCGTACCGTGACCGGCTGGTGAGCCGCCGCCCGCAGAATGCCGACGGCCGCCGCGCTGCCGCGGGTGGTCACGGGGCAGCGCGCGGCATGTGGGCCAATCAGGGTGAGGATGCGCTCCAATTCTGGTTCGCGGATGTCGAGTTCGGCCAGGTGGCGCAGCGTGCTGATCAGGTAGTCGAGATTGATGCCGGAAACTCCCCGCCCACCGCGGATCAGGCGCGCCTGCTGCGCCAGTGGCAGCTGCCCGGCGTAGCTCGGGTGCGCCCGCTCCACGATGTAGGCGAGCGCAGTCACTTCCCGGTTCCCGCCCTCGGTGATCTCCACCGGCAGATGCGCCTCGCGGTACACGCCGTTGACCTGCTCGCGCGAGCGTAGATAGGCGATGGTCTCGCCGGCGTTCTGCGCGCGCACGCGAAACGCGATCCCCGCGCAGGCGCCGCCGCGGTCGAGCCCCAGCACCATGCCGGGGCGCCTGTGCGTGCCGCGGTGATGCACCGAATAGATGCAGAAGCAACGGCGATAGCCGATCACGCGGGCGCGCCGCGTTTCCGCGAACGCAAACCCCGGCCGCCACATCAACGATCCGTAGCCAAACACCCACAGATCGTGGTCAGTCGCGCTCATGAGCCCGATGGTTTCTTGCCCGGCGCGCCTACGTCGCCGTGACGGCCGAAGTCGGGCGCGGCGGTGTCCTGGCCGGCCTGGATGATGCCGCGCCGGACCGCCCGCGCTTCCGTAAACAATTTGTAGAGCGTCTCCCCGTCGCCGAAGCGGATCGCTCGCTGCAGCGCCGTCAAGTCCTCGCTGAAGCGCGCCAGCATCTCCAGCACGGCGTCCTTGTTGTTGAGGAACACGTCGCGCCACATCACGGGGTCGGAGGCGGCGATGCGCGTGAAGTCGCGAAAGCCGCCGGCCGAGAACTTGATGACCTCCGTGTCGGTGACGCGCTCCAGGTGCCGGGCGGTGTTGACGATGTTGTAGGCAATCAGGTGCGGCACGTGGCTGGTGATGGCCAGCACCATGTCGTGGTGGTCGGCGCTCATCACCTCGACGTGCGAACCTAGCGCCTGCCAGAACGCCTGCAGCTTGGCCACGGCCGCCGGATCGGCGTCCGGCGGCGGCGTCAGCACGCACCAGCGTCCGTCAAACAGCTCGGCGAAGCCGGCTTCGGGACCTGAATGTTCGGTGCCTGCAATCGGGTGGCCTGGAATGAAATGCACGCCCTTCGGCAGGTACGGGCCGACATCGCGCACGATCGCGCCTTTCACCGAGCCGACGTCGGTCACGATGGCCCCTGGCGCGAGCGAAGACCCCACCTCTTTGGCGATCGCACCGCAGACGCCCACCGGCGCGCAAAGAACGACCAGATCGGCGCCGCGCACGGCTTCCTCGGCGCTGGCATAAACCGAGCTGACCAGGCCCAGGCGCAGGGCGGTGTCGCGGGTCTTGTCCGACTGTGCGTGGCCGACGATGCTGCGTGCCACTCCTCCCCTGCGCATGGCATGGCTGAGCGACGAGCCGATCAGGCCGATGCCGATCAACGCCACCCGCTCGAACATGGGCGTGGTCATCTGGCTTACCCTACCTGCCCATCAGCCTGGCGAGCGCTGCCACCACGGCGCGGTTGTCCTCCTCGGTGCCGATCGTCATGCGCAGCGCATTGGGCAGCCCGTAGGCGGCCACCCGGCGCAGGATGATGGCGCGCGACTTCAGCAATTCGTCGGCGCTGGCGGCATCCCGGCCCTTCTCGGTCGGGAAGTGGATCAGGATGAAATTGCCGACGCTTGGCGTCACCTTGAGCCCGAGCTTCTCGATCTCAGCAGTGGTCCAGGCCAGCCACTTCTCGTTGTGTGCCACGGCCGTCTCGAGGTGGGCCTTGTCGGCCAGCGCCGCTACGCCCGCCGCCAGCGACGGCGCAGTGATGTTGAATGGTCCGCGCACGCGGTTCAGCACGTCGGCAACGCCAGCCGGGCAATAGGCCCAACCGAGCCGCAACGCCGCCAGCCCATAGATCTTGGAGAACGTGCGCGTCATCACCGTGTTCTCGGTGGTGGCAACCAGCTCCAGCCCGGCCTCGTAGTCGTTGCGGCGAACGTACTCGCAATAGGCCGCATCCAGCACCAGCAGAGTATGCGCCGGCAGCCCCTTCTGCAGCCGCCGCACCTCGTCGTGGGGGATGTAGGTGCCAGTCGGGTTGTTCGGGTTGGCAAGAAAGACGATCTTGGTCTTGTCCGACACACGCGCCAGGATCGCGTCGACGTCGGCGCGGTAGTCCTTCTCCGGCACCGGCACCGGCTTGGCCCCGCACGACAGCGTGGCGATTTTGTACATGAGAAAGCCGTGCTCAGTGTAGACGGCCTCGTCGCCCGGCCCGAGATAGGCGTGCGCCAGCAGGTTGATCAGCTCGTCCGATCCGCTGCCGCACACGATACGGTCGGGGTTTAGCCCGTACAGCTCGGCGATCGCCGTGCGCAGCGACGCGGCGGAGCCGTCCGGATAGCGCTCCAGCTGGTCGGCCTCGGCCTTGAAGGCCGCGATCGCCTTGAGGCTCGGCCCGAGCGGGGTCTCGTTGGAAGACAACTTGATCGGCTTCGCGCCGCCCGCAACGTGGCTCTCGCCCGGCACGTAGGGGTTGATATCCAGAATGCCGGGCTGCGGCATCGGCGCCCTGTTGGTCATGGTCACGCTCTTTCCGCCTGAAGGCGCTGCAAAAACGGCGGCCAAAATAGGCGCTGGCCTCGCACTTGGCCAGCCGCCATTCGCGCCCAAGAAAGAGCATGCTGCCGATGTTCAGGAAACCCAATGCGCCTTGGTTCGTTATCAGCGGGCCGCACAAGGCGCTGGGAGGGTCGTTATGCGTACATGCGTGCAGTCTCGGGCGATGGCCGCCGTGGCGGGGGCTGGATTGGGGGTAGCCATCGTGAGTTTTTGCATCCTCAGCGGTTGGCTGCTGCTCGAGCTCTATTGAGCCCAACGCTTATTGGGCGAGCTCGCGCGACCGTTTTGTCGCCGCCGCAACCCCCTCGCGCATGATCTTGGCCAGGCCGTCGTCGGCCATCAGCACCTGCAGGGCCGCGAAGGTGGTGCCGTTGGGCGAGGTGACGTTCTGGCGCAGCACATCAGGCGATAGGTCGGAGCGATGCAGAAGCTCGCCGGCACCCGATACCGTCCAGCGGGCGAGCTTATGCGCCAGCGCCGGCGGCAGGCCTGCCTTGATGCCGGCCTCGCCCAGGCACTCGGCGAGATAGAATACGTAGGCCGGACCCGAGCCCGACACGGCCGTCACGGCATCGATCAGCCCTTCCTCGTCGAGCCATACGACCTCGCCGATCGCCCGCAGCAGCGCATCGCAGGTGGCGCGCTTGGCGGCCGTCACATGCGCATTGCCGACCGCCCCGGTGATGCCCCGCCCGATCGAGCTCGGGGTGTTGGGGATGCAGCGCACGACGGGTGTGCCCTTGGTCAGATGCTGCTCGAAGCCTTCGATGCGGCGACCCGCTGCCACCGACAGCACGAGCGTCGCCTGACCCGCAAGCCGCGCCAACGGCGGAAACACCTCGTCCATGACCTGCGGCTTGACGGCCACCACCAGCACCGCCGGCGGCTCGCGCAGCTCGGTCACGCTCGCCCGCAGGTCGATGCCATGTTTCTGGATCAGTTCCCTGGCGCGGGCCGGCGGCGCAGGGTCCTGCACGATGATCTGCTGCGGGTCGAGGCCGCGATCAAGCCAGCCGCCCAGCATGGACAATCCCATGTTGCCTGCTCCGGCCAGCAGCAGCGTTCCGTCAATGCGAAGGGTCATGGCGCAACCTCGATGTGCCGGGCTGCGCGCTTACGCGCCAGCCCACAGCCTGCCCGATCCTAGAGCAGGATCGTAGGCCGTGCGCAAGAAGAGGCAGAGATAAACTCGAAACTTGCGCACCTTGGCAGCTGCTCGCTTGCCAGGCAGCAAGCAGCCGCCAGGCGGGGCCGTTAGGCCCGTCCCTCTGTCTCGAACATGGTGGAGGCGAGCGCGTCGCGGCTTTCCTTGCCGGCCCAGACCACGAACTGGAAGGCCTGGTAATAGCGCTCGCAGGCCTCCAGCGCCGTCTTCAGCATGGCCTCGCACTGCGCGGTGGTGGCGAGTGCGCCGTTCAGCATCAGGCCGTGCCGGAACATGATCAGCCCTTCCTGGATCCAGACATCGAAATGGCCGAGCCAGAGCTGCTCGTTGATCTGGGCCACCAGGCGGTAGACCTCGTTCTGGCGGTTGTCAGGAATCTTGGCGTCGAAGGCGCAGGCGATGTGCAGGGTCTCGAGGTCGCCACGCCAGTTGAGCGACACATTGTAGTCGGTCCATTGGCCGGCGACGATCAGCGTAATCTCGTCCTCGCTTGCCCGTTCGGTCGCCCAGTCGTTGCTGTTGGCGATTTGCTCGATGAGATCGATGGGGCTGTTTACGCGGCTGTGGCTCCGTTCGGCACTTGCCATTCCGTCCCTCGAATGTCCTGCCCGCACACGTTGCTTGCCGCGTGCCGTGCGTGTTGCGCCTCAGCGGGGATCGC
>DASTOW010000007.1:0-24583 GCA_035762425.1 Hyphomicrobiaceae bacterium | reverse complement strand
ATGCACCGCAGCTATCGCTACGGCAAGGCCGTGGGCTGGCGCTGCGGGGAAACTGGGCCCGCTGTGGACGGTGCGCGCGCAATGAACGCGGAGCCCGGCACGAGCAAAAAGGCCATCGTGTTCTCGCCTTGATGCCAAGACGGCGATGGCCGCCGTTGCAGCTACCTTGCAAGCTTAACCGCACAATAACGGTTCCCCTGCATAGTGGATGCGTTGTGGGGGAGAGTAGTTGTGCGTAGCGATATCCTTAGCTCTATTTTGGCCGCAGCGCGCCTGATGCAAGAGCGCGGGCGCTGGCGGCTGGCCGCCGTGGTCGGCGTTGCCGCACTGGCCGGCTGCCTGCTTGCGAGTTGTAGCAAATACGAGTTGGTCGACGCCTATCCCGAACCGGCGCGCATTCCCCTGCCGAAGCAGGCTTTGCTCACGCGCGAGCCCGAGCCCGGCTGCACCGCGCAGGCGGCGGGGCCGGAAACGCATGGCGGCGACTTGCGCCCGCCGGCGCTGCGCCATGCACCCGCCGCCATGTTTGCAGCGGCAGGAGCCTCCGACAGTCCGCGCCTGCCTGTCATGGCAGCGTCAGGACAATCGGATGGCGCACTCGCGCAAGCTGATCCGAACCTCGGGTTGGCGCAGCGGATAAAACTTGAATACGAGCGGGATTGCTTTCGGCGCGCCGAACAGCGTACCCGCGACAAGCTTCTAAAGCTGCAAGAGGCCGTTGCAGTTACAGCCCGAGCCGTCAAGCGCGCCGAGCAGGCGCGGCCATAGCCGGTCACGCGACAAAGTGGCCGAGCGCGGCGCGGTTGGCCGCGAACGCACGGTCGTATTCGATCACACGCGCGATCTCGTCGCGCACGTCCTCTCCATACTGCCGACCGATCAGGTAGAGCGTGCCGTCGATGGCGAGCGACACACCGCCACTCGTTACGATGCCGCGATCATCGACGATGGCCGCCGCGATCGGCTCAGCGGTTGGCGCCAGCGTGCCGAGCCGCGCAAGCGGCGCCGCAGGCTCAGCGCCAGCCGCGTGCCGCCGCGTGGTTGCACGCTTGCCGTCGAGCAGGCCGGCTGCAGCGAGGATCAGTCCACCGGTGCAAACCGAGGCCGCGCTGCCACCTGGCAAGCGACGCAGGAACGCCAGCATGGCCTGGTCGGTGACTTGCGCCCGCCAGCCGGGCCCGCCGCACACTATGAAACAGTCGCACGGCGGATGATCGTGGAAGCCGAATTGCGCGACCACGGAAAGTCCGCCGGCCAAGCGGACCGGGCCTGAGCGCGCGGCAATCGTCACGCTCTCAATGGCCGGCAGCACTCTGCGCGCCATCGAGATGATGCCGACCGTGCCACCGATGTCGATCGGCTCGACGTCCGCATAGATGACGATGCCAAACCTCGACGGCGCATTTCGCTGCTGCATGGCGCGGATACTCACGGCAAAGCCCTGCTCGCGCAAGCTCCGTCGAAACTGCCGTACGGTTGGGCATGCGCGCGCGGCCAATGCCCACGAATTGCTCGGCTTTCCTCAAGAACTCCGCGCCGGCGCGAATTTCACGCGCGATTGGGCCATCGAACCTCTGGCACGTGGCTTGCTGAAGTGTTTGCGAAGCCATCAGGAAAGCGGAGTTCGGTGAGGTCGGTCATGCAGCGAAGAACAGTTTTGAAGCTCGGCGCCGGCGCCGCGGCGAGTGCCCTGGTCAGCTCGCCGGCCATCGCTCAAAGCGCACCGCACATCCGCTGGCGCATGACCTCGAGCTTCACGAAGGTGCTCGATCTCACCTATGGAGCCGGCGAGCTGTTCTGCCGCTACGTATCGGAGCTGACAGAGGGCAAGTTCCAGATCCAGCAGTTCGCCGCCGGCGAGATCGTGCCCGGCCTGCAGGCCCTCGACGCTGTGCACGGGGGCACCGTCGATATGGCCTATACCGGGATGCTGTTCTACGTCGGAAAGGATCCCACGTTCGCGTTGGGAGCGGCGGTGCCCTTCATGCTCAACCCGCGCCAGCAGCACGGCTGGTTCTACCACGCGGGCGGCAACGAGATGTTCAACGCGTTTCTGGCCAAGCACAACGTGGTCGCCTTTCCGTGCGGCAACACCGGCATGCAATGGGGCGGGTGGTTTCGCAATCCGATCAACAGCTCCGACGACCTCAAGGGTCTCAAGATGCGCATCGCCGGCCTGGCGGGCGCGATCGCTGCGCGCGTCGGCGTGGTGCCCCAGCAGATCGCCCCCGGCGACATCTATCCGGCGCTCGAGCGCGGCGCCATCGATGCGGTCGAATACATCGGCCCGTATGACGACGAGAAGCTGGGGCTGAACAAGGTCGCCAAGTACTACTACACGCCGGGCTGGCAGGAGGGCGGCACGGTCTTCCATGTGCTGGCCAACAGCGCCAAGTGGGCCGAACTGCCGCCTCACTACAAGAAGGCCGTCGACGTAGCGGCCCAGGCCACCACCACCAGCATGCTCGGGCATTACGACACCAAGAACTCGGAGGCGCTGCTGCGGCTGGTGGCTTCGGGAATCAATGTGTCCGTGTTCGCTGCGCAGGTCGTACAGGCCATGTATGCGGCGGCGCAGGAGCACTATGCCGGCCTGATTGCCTCCAATGAGGCCTTCGCGACAATCTACAAGGCGCAAAAAGAGTACCGGGATCGCAACTATCTCTACCACCAGTATGCGGATTTCCAGTACGACAGCATGATGCTGCAGCTGTTGCGGAAGGCCTGACGATCCTGCCGCTTGCGCCGGTCGCCAACAGGAGGCGAGGAGCATGAGCGAACCGAAGTTCGACGCGGGCTCGATCAGCTATGTCGAGGCCATGCAGACGGTGCGGGACGCGCATCCCACGCCGATGTCGCGTGCGACCGGCAAGGTGCTCGTTCGCCTCGACAAGCACTGCACGACCATCCTGCAGCATGCGACCTTCTGCGTGATCGGGACGCACGGACCCGACGGGGCCGACGTCTCTCCGCGCGGTGATCCGGCGGGCTTCGTGCGCGTGCTGGACGATCGCCACCTGCTGCTGCCCGACCGCATCGGCAACAACCGCTTCGACAGCTACGCCAACATCTTCGCCAATCCCAGCATTGGCATGCTGTTTCTGGTGCCGGGCATGGCCGAGGTGCTGCGCATCAACGGGCTGGCGCGAGTTACCGACGATGCGGGCCTACTGGCGGCATCGGCCGTGCAGGGGCGCACCCCCAAGTTCGGGCTCCTGATCGAGGTGCGCGAGGCCTACCTGCACTGCGCCAAGGCCGTCAACCGCGCGGGGCTGTGGGATGCCGCCAAGCACATCGACCGCGCGCTGATCCCGAGCTACGGCAAGATGCTGGCCGATCAGGTAGAAGGGCTGACCCAGGAAGAAAGCGAGCGGCAGGGTGCCGAGATGGCGCGCCGCGGCCTGTACTGAGCGCCAGCCAAAGGCGCGCAGCCATTGCGTGGCCGCGGGCTTACTGGTTGAACAGCGAGGACAGCGAGAACCCGGACGCGCGCACGATCGGCGCCTTCTCGGCAACCTGCGGGTGCGGCTCGTCGATGTAGACGTTGAGCCCGGTCGCGCGCCCGTCCTTGACCAGCGTCGACACATACTCCCAGCCATTCGGCTCAAGACCGAGGCACGCTTCGGACATTTCGCCCTTCAGGCGCACATGGATGGCGATGTTGCCTCGCGCCAAGATTCCGGCCGTCTGCGCCGGCGTGTATTTCTCCCTGTTCCAAAGCTTGGTCAGGTAGACGCCGACCACCATGCGCTTGATGTTTGGCCCCCAGCTCACTCTTTGCTTCTTGTCGGAGGCAAACGCATAGAGTCCGGGCGGCAACGAGCCAATGGACCGTGCGGCGAGGCAATCAGGGTCCGGGTTGTTGCGGCAGATTTCGCGGCCCGAGATCGCCCAGGCGATGGTCTTGCCGTTGGCTTGGGGGTCATCGCTGATGACGAACAGGCGGCCGGTCGTGATGACATAGCCGAGGCGGAAGGGGGCGACCGCGTCCGGCACCTTGCGCACCACGTCCTCGAACGGGTTGCAGATCTCGCCGCCCGACAGCTTGCGCTCATAACCCTTGTGCTTGATGGTGACGAAATCGACGTTCGAGGCGCAATCCCACTGCGGCAGCACCTGCTTGTTGGCGAGCGTGACGACCGGATCGAGCTTCTCGACCGGAGCCTTGGCCGGGGCCTTGGCGACCGCCTTCTTCTCAGGCGCCGTGGGCGCCTTCTCAGGTGTCGTCGTGGTCTTCGACGCCCACGGAGAGGATTGCGATGGATCCCGGATCTGCTCGCACTTCTCGGACGGCTTGGGCGGCACAATCTGTTTCACGGCCAGTCGCCGGGCGTCGGCGCTGGTCGCGCCGTGCTTGATATAGGCCTCGATCAGCGCTTGCTGGACTTCGATCTGCTCTTCCGACAGCTCGAAGATGCAGTCCGAAATGTCGGCGCCAACCTGGCTGAAGAAGTCGGCCATGTTGCCGGCAGCAGTCACCGCCCCCTTGCTGGGCGCCTTCTTGGGCTGCTGGGCCAAGCCATGGTCCGCGCACAGAAACACAAGAACCGCCGCCAATGCCAACGGCCACGTTCTCGGTCCTGCCTTTTTCATCGTTCCGCTAGACCCTGCGCACTGCCCACTGCTTCATCGCACGAGGTACCGACTCAAAGCCACCCGCGAGTTTGTGCAACGCACTGTGCAACGCACTAGGATGGCTACCCCGGCATGGCGCGAGTATGCAGTGATTCCGGGCGCGAAATTGGGCGCTCCCGATTCACATGTGGCTGAATGCGGGCAGGACAGGTGCGGCATCCTGACCACAGGTATGACAGGGGCCCGCAACTATGCCGGGCGCCCCGCTATTCCGCGGCCTCCTTGGCGAGAAAGCCACCGGACTGATGCGACCACAGGTCCGCATAGAGGCCGCCGCGCTTCAGAAGATCGGCGTGGCTGCCCTCCTCGATGATGCGGCCGTGGTCGAGAATCACCAGCCGGTCCATGGCAGCGATGGTCGACAGGCGGTGGGCGATGGCGATCACCGTCTTGCCGGACATCAGGTTGTACAGCTGCTCCTGGATGGCGAGTTCCACTTCCGAGTCGAGCGCGCTGGTGGCCTCGTCGAGGATCAGGATCGGCGCGTTCTTGAGCAGCACGCGCGCAATCGCCACACGCTGGCGCTGACCGCCGGACAGCTTGACGCCACGCTCGCCGACATGGGCTGAGTAGCCCTTGCGGCCGCGCATGTCCTCCAGCATAGCGATGAAGGTGTCGGCCTGAGCACGCTTGGCAGCAGCGGCGGTGGCATCCTCGCCGGCGCCGGGGCGGCCGTAGAGGATGTTGTCGCGCACGGAGCGGTGCATCAGCGAAGTGTCCTGCGTGACCATGCCGATCTGCGCGCGCAGGCTATCCTGCGTGACCTGAGCGATGTCCTGTCCGTCGATGGTGATGCGTCCCGCCTCCAGGTCGTAGAAGCGCAGCAACAGGTTGACGAGCGTCGACTTGCCGGCGCCGGAGCGGCCGACGAGGCCAACCTTTTCGCCCGGCGCAATGTCGAGCGACAGGTTGTGGATGATGCCGCCCGGACGTGCGGTGCCGGCCCCCACCTTCTGACCGTAGTGGAAGCTGATGTTCTCGAAACGGATCGCGCCTTTGTGGACGATCAGCGGCTGGCTGTCCGGCTGGTCGACGACCATGTTCGGCCGGCTGATCGCCTCCATGCCTTCCTCGACGACGCCGATGTTCTCGAAGATGCCGGCCACCACCCACAGGATCCAGCCGGACATGGCGACGATGCGCATGACAAGGCCGCTGACGACCGCGATGGCGCCGATGCTCACGGCAGCATGGCTCCACAGCCAGATGGCGAGCCCGCAGGCACCGACGATGAGCAGGCCGTTCAGCCCGTACAGGACCAGTTCCATGGCCGTCTGCACCCGCAACGAGGCTTGCCACTTGCCCATCTGCTCTTGCAGGGCCGCGCGTGCATAGGCATCCTCGCGGTCAGCGTGGGCAAACAGCTTGACGGTCAGGATGTTGGTGTAGGTGTCGACGATGCGCCCGACCAGCATGGAGCGCGCCTCCGACGCCTCCGTCGAGCGCGCCTTGATGCGCGGTACGAAGATGATGAGGACGACGACATAGGCCGCCAGCCAGATCACCAGCGGGACCAGCAGGCGCGCATCGGCCGCTGCGAAGATGACAGCCGTGCCAATCCACTGCACGCCGGCATACCAGATGGCATCGATCACCTGCACGACCGAGTCGCGCAGGGCGGTTGCTGCCTGCATGACCTTGTTGGCGACGCGGCCGGCAAAGTCGTTCTGAAAGAAGCCGAGACTCTGGCGCAGCACGTAGCGGTGCGTCAGCCAGCGCACGCGGGTCGTCACCGGCCCGGCGATGGTCTGGTTCTTGATCAGATCGTGCGCGGTCGATACCAGCGGCCGGGCGACCACGGCCACGAAGGCCATCCACAATAGCATGCCGCCGTGCTCGCTGATGAAGTCGGTCGGCGACTGGGCTGCCTTCATCAGGTCGACCAGGTTGCCGACGAAGGCCATCAGCGCCACCTCGATCACCGCGCCGGCAAAGCCCGCCACCAGGAGCATGGCGAAGGCCGGCCAGATTGGCCGGATGAAGTGGATATAGAATGCCAGCAGCGTATCGGGCGGCCGGACCGGGGTCTCGGCCGGGAAGGCCGCGATGCGAGTTTCAAACCAGCGAAACATGACAAAAACCTCGTGCCCGGCAGGCGACAGGGGTAGTTCAGGCTGCGCGTTCGCGCAAAGCCTGCTCCCCTCGCGGCCGAATGTGGAATTGTTGGGCCGGCGGGGTTATCCCTGGATCGCGACGGAACAATGGCATGGATCAATGTGGCCGTCTGGGAAATGGCCATCATGCCGCGGCATGCGCAAGATCGAACTGCGCGAGAGATAGGCGCGAGGCAAACACCATGCATGACCTGACAGCCCGCAAATCGGCGGCAAGCGCCTGGTTCGAGACGCTGCGGGACGACCTGTGCAAGGCGTTCGAGGCCGTGGAGGCCGACTTGCCGGCCGACGCGCCGCTGGCCGACCAGCCGCCCGGCCGCTTCCAGCGCAAGCCCTGGACCAGGACCGATCACACCGGTGCCGCGGGCGGCGGCGGCGTCATGAGCCTGCTCGGCGGCCGCGTGTTCGAGAAGGCCGGCATTCATACATCAACGGTGCATGGTGAGTTCGCCCCGGAGTTCCGCAGCCAGATCCCAGGTGCGGACGCCGATCCGCGCTTCTGGGCGTCGGGCGTGTCGCTGATCGTGCATCCGGTCAACCCCAACGTGCCGACGGCGCACATGAACACGCGCATGGTGGTGACCTCCAAGTGGTGGTTCGGCGGCGGCGGCGACCTGACGCCGGTATTGATGCGCCGGCGCACGCAGGAGGATGCGGATACGGTGACGTTCCATGCTGCCATGCAGGCTGCGTGTAGGCCGCATGCGATTGCCGATTACGCGCGCTACAAGACGTGGTGCGAGGAGTACTTCTACCTACCGCACCGCAAGGAGATGCGCGGCGTCGGCGGCATCTTCTACGACTACCTGACGCCGGCCGAGCCGGACGGCGGGTGGGCCGCGGCGCTCGCCTTCACCCAGGACGTGGGGCGGGCGTTCCTGCGCGTCTATCCCGAGATCGTGCGGCGCAACTTCGCGCTGCCTTGGAGCGAGGCGGATCGCGAGGAGCAGCTGGTGCGGCGCGGCCGCTATGTCGAGTTCAACCTGCTCTACGATCGCGGCACGGTGTTCGGCTTGAAGACCGGTGGCAATGTCGAGGCGATCCTGTCGTCGCTGCCGCCGGTCGTGAAGTGGCCGTAGGGACGGCCTACGGCTTGCCGGCGGTCGCGCTAGCCTGCTCGCACCATTGGCGCCCCCGAACGCCCCACGCATGCTACGGATGGTCGTGGAGCGTTGTGGACGGCATGGTCGCCTGGAACGGCATCTGCCAAGCGATAGGGCGGACGTAGGCATGGACCTGGAATTTGCTGACGTGGTTGCGCGCTTGAGCGCAGCAGCGCTCGCTGGCGCGCTGATCGGCCTCAACCGCGATATGGCGCAGAAGCCGATCGGCATCAGGACGCTGGGGCTCGTGGCCCTCGGAGCTGCAACGGTCAGCGTGGCGGCCGTGCAGGTCCCCGGCATGGCCGAGAACGCCGACGCTTTGAGCCGTGTCGTGCAGGGCATCATCCAGGGCATCATGGCCGGCATCAGCTTCATCGGCGCCGGGGTCATCCTGCGCGACACGCAGACCCGCACGGTGGAGGGGCTGACGACGGCGGCAAGCGTATGGGTCACGGCGGCCCTCGGCATCGCCTGCGGTCTTGGCGCCTGGACCACGGTGGCCGTGGCTTTGGTCGTCGCGCTCGTTTTGCTGATGATTGTGCCCCGTTTGGAGCTGCTCAGGGACAGCAAGAAAGACACGGAGTGAGCGGCGGCGAGCTGGTGTGCGGGTTTGCGCAGGGCTGGCGACCGCTAACTCCATACACGGCGGCGCACACCAAGGGCAGTCACCAGGCCGTAGCTCGTGATACCCATGGCGACAGCCGCGAACTGGCCGTCGAGCCCCAGGCCAGCGACGTCGGCGAGCAGCCATCCGCAGCCGACCGCGAGGCCGATGCGCGCAACGGCGGCCGCCACCGGCCAGGCCATGCGTCCGGCGCCCATCGATGCGAAGTAGAGTGCCATGCCGAGGCCGAAGGCGCCATACGCGGGCGCAATGAACGTCAGCGCCCGGGTAGCGATGCGCAGCACCTCGGGATCGCTGGTGAAGAGGGCGGCGAAGGCGGCCGGCGCTGCGCCTACCGTGATGCCGGCTAGGCCGGCCGCCAGCAACGTCATCAGCCCGCCGATCCAGGCAAGCCGCCGTGCGGTTGCCCAGTCACCGGCGCCGACCGCATGGCCGACCAATGCCGTCAGCGCCGAGCCGACGCCGAACGCCAGCGGGATCATCAGGAATTCCAGGCGCGCCGAGATGCCGTAGGCCGCAACCGCCGCAGCACCGTGATGGGCGATGCGGGCCGTGACCAGGATGGTGGTGAGGTTGGCGATCGCTGCCAGCATCGACGCGGTGAGGCCGACGGCCAGGATGCGGCGGAACAGCGTCAGCGACGGCGCCACCCTGAGATCGGGGACAAAGCCGGCGCCGCCACGCAGCACCACCACCAGCATGGCGAGCGCCGCCGTTGCGTTGACCAGCGCGTAGGCCATTCCAAGACCGGGCAGGCCAGCGCGCATGGGCTCGGCCAGCACCCATCCAAGCATGGGCAGAGCCGCCCACGCCAACGTCAGCACGCGGGCAGCGAGCCCGTGCCGTCCCCCGCCGCGCAACACGGACGCCAGCGTGTTCGCAAGCCAGGCGGGAATGGCGCCGACGCCGAACAGCCACACGGCGTAGACGGCAGCCGCGTCTGCCGCCGTGTGACCGCCAATCGCGCCCAGCACCTGGCGCGGCCAGCAGGCAAGCCCGATGGCGAAGATGGCGCCGGCCGCCGTCGCGATCAGCAGCGCGTGCAGTACCAGCGCGGATGCCTCCTGCGTGCGACCGGCACCGAGCGCCCGGGCGATGGCCGACACCACGCCGCCGCCCATCGCACCCGTCGACATCTGCTGCAGCAGCAGCGCAAAGGGCAGCACCACCGCCCAGCCGGCCAGTGCCGCCGTGCCCTGCCGCGCGGCGATCCAGGTCTCGGCCAGCTGGGCGATGATCTGCAGGAGGGCGACGAGACTGGTCGGTGCGGCGAGCCTGACAATGGCCCGCAGCTGTGATGAGATCGTCGCGCGTCCGCCGGACGGTTTGGCGTCAGCCCGGCGCGTGCAACCAGCAGGATCGACGATGCTCACGTTCGCCCCGCCGGCATCGCAATGGCGCCTCGATGTGAACCACCGGCGCCTCGACGCGCGGCTGACTGCACGTGCTGCGAGTGTGCGGAACGCACCGCAGCCGGCCCGCTGGTATAGACCGGCGCGAGCGCTGGCGGAAGATGTGCAGCCGATGCCGCGCTTTGTCCTTCCGCGCAATCGGCCCGGACGGCTGGCCGCCGCTACAGCGTCTCTTCCGGCCAGTCGTAGACCACGGCGTTGGACCGCGGCAGGTTGCCGACCTGGCAGTGCATGTCTGCCCCTTCGGCCACCTCAAACACGCGCTGCGTCACAGGGCCAAACATGCGCGAGCAGAACGTCTCGAACTGTTGGCGGGCCGTCGCCTTCGCCGGTGCCGACCAGGGCCAGCGCCGGGCACGAAAGGCGGCCCAGCGCCTGCACGGCATTGAATGTTTTCAGCCGCTCGATCCACTGCGCAAGGCTCGTGCCACCGAAACGCCGGCAGGACGCCTTGAACGACAGCTTGTGCGCGTGCGCAACCTCGCCGTCTGGCATGCCGTCGACCTCCTGCAACTCGATGGGCGGCATCTTCTTCGCCGCCGCCTCGCCGCCGACCAAGCCCAGCATATAGCGCCGCAGATCCACGATCGGCGAATTGGCGATCACCGCCTTGATGCGCAGCAAACGGCACTCCGCCACCTCGGCCACCGCTGGTCTTGCTACAGGTTTAGCGATCGTTTGCGCGATGACCGGCATTTGCCATCGCGTCTGCAGGCCCTGTTAGCTCTGGCAAACGACTTCCCGGACCACACGACCGCATCCAGCTGTTCAACCGCTGTTGTCTCATGATTGCTTTCTGCAGGCAGATCGGACCAGAGGGCATCCATGCATCGACGACAGTTTCTTGCCGCCAGCGGCGCGGCCGTGGCGGCACTATCACGATCCGCATCGGCAGCGGTGCAGCCCGCAGGCCAGAGCGGAACGTCCAAGAGCCTGCTCGATGCGTTCGTGGCGTTACCCGGTACGAAGAGCGCGCAGGTCGACATCGACGGTGCGCGCGGCGTTCGACGCATCGCCTACCAGCCCGACAGTGCGCTGTTCTGCGGCAGTTGCTTCAAGACGTTCGTGCTATCGACGTATTTGCAGGGCCTCGAAGCCGGCAAGCTTAGCGAAAGCGAGCAACTGCCGATCGACGATAGCATCCGCTCGGTCGGCGGTGGCGTGTTCGAGTTCCTGTCCGGCACGGCATCTGCGCGTACGGTCCTGGAAGCCATGATCGCGCACAGCGACAACACCGCCACAGATGTCGCCATGCTGCGCGCGGGCGTCAACAAGGTGCGGGCGTTCATGCAGGCGGCAGGCCTGACGCAGGCACGCATTCCGGACAGTACGCGCCGGTTCTTCTCCTACCTGTCGGGCCATCCGGCCGGCACCGATATGGGCTGGGCTGGACTGCAGGCCATGCAGGCAGGCAAGTCCGCTGGTCGGTTGCGGCCGGCCATCAACGACCAGCAGACCATGGTTTGCCCGGCTAGCGAGTTCGTCGCCTACTACAAGCGTGCGCTGGCCGGCGAGTTCTTCCGCAAGAAGCAGACGCTCACCGAGTTCAAGCGCATCCAGGCGATGGCCGATGCCATCCCGCTGGTGGTTCCTCCCGACACCCCGGCCTATGCCAAGGGCGGCAGCATCAACTGGGATGGCTTCCATTGCCTGGCGGTGGCCGGCCAGATGATCGTCGGGGCGGCGCCGGTCACCTTCTGCCTGACCCTCAACTGGACGGACCGGGACGGCGGCGAGGCCAGGCTGACGGATGCCTACAAGCAGGCCGCCGCCGAAGTTCTTGGCCGTGTGCAGCGCGAGGTTCAGAAGGGTTGAGGGCCCCGACCGCGGCTGCTCTAACGCTCGGTCCTGGCAGCGGAGCGAATCTTGGCCGCGTGGGCGGCCACGCGTGCCTTGCGGGCGGCGGCGTAGGCCTTGCGCGTATTGCGGCCAGCCGACCGCCGGCGCTGGGTCTTGGACACCACCTTGCGGGCCCTGGAAATCTTGGCCGGCTGCGCGTCATCGTCGTTATCGGGGCTCACCATCCGGGCGACTTCGGCCCCCGTGTCGACGCAGTCGGCGCGATCGAACGGGTCGGTGCCGCCACCGGAAACCTCGGTAGCGTTGGCCGACCCGCCCTCGCGTACGACATAGCGCTTGCCGCACACGCTTACCTGCGGCGGCACGCGTGTGCGTTCGAACACGTCGTAGGCGTCTTTGAGGTTTCGCCAGAACGACTGCCACTTGCTGTCGGAATAGACCTTCAGGTTGGCTTCCGTCATGCGGAACGGGAACACGTGGATGGGGATGTGGCCCTGGCCCTGCTTCAGGGCCTCCTCGCTCAGCCGGTAGATCTCCTCCATCTGCTGATTGGTCATGGCAAAGCAGCCGGTTGACGAGCAGCCGCCGTGCACCAGGATGTAGGAGCCGGTCCGGTCCATCGCCCTGTCGAAGGCGTTGGGGTAGCCGATGTTGAGCGCGCGTGGCCAGCGACCCTTGCGATGGATCTGCGGCATGCCCACCGCATACATGCCCTCGGGTGCCTGCCGGTCACCCTCGTGCTGCTTGGGGCCGAGCTTGCCGGACCACTTGCAGATCGAATACGTGGCGAACAGCTCGAATTGGTCGTCTTTCTCCATCCACAGCTCGAGCTGGGATTCCGCCTTGAAGATGCGGATCATGACCGGGTTGCCGGCGGCCAGGCCCTTGTCGGCCAGGCGGGCGCCGCGGTCGATGGAGATGACCGAGCCGGGCAGGGGCGTGGACGCAACCTTGGCGCTAGCCGGCTCGTGGTCGGCGATGATCGCCACGCCTTGTGCCGTCGCCCCTTCAGCAGCCGTTGCCGGGGCGGCCGGCGCCTTCACAACCCCAACAGTGCAAGCCACTCCGGGTCCTGCAACCACCAGTGCGCACACGCGCAAACGCAATGAGATGCGGCGCAAACCGATCAGCATACCGTGCTGTAGCTCCCCACCACGGCGCCGGGATTCTCCCCCACGGCGCCCATCCTGCTTCGTTTGTTCCCGCCAATAGGAAACATTGGATCGATTGCATATGGGACATCAACTTCTCGGGTTGGTTAAGTCCAAGCAGAGATTGACGATTTCGTGGCTGCCGTCGCTCTTCGCCGGAGCTGCGGCAAAGGCATAGCTTCCGCGGCAGACGGAAATTCGTGGCGGCACATGCGTTTGCTCGAACAAGTCGTGTCCGCGTTTGAGGTTCTGCCAGAACGGCAGCCAGCGCTCGTGCTTACGCTGGTCCATGTTCTCGGGTGTCATCCGAAACGGGAAAACCTGCACCTGAAAGCGCGACTGACCCTTGCCGAGGGCCGCCGTTACCAGCCGCCAGATCTCATCCACGACCGGGTCAGTCATGGCGTAGCAGCCGATCGAACTGCAACCGCCGTGCACCATGATAAACGAGCCGGTGCGCTGGTGGCCGCGGTCGAAGGCGTTGGGAAAGCCCAGATTGAAGGACCGGTGCCAGCGGCTCGCCGGGTTCAGCGCTTTGCTGTCGACGGTGTAGAAGCCCTCGGGGGCCTGCGCGTCGCCCTCCACCAGCTTGGGCCCAAGTCGGCCTGACCAGCGGCAGATCGGATAGACTGCGAAGCGCTGGAAGACGTCGTCCTTCTGCATCCACAGCTCGAGTTCGAACTCGCGCTTGAAGATGCGCATGAAGACGGGTGCGCCAAGCGCGAGGCCGTCGCCCGCCAGCCGCTTGTCGAGCGCGGCGAGATCGGGGGTGCCGGCCAGCGGGCGGCCGAGGGCAGCCAGCTCCTGACGGCGCACACGTTCGGCCTTGATCTGCAGATGGTCCCAGTCGAACAGGACGTCACGGCCGAACCAGCCCGCGGCCAGCAGGAACAGCAGAAGGCCAAGCCAGAACTTGAAGCGCAGCGCCCGCATCGTTCGGCGACGCCTCGTTTGCCGCGTGGTCCGGCCGCTCACCGCGCCGGCGCGAAGCTCATGTTGGCGGGCGCGCCATTGCGGTCAGATCCGATCGACGAGGTCGCAAGCCCGTTGCCGGTAAGGCCGTAGCGCGGCCCGCCCTGATCCACGTTGGCGAAGTCGCGCATCTTGGGGCCCGGCACGACGATGCGCTGCTGCTCAGCGATCTCTTCCCCGGCACGCGGCCGGAACGGATCAGGCCGGGGCCGGAAGAACGCCGGGCAGGCGGCCTCCGGATTGAGCCCGCCCAGCTCGCCACCCGGCCAGGCGACGTTCACCACATAGCGACGGTTGCAAACCGCCACGCTCGGCACCTGCCGGGTCAGCTCGAAATAGTCATAGCCCTCCTTTAGGGTGCGCCAGAAGGGTTGGGCCTCGTGGTTGGCATGCCGGGCCATGTTCTCGTTCGTCATGCGGAACGGGAAGGCGTGCACCTGGAAGCTGTCGTTGGGGCCGGCGAACGCCTCGCGGGTGATGGCGTAGATTTCCTCGATCAGCGCATCGGTCATGGCATAGCAGCCGGCCGACTTGCACTTGCCGTGGATCATCAGGAACTCGCCGGTGCGCCGCAGCGACCGGTCATAGGCGTTCGGATAGCCAAGGTTCAGCGCCAGATGGTAGCTCGAGTTCGGGTTCATCTGCTCGCGCGTGACCGTATAGAACCCCTCGGGCGCCTGCCGGTCGCCCTGTTTGACCTTGGGGCCGAGCTCACCCGACCAGTTGCAGATCGGGTAGGTCTTGAGGTGGTAGAAGCGGCCATCGGCGCGCTGCTTCCACAGCTCCAGCTCCGATTCCTCCTTGAACACGCGGATGAAGATCGGCGCTTGCGGGTCCATGCCCTTCTTGCCGAGCAACATCATGGTGTCTTTGGAGAGCGGCAGCAGATCGGGTGTGAGCTCGAGCTTGGCGCAGGAGGCCAGCACACACGCCACGACCAGCGCAGAAAGCGCCGTGCATACTCGCTTGAACATGATCCCCAGGTGAATACGACTCATTACGCTAAGTGCCCAGGCGTCTGATCGATCACCAATGATTCGTAAAGGTTAAGATATAGTTAAGGCCGACCTGAGACTACCGTAAGGCCGCTCCCCCCGCAACGACCCAACAGCCACACCAGCGCGCCCTTGCGCATGCAGGCGGCCTTGCGACGAATGCCGGCGGAGGTCACAGGCCGCGCCCGATCTGCAGGAATTTCTCGTGTCGCTGCCGGCGGATAGCATCCGGGCTCATGCCCGAGAACTCGCCGATCGACTTGGCGATAGCATCGCCCGTGCGCTTGAAGATCATGTTGCGGTCGCGATGCGCGCCGCCGATCGGCTCGGTGATGATGGTGTCAATGATGCCGAGCATCTTCAGATCCTGGGCCGTGATCTTCATGCTGGTGGCGGCGTCGATGGCTCGTGCCGAGTCCCGCCACAGGATCGAGGCAGCCGCCTCGGGTGATGCAACGGTATAGATGGCGTGCTCCAGCATCAGCACCCGGTTGGCGGTGGCGATCGCCACTGCGCCCCCCGATCCGCCTTCCCCGATCACGACCGCCACCATGGGCACGCCCAGCGACAGGCAGCGGTCGGTCGAGCGGGCAATGGCTTCGGCCTGGCCGCGCTCCTCGGCACCGATGCCGGGGTAGGCGCCGGCCGTATCGATCAGGGTCACCACGGGCAGGCCGAAACGGTCGGCCAGATCCATCAGCCGCACCGCCTTGCGATAGCCCTCCGGCCGTGCCATGCCGAAATTGTGCTTGATGCGACCTTCGGTGTCGGAGCCCTTCTCGTGGCCGATGAACACGACCGGCCGGCCGCGGAAGCGGGCGAGCCCACCCATGACGGCGGCATCTTCGGCAAAGTAGCGATCGCCGGCCATCGGCGTGAAGTCTTCCAGCAGGGCCCGCGCATAGTCGAGGCTGTGCGGGCGATCGGGATGGCGCGCGACCTGCGTCTTCTGCCAGGGCGTCAGCTTGGCGTAGGTATCGACGAGGGCCTGCTGCGCCTTTTGCTGCAGCTTGGTGACCTCCTCGGTGATCGACACCGAGCCGTCCTCCTCGCTGTTCAGGGCCCTCAGATCGGAGACCTTGCTCTCGAGCTCGGCGATCGGCTTCTCGAAATCGAGGTAGGTGCGAACGGTTACGGTACGGTCCATCAGCTCGCGGGAGGTTGGGCCGCCTTTGAGGGGACGGCGAAAGCAATCCGAATGGACCGGACATTTGCCAGCCGGGCCGACTAAGTCAAGGTTATGGGGCTAGACTCATGAACAGACAGCGAAAATTTGCCATCAAAGATGGCGCTCAGCTGGCCTTTTCGCCCTTTCTGGGCGCCAGCGGGTGGTGCTCGAACACCAGTTTCTTGAGCCGTTCCTCCAGCACGTGCGTGTAGATCTGCGTGGTGGTGATGTCGGCGTGCCCTAGCAATTGTTGCACAGACCGCAGATCCGCGCCGCGGTCGAGCAGATGGCTGGCAAAGGCGTGGCGCAGCACGTGCGGTGACACGCGCTCGGGGTCGATGCCGGCCTCCAGCGCCAGGTCCTTCAATTCCTGGCCGAGGCGCTGGCGCGTCAGATGTCCCTCCGCCCCGCGCGAGGCGAACAGGTACCTGGTGGCGAGCATCGGCGCCACATCGTCCTCGCCGTGCTGGCCGACGCTCAGGTAGCGGTCGAGCGCCGTGCGGGCGGCCTGATTGAGCGGCACCAGACGCTCGCGACCGCCCTTGCCCTTGATGGTCAGCACTCGCCCATCCCCGGCCAGCACCGACCGCGGCAGCGTCACCAACTCGGTGACGCGCAGGCCGGTCGCGTACAGCATCTCGATCAGCGCATTGAGGCGCAGGGCGCGCACGCGGTCGCGGCCGCGCGTGTTCTCAGTGCGGCGATGGGCAGCCTCGATGAGCCGATCGACCTCGCCGACGGACAGCGTCTTGGGGATGGCCTGACCCTTTTTGGGACCGGCCAATCCGAGCGCCGGATCGTCCGCGACCACGCCTTCGCTCGACAGGAATTTGAACAGCTGGCGCACCGCCGATAAGCGGCGGGCGCGCGAGGCTGGCGCCATGCCTGCCTCCGACAACGCGCGCAAATAGGCGCCGATGTCGGACGGCTGGGCGTCGGCGAGCGCATGCCCGCCACGCTGCAGGAAGCCCACAAAGTCCTGCAGATCACGCCGATAGGCCTCCAGCGTGTTGCCAGCGGCACCGCGCTCGGCCGCCATCATCTCCAGGAACGCGGTGAGATGATCCTGATCGGCGCCGCTCATTTCAGTTGCCGGCGAGGCGCGGCCACACCGGCAGCAGGGCTTCCAGCCCCATGCGTCGCGCATCGGCTTCCAGGCCAACCCGTTTCAGCGCGCGGATGGAATCGCCGAGCGCCAGGATGTTGGCGCCTTCCGGGCCGTCGGCACCCAACGTGCGCATGACGAGCAGGATGGTGCGACCGGCATCGCCACGCTTGGCCGATTGGGCAAGATCGGCCAGCACACCGGTGTCGGGCAGGTAGCCGCCGGACGGTTGGGGCGTGCGGCTCGCCGCATCCCACAACGGGACCGGCACGTCGACATCGAGGGCATCGAGCACGGTCGCTATGCGGTGCAGCGCTAGCGGGTTGAGACGGCCGCGTAAGGCGAGGTCCTCGATCTGCTGCAAGCTCTGCAGGCGCCCGCCCTGCCGCGCAGGATCGGCAACCTCGATCAGCGCCAGCCAATGCTGCGCCTTGCTGTTCGTGTCGGTCCAGCGGCGGGCCGCATCGAACTGGCCGGCGGCGAGCCCGATCTCGACGGCCAATTCGCTGAAGCTGTCCGTGTCCGGACCAGGCCGCAGATTGTCGAGCAGCGGCGTCAGCATGCGGGCGGTCTGCACGGCAGCCGACGAGCGCCGTGCATCGTCGAGCAGCACCTTGGT
Organism: Hyphomicrobiaceae bacterium; assembly: GCA_035762425.1. Classification (GTDB taxonomy): domain Bacteria; phylum Pseudomonadota; class Alphaproteobacteria; order Rhizobiales; family Hyphomicrobiaceae; genus AWTP1-13. The sequence continues at coordinate 6,884 of DASTOW010000007.1, read as the reverse complement.
CATGCGCGCCTGCTGGGCCGGCTGGCGCGACAACTCGATGCCGCGAAACAGCAGGGCCCGGCGCAGCAGCTGGTCGTTGCGGCTGGCCGTCGGATCGGAGAGCTGGCTTGGCGCGAATTCATGCCGGCGATACAGCTTGGCCAGGGCTTCCGGAGGGAGCGCGTTGAGACGCAACGCGGTCTCTGCCGCCGCGATGCGCAGGCGTGCGTCGGTGGCCTCCTCCTGCGCCAGCGCAGCCAGCAGCGCCGGCTCGGCCTTGTCGAAAAACTGCGCGACATTGACGGGCCCGAGCAGTTCGAGGAAGCGATAATCCAGCAGCAGTACGCGCTTGGGCAGCTGCACCTGCGGCTTGTCGCCGGTGGCGACACCGGCCAGCACGTTGAGCGGCAGCTCGGCCTCAACGCCCTCCTCGCGCGCCAGACTGGCGGCGAGATCGGCACCCGCCACGTCGCCGGCCTTGGCCGCGCAGTAGCCCATCAGCAGCTGCGTCTCGCCCTTGAGCCGGCTCGGCAGACCGGTGCTAGGTGCGGCCAGCGTCGTGATCGCCCGGCAGCCCTCGGCGTGCCGGCCGAGGCCGATCTCCTTGCGCGCCGACAGCGCCAGCACCAGCGGGCCGGTCGAACCGGAATTGCTGATCACCTCCGTCATGTCGCTCAGCATCCCCGAGCGATAGAGCGCCTCAAGGCGCAGCGCCAGGAAGTGGTCCGTGCTCGGCGAACCGGTGGGCGGCGTGGCGGCCGACAGCAGCATGCGTCGCCACAGCTGATGCAAGACCGGCGAGCGCGGTGGCAGATCGAGGCGCGAGAGATGCTCCTCGAAGGTGGCGAGATCGAGCCCGCGCCACAGGTCGAACGGCAGACCTGAATTGTCGGGCGCCATCACCGGGTCGAGCTCTCCATGCTCGACCGTGCGGCCGCGCGGGCTGGTCTGCAGGTTGGCGCGATCGGCACCCCGGTCGTCCAGGCCCTTGGGCGGGCGCGGCGGGTCTTGCTTTTGCCACTGCTTGAAGGGGTTCCAGAATTCCTGGGCAATGGCCGGAACAGCCAGCATGCCCACCATCATGCCCAGTAGGACACCAAGTGCGGGGCCTGATCTGCAAACGCGCGTTGGCTGGCTCATCGGCGCGCCCCTACCCTAGCGCGGTATCCTGACGCCCTGCACTGTGGTGGACGTCTCTCTCTGCTCGGGCTCGAAGAGCACGGCCATCAAGTACAGCCCGCCGTACACGATCCCCCCGAGGACCCCCACGACGACCAGAAACCGTACCAGACTTGGCATGTAGCGACCCGTTCCCTGCCAGTTATGTTCAAAGTCAAGGTTGTCGTGATTATGACCCGGCCGGCCCCGGCGAGCAAAGCCTGCCACGCCAGCCCTGTCGCGCACATTGCATGTTGCGCCAGAACGCTGCGAGCCATAGACAAAACTGCTGGCGTGGGCTGCCTATCCGCGGCAGGCATGCTGCTGTTGGGAATGTGATGATGCGATTCGGGCATGGAGGCAAAAAGGACGAGGCCGATGACGCGTTGGCGCAGCGCCTGCGCACGGCGCTGGGTGCCCGGTCGGTCGCCCTGGTCGGCATGCCCGGCTGCGGCAAGTCCGCGGTCGGCCGTCGCCTGGCGCCCCGGCTCGGCATGTCCTTCGTCGACGCCGACGAGGAGATCGAGCGGGCGGCCGGCAAGCCCATTACCGATATCTTCAAGGATCACGGCGAGCCGTATTTCCGGGATGGCGAGCGCCGGGTGATCGCGCGCCTGCTGGCCTCCGGGCCCCAGGTGCTGGCAACCGGCGGCGGCGCGTTCATGGTGGCTGAGACGCGCGACAACATCCGTCGCTCAGGCATCTCCGTGTGGCTGAAGGCGGAGCTGCCCCTGCTGATGCGGCGCGTGCTTAAGAAGAACAACCGGCCGCTGCTGATGAACGACCCCGAGGCGTCCATGAAGCGCCTGATGGCGGCGCGCTACCCCATCTATGCGACGGCGGACATCACCGTTGAAACCCGCGAGGTTCCCCACGAGGTCATCGTCGGCGAGATCATCCAGGCCTTGAGCGGGCTGCTCGGCGTGGCCGGCGAACCTGACGTCGCCCTCAACCCCGGCGAGGCGACATGAGCACGGCCGGACCTGTGGCAGCGCACGGTCAGGATGACGCCGCAGCGCCGGCGTGCATCCGCGTTGCGCTCGGTGACCGCGCCTACGAGGTGCTGATCGGCCGGGGCCTGCTGGCAAAGAGCGGTGCTCTGATTGGCGAGCGTCTCGGCAAGGCCAAATGTATCGTCGTCACCGATGCCAACGTCGCGCGGAGCCATCTCACCACACTGCAGCAGGCCCTGTCGGCGCACCGCCTGTTTGCCGGCGCCGAAGTGCTGGCGCCTGGCGAGGCTACCAAGAGCTTCCCAGTGCTGGCACGGTTGAGCGAGCGCCTGCTCGAGATGGGACTGGAGCGTGGCGATCTGGTGGTGGCGCTGGGCGGCGGTGTGATTGGCGATCTGGCGGGGCTCGCCGCCAGCATTGTGCGCCGTGGCGTCCGCTTCGTGCAGATCCCGACCACGCTGCTCGCCCAGGTCGATTCCTCGGTCGGCGGCAAGACCGGCATCAACACGCCGCACGGCAAGAATCTGGTCGGCACCTTCCATCAGCCCAGTCTGGTGCTGGCCGATATCGACACGCTTGCGACCTTGCCCGCTCGCCAGTTCCGCGCCGGTTACGCGGAGATGGCAAAGTACGGCCTGCTCGGGGACGCCTCCTTCTTCGCTTGGCTCGAGCAGAACTGGCCGGCCGTGCTGGCGCGCGATGCAGCCGCCCTGACGCACGCGCTTGCCGTCAGCGTGCAAGGCAAGGCCGACATCGTCGCGCGCGACGAGACCGAGACCGGCGAGCGCATGCTGCTCAACCTCGGCCACACTTTTGGCCACGCGCTGGAAGCGTGGGCCGGCTTTTCCGACCGCCTGCTGCACGGGGAAGCCGTCGCCATCGGCATGTGCCTGGCCTTCCGGCTGTCCGAGGAGCTTGGCTACATCGGCAACAACTCTGTGGCGCGGGTGACCGCGCACTGCGCCGACCTCGGCCTGCCGACCCGCATCGGCGACATCCCCGGCGGTACTCTGCCCCAGGCAGCCGAGCTCATGCAGATCATGAGCCAGGACAAGAAAGTGCGCGCTGGCGTACTGACCCTGATCCTGGCGCGGGAGGTCGGCCAGGCGTTCATCACCCGCGATGTGCCGCGCGACCAGGTGCAGGCGTTCCTGGCCCGCGAGACGGCCACCGCCTGAACTGGGCCATCGAGCGAGTGGCCTGTGCAATTCCCGCGCGGCAGCACAATTGCCGTATGATGGCGCCCCGGCAAGCTTTTGTTGGTCCTGCCGCGTTACCTAGGAGCTGGCCCAGCCGGCCAACTTGGAGACCCATGGAACTCGAGATCGGCATCATCCTGGCGGCCATCGTCGTGCTGCTGGTTCTGTCGGCGTTTTTCAACGGCAGCGAGACGGCGCTGACCGCGGCGTCGCGGGCGCGCATGCATGCGCTCGAGCAGGAAAACAACTCCCGCGCCCGCCTCGTCAACCGACTGCTGCGCGAGCCTGAGAAGCTGATCGGCGCGGTACTGCTCGGCAACACGCTGGTCGACATCCTGGCTGCCTCGTTGGCCTCGGGCCTGGCCGTGATGCTGGTGGGTCCGGCCGGCGTCGCCTATGCAACCGCCGTCATGACGCTGCTGATCGTGGTGTTCTCGGCGGTGCTGCCCAAGACCTACGCCTTGGCCTTTGCCGACCGCGTGGCGCTGTTCGTGGCCCCGATCATGCGCTTCATGATCGTGCTGCTTGGCCCTCTCACCACGGCGATCCAGGTCATCGTCCGCCTGATCCTCAAGCTGACCCCCACCCGCCTCGACGATGCTGCCAACATTCTTGCCGCCCACGAGGAGATCCGCGGCACCATCGAACTCAAGACCATCGGCGGCGCGGTCGCCAAGGGCGACGCCGCCATGCTGGGCGGTGTCCTCGATCTTAAGGATCTGCAGGTGCTCGACATCATGGTCCACCGCACCAAGATGCAGACCATCAGCATCGACGAAGCCCCGCATAAGGTGATCGAAGAGGTGCTGAAGGGCCAGTACACGCGCGTGCCGATGTGGAAGGACGGCCCGGAGAACATCGTCGGCGTCCTGCACACCAAGGACTTGCTCGCGGCCCTTTCCAACACCGGATGGGATGCCTCCAAGCTTGAGGTCGCGAAAGTTGTCGTGCCGCCGTGGTTCGTTCCCGACACCACCAGCGTTGCCGACCAACTCAATGAGTTCCTCAAGCGCAAGGCCCAGCTCGCGCTGGTAGTCGACGAGTACGGCGAGGTGCAAGGGCTCATTACGCTGGAGGATATCCTGGAAGAGATCGTCGGCCAGATCGCTGACGAGCACGACACGCAGGATGCGGCCGTACGCGTGCAGGCCGACGGCTCTGTCAATGTGGATGGCACGGTGGCGATCCGCGACCTCAACCGGCAGATGGAGTGGGACCTGCCCGACGAGGAGGCCACCACCATCGCCGGCCTTGTCATCCACGAGGCTCAGACCATCCCCGAGCCCGGTCAGGCGTTTACGTTCTACGACTACCGCTTCGAAATTCTGCGCAAGAGCCGCAACAAGATCACGGCCATCCGCATCCGCCCGCTTACGGGCTCGGCCAAGCGCGTGCGGCGCACGCTCGAAAGCGATGCCATGGAAGCCGGTTAAGCTAACGGCGAGCCGGCAGTGCGCGTGGCGAAATTCACGCCGCATTCACGTCCCGTGCAGGATCATGTCGTGGTGGGTGCGATGGCGCATGTTGGCAGCCCTCCTTCGTGTACATGGCGGGCGATAGCGCGAGCTTGCGTCTGCCCACGCACAACAACGAGGAAACCAATGGAGCTAAGAATGAACCGCACGATTATGCTCACCTTGGCCGGCGCGGCTGCCGCCGTATTCATCGCCTGGGGCTCGGCGCAGGCGGCACCTGCGTTCAGTCCAATACCGGGCCTGCAGCAGTACGGATCAGCGGTGGAGCAGGTGCACTGCCGCAGGTACCGCCATTGCCATCGTCGCTGCCATTGGACGCGTTGGGGCTGGCATTGCCATCGCCGTTGCCACCGCTGCTGACGACGGCCTTTGCAAACCGGCCCCGCACGCTGGGGTCGGTTTGGACCGCGTGGGTGGCGCGACCGGTTTCTTGAATTCGGCTGATCGCGACCCGATGTATTGGGAGGCAGCCTGAGGGGCTGCCTTTCCTATTCAGATGCCAAGCCCTCACCGGGCGCCAGGGCGTGCAGCGCCAGTGCGTGCACCTTGCCCTTGAGTTCCGGCTCCAGCAGCTTGTTGACCGCCCGGTGACGGGCAACGCGCGAGGTGCCTGCAAAGGCGGCCGAGACGATCATCACGCGAAAATGACTCTCGCCAGTGCCGGGTGAATGGCGATGTCCGGCATGCAGGTGCGACTCGTTGATGACGTCGAGGCGCGTGGGCGCGAACGCCTTAGTCAACTTTTCGCGTATCGTTGCCTCGACAGACATTCTCTCGATCTCGATGCGATGCTACCACGCCGTGCCCGAGTTTATGGCCCGCGTGCCACGGTATGGGAAAGGACACATGGCCGACCTTGTCTGCACGGCAGCTTGCGCTCATACTTAGAAGCAATGAAGCTGGATTCCAAATACTTCGATAGCGTCCGCGTGCGGCCGGACCATGTTCGCCCTGTCGAGCATGCGCCGACCTGCCAGTGGAAAGGCTGTCAGTTGGAAGGCACGCATCGCGCGCCGCGCGGCCGGGGCTTGGAGGGACAGTATTATCTGTTCTGCCTGGATCACGTGCGCCAGTTCAACGCCTCCTACAACTACTTTGAAGGCATGAGCAACGCCGAGGTCGAGGCCTACCAGAAAGACAGCGTGATCGGCCATCGACCGACCTGGAAGGCCGGCGCCAATGCCTGGGCGCACGGCACCCGCCATGGCGGCTCCAACCCCGACACGGCGGGTCGCCTGAACGACCCGCATGCCTTCTTTTCTTGGCGTTCGGGTCGGTCGCGCGAGTCTCAGGAGGCGCGCCGCCCGCTCAAGCCGCTGGAGGCAAAAGCCCTGGATTCACTCAATCTCCCCGGGACTGCCACGCAGGCCGAGATCAAGTCGCGCTTCAAGGAGCTGGTCAAGCGCCACCATCCCGATGCCAACGGCGGCGATACGCGCTCGGAGGACAAGTTGCGCGAAGTCATCCAAGCCTATAACTATCTCAAGCAGGCTGGGCTGGCGTAAGCTGGATTGCCAGACCTGACCTTCGTAAGCCCACCCGGTGCGGCGTGCGTGCCGAGCACTGGAAACACCCGGACACGAAACGACATGCGCGCCCAAGCCCAAGCCGGGGGTCCCGGACTGCCGGACATGAAGGTGTCCGTGCGTCAGGTCTTCGGCATCGATACTGACCTGGAAGTGCCGGCCTACTCCAAGCCTGATGATCACGTCCCCGACGTCGACAACGACTATGTGTTCGCCCGCGAGGTGACGCTCGCCATTCTGGCCGGCTTCAAGCACAACCGCCGTGTCATGGTGCAGGGCTATCATGGCACCGGCAAATCAACGCACATCGAGCAGGTGGCGGCGCGGCTCAACTGGCCGTGCATCCGCGTCAACCTCGATAGCCACGTCAGCCGCATCGATCTGGTCGGCAAGGACGCCATCGTCCTGAAGGACGGCAGGCAGGTCACCGAGTTCAAGCAGGGCATCCTGCCGTACGCCCTGCAGACCAACACCGCGCTGTGCTTCGACGAGTACGACGCCGGCCGCCCCGACGTGATGTTCGTCATCCAGCGCGTTCTGGAGCAGTCGGGCAAGCTCACCCTGCTCGATCAGTCGTCGGTGATCCGCCCGCAC
>DASTOW010000006.1:0-14305 GCA_035762425.1 Hyphomicrobiaceae bacterium | reverse complement strand
GCACAGTTGGGTTACGGCAATCTCGTGTGGCGCCCCTCTGGCCCGCGCGCTGCGCATGGCCAGCTCCAGGTACCGGTCGGCCGGCCTGCGGTTTTGTCCGGCGGCGGCCGCAACCGCCAGCGCCCGATAAGCCATGGCCTCGCCGATGCGGTCCTGACTGCGGCTGCGCATGATCGCCCGCGCTGCATGCCGCCGCGCCGGCTGCCATCTCGCGCCCGCCACCAGACCCTCCGCCAGCCAGCCGTGGTTGAGGGAGGTGAACAGCGCCTTGTCGTAGCCCTCGAGCCAGGACGTGGCATCCTGGATCGCCTGCATCGACGTGGCCGAACGCGACGTCTTCCAGAGCGCGTAGCCGCCGAGCGACGCGCTCATGGCGTACAGATAGAGGCTCTTGACGCGCTCCGCGACGCGCTGGGCCCTGGCCGCGGTCTCCTGGCCTTCATCCCAGCGGCCCTGCCAGAGATACACGGCGCTGCGCCAGCATAGGATCGACCCCTCGACCTGATGCTCGGCGCGGTCGATGCCTGCCAGAGCCTCCTCGAAACAGGCGTGCGCCTCTTCGAAGCGACCACGATCACCCAGCACCGCGGCCTTGCAGGCAAGCGAGTAGGCCAGCCCCACCGCTGGCCGGCCGCTCTTCTTGTAGGAGGGCGCCAACGTTCGCTCCCGTTTGGCACCTATCGCCTCCTCGAGCAGCGTTAGCGATCGGTCATAGTCGCCGGCCGCCGCGCTGGCCTGCCCCAGCACGGCCCGGATCTGAGCCACCAGCGGTGCGTCACGGACCTCGCGCGCCAGGCGCTCGGCCGCCTCCAGATGGCGCGTCGCGCTGCCCGACTTGCCCAACGCGTAGCTGATATAGCCCAGCCAGTATTCGGCCCGAGCCATGGAACTGCGATCATTGCGAGCCGTGGCGAGTTCGACCGCCCGCTGCAGGACTTCGAGTTGCTCGCGCGATGGGTCGAAGACACAGCACAGGGCCAGCCGCTGGGCGATCTGCAGCCAGCGTTCGTAGGTGCCGTCGCCCTGCTCCCGGTCAAGGGCGGCCAGAGCGGCGCGGTACTGGATCTGGGCGCGGTCGAGGGCGGAGGCCGCCATGGCCTTGTCGCCGGCCAGCTCGGCGTAGCGCGCGGCCTCGGTGGCCTTGCCGCTCGCACCGTAGTGGTAGGCCAGCAGCTCGTAGGGCTCCTCTTCCCCGCCGGCCGGAGCGTGTTGGCGCAGGGCTTCTGCGATCTGCATGTGCATGGCGTTGCGCTGGTGCAGACCGACTGCCTTGTAGATGACATCGCGGGCAATGCCATGCTTGAAGCGCAGCGTTCCCTGCCGTTCGCCTGGAAAGATCAGGTCCTGCTCGGCAAGGGCGAGCACCACCGGATGATCCTCGCCGCAGCCGGTGACACGTTCGAGCAGCGGCAGCGGAATGACGTTGCCGATCACGGATGCGGTTCGCACCAGTTCCGCCTGGTCCGGAGGCAGCCGTTCCACGCGCGACTCGATCAGCTTGTCGAGCCATGCGGCGCCGCCCTGAACGCGTACCGCCCGCCGATTGGTGCTGTCGTGCGCCGCAGAGTGGCACAGCTCCTCGATGTACAGCGGATTGCCGCCAGAGTAGTCCCGGATCTGGTTGACGACGAAAGGGTCCGCCTTAGGCAGCAGCTGGCGGATGGTATCCTCGACCTCGCCCGCCCCCAGAGGCGCCAGCTCGACAATGCGCGCATCGCTCATGCCAAGTTCGCCCGGCGCAAATTCGCGCGTCGCGACCAGCACCAGGATTGGACGCTGGCCGAGGCTGGTGATGGTGCCCAGGGTCTGGCGCGTAGCGTCATCGGACCACTGCCAGTCGTCGATGAACAGGACCTGCGGCTTGCGGGCGGCCAGCACCTCCAAAAGCCTGCCCATCGTCTCGATGGTTAGCGAGGGCAGGGGGCGTTTTTCCCCCTTGCCGGCAGTGCCAAGCGACAGCGCATGCAGCAGGGCGCCACGGTCGACGGTGTGCTTGGGGTCGACGGCCAGCAACGTGCGTTCCAGCGCTTCGGTGCTTTGCTGGGCGGACATGCATTGGTCCAGCCCAAACAGTGATCGCAGGATTTGCAGGAACGGCTGCAGTGGCTCGGCGCTCAGGTAGCTTTCGCAGTAGCCTCGGTGAATCTGGCAGTCGCGCTCGGCGACGCTGCGCAGGAACTCCTCAGCCAGGCGCGTCTTGCCCGATCCTGCCGCCGCGACGATGGCAAGGTTCGCAGGCTTGCCGGCCATGATATCTTGCAGGCCGGCTTGCAGAATTTGCAGTTCGGACTGCCGCCCGTTGAAGGGTGTCAGGCCGCGCTTGGTGCGGGCTTCGAAGCGGTTGCCAACAGCTGCCCGGCCAAGGATCGGGTAGACAGTGATAGGCCCATCGATGCCCTTGAGGCGCGGGATGCGGCTGGACCCGGTGTTGAAGAAGTGGCTTTCGGCGCCAAGCGTTTCTTGGCTGACGAGGATCTCATCGACGCCGGCGGTGTCGGAAATGCGCGAGGCAATGTTCACGGCGCTGCCGAGCAGGCCCATTTGCCCCGGGACCGAATCGCTCTCGTCCACCAGCACCAGGCCGGCGTGTATTCCGGTATGCAGCCGGAGCGGTGTGGAGGGCGGCAAGGGTACGGCGGACTGCATGCGTCGCACGCGATCGTGCAGCTCGAGGGCTGCCTCCGTGGCGCGGCGACCATCGTTCTCGCGCGCCTCCGGATGGCCAAAACTCGCCAGCACTCCGTCGCCCCTCAGTTCGATGATCGTACCGCCGTGCTTGGGGATGACGGTCTCGAAGGTGCGGCGCAGTCGGTGCAGGAGATCGGCATAGAACTCGGTCTCCATCGCCGAGGTGATGCTCACCGAATGCGACAAGTCGGAAAACAGAATAGCAAGGTAGCGGCGCCGCGCTTGTCGGGGCTGCACATCCTCTGCTTCCTGCGGCTTGTGCATGGGCTCCGCCTGTCGACGACGATCCTATCGTCGGTCCGGATGCTGGCGATTGCAAGGAGCTAGCTTTGCACGCAGCCCGGGCGTGACGTCGAAGCCTGGGCTGCGTGGACAGCGCAGCGTCAATACGTCCGTATCATGACGGCCTCAGGGCGGCCCATATGGGCGTCCAGGGCCGCGGGCGCTGGGAACCTGGTCCGCAACGGTACCGGGTTTCCCGGGGCAAACCGCGCCGTTCAACTGCCGGACTCTCATGTCGGGCTCTGCTTAGGTCGCCGGGCCGCCGCGCGGGCCTTTGCCCATGCGGTGAGCTGGCTCATCCGGTCGAACACCCGCGCGCTCATCTTCTCGCGCCTGAGATTGATGTGGCGGGTATAGTATTGGGCAACGGCCGGACTGTGGGCGACGCTGATCACCGAGGCTTCGCTGAGTTCGCTCCTGAACAGCTCCATCAGGCGCGTTTGCATCTCCTCGTCGAGGGCCGAGGTGGCCTCGTCCAAGATGATGATACTCGGCTTGTGGATCAGCAGGCGGGCAAACGACACGCATTGCAGCTCGCTGCCGGACAAGATGCGATCCCATGCGGCATGCTCTTGCAGCCGCGAGGCGAGCGCCTTCATGTCACACAGCTCGAGGGCGCGAGCGACCGTGTCGTCGGGGACATCGGCCGGGGTTTTCGGATACGCCAGCGCCGCCTTCAGCGTCCCGACCGGCAGGTAGGGACGTTGCGAGGCGAAGGCGATCTGGGCGCCTTGCGGCACAAGGATGGTGCCGGCTCCCCAGGGCCACAGGCCGGCGATGGCGCGCAGCAGCGTGCTCTTGCCGATGCCGGACTTGCCCGTGACCATCACCATCTCGCCAGGCGCGATCACAAGATCCGTGTCGGCAATGAGCTTGCGGCCGGTGTGCAGTTTAACCTCCACGTCCGCCAGCTCCAGGCGGCCGCTGTCGCTCTGCTTGATCTCGATGCGCTCCTTGTCCTCTCCCGGCTTGCTGGCCGCCTGAATGTAGGCGTTGAGCTCGGCGACACGCGAGGCGGCGGCATACCATTCCGAGAGGCGCGCGAAGTTTGAGGTCACCCAGGCCAGCGACCCCTGCACGGTACCGAATGCGGTCGCGGCCTGCATGACCGTGCCGAAGGTCATGCCCGGATCGGCCAGATATTTCGGCATCATCAGCAGCACCGGCACGACCGGCGCGGCCAGCGCGCTGGCATTGACGACCACCGTCATGTAGCCCCAGCGGAACGCGTAGCGCCGCCAGGTCGCCACCACATCGCCGAACCGGCGTAGCAGGGATGCCTCTTCACCGGCCTCGCCGCGCACCAGGGCGATGCTTTCGGCGTTTTCGCGCAAGCGCGTGACCTCGTAGCGGAACTGCGCCTCCGCCTCGCTGCGGTCGCGCACACGCTGGGCGAAGCTCGATCCCACCAGCATCATCAACAGCGACACCGATGCGGCATAGGCGATGGCGCCGAGCACCATGAACCCCGGCAGGTCGATGCCCGCCACATTGATAGAGCCGCCGAGCCGCCAGAGGATGCCGACGAAGGCGAAGAACGTGACGGCCGCCGTCAGGAAGCCGATGACCAAATCGACGATCGGCTCCACGGATGCGCGCGCATCCTCGGCGATACGGTGCTCCGGAGCGAAGTCGTCGTTGCGGATGACATTGAGCCGATAGAAGGCCTGGTTGGCGACCCACAGGTTGATCAGACGCTCGGTGACCTTCTCGCGCCAGTAGATCTGCAGGAGTTGGCGCGTGATCATGCCGATCACCACCACGGCGGTGGACGCTGCCACCAGGATGGCAAACAGGATTGCCGCCTTGCTCAACTGATCGACCGACCGCTTCTCGATGGCGTCGAAGAAATCCTTGGTCCAGTGGTTGAGCGCCACCTGCGCGACCACATCGAGCAGCGCCAGCGCAAAGGCACCGATCGTGAGCATCCACGCACGCCCGGCATGCGGCCCCCACCAGAAGCCCTGCGAAAGCTGCGCCACGGATCGAAATACATGGAATATCGACATCGGCGCTCCCCATCACCTTGGCATTCTCAACACCTCGCCCAGCGTAGCTGGTCGGCGTTGACAGCCGCGTCGTCGAACACTTGGGCAACAATACGCCCTTGCCGGGACCTACGCTGTGTCTTTTGCGATGCAGCGCGGTGGCCCGTGCTACAGTTCAGCACACGGCGGGCGTGGGTTTTGTGAGCTCACGGTTTGGGCGCCTCGGCCGATGTCGCAGGCGCGCCGCGCGGCCTCGCGAAAATCAGCCGCTGGTACACGAGGCCGATGCCGATCAGCACCGCCCCCAGCACGATCACCGACAGTGCCCGCCACAGGCCGGTGATGCCGGTCAGGTCGTAGAAGGTCACCTTGAGTACCGAGACCACCACCAGCGCCGCCGAAGCGAGCCGCGCCTCCCGCGAGCCGCGCCACACACCGTAGGCGAGGAAGGCCAGGCCGAGCGCCAGCCAGGCCGCCGAATAGGACCACACCTCGGCCGGACTGGCCGGCGCCAGCATGGTGAGCACAGGGCCCTGGAACACGTGCCGCACTTCGAGCGTCACGTAGGCAAACAGCAGCAGCATGGCGAGAATGGCCGCACCCAGCACGTACCAGTGCGGGCGCACGCCGCGCGAAGCCCGGGCGAGCAGCACCGCGGCGATGCCGGGCAGCAGATAGGCGAGCATCAGCGAGCTGAACACGGGTACGCCGAGGACCGGCTCGACGTCGAGCAACGGATTGGCGGCGATCCCCAGGCCGAAAACGACGAAGCCTGCCGATAGCACGCCGAACGCCACCGACGCGAAGCGGAACACCGGGTTGTGCCGGCCCAGATCGAGCCGCATCAGCACGTAGGCAAAGCCGATGCTCATCAATGCCAACAGGCCCTGCTCGATGTGGTCCGATGTGGCGGCAAGCGGATCGCCGCGATTGAGGGCGTGGCGGATCTGGAAGAACACCAGCAGGCCAGCGAACAGCACGCCCAGCGCATCGCAGATGCGCACCGCCAGGTCTTCCCGCTCGCCGCGCAGGGTGCGCGCGGCAGCCAGCAACGCCACGGCCGGCACCCCGTACCCAAGCAGCAGCCAGTTGAAGATCGGCACGCTGCCGAGGTCGGCGCCCATGATGCGCGGGTCCCACACCAGGCGGCCCAGCACGATGAGGCCGAGTGCCACCACCACATAGCGCAGCAACCCGATGCGATGCCGGACCGCGAATATCGATGTGGTGAGCGCCATGACGGCAAAGGCAACCGTCAGGTAGCCGCGATCGAGCACCATCACGAAGGCCAGCGTCGCACAGGCGGTGGCAGCTGCCCAATAGCTGGCGACGCCGAGCCGTGCCAGTGGCGACTGCTGCTCGGCCGGTACATTGGCGAACCGGTGGCCCACCAGATAGAACAGCGCCCCCAGCACGACTGCGAGCGCTGCAAACGAGATCGAGCGATCGAATTGCGTGACCCGCAGGTAGGCCAGCACCAGCGCCAGCAGCGGCGGCACGATGCCGGCCAGCGCATAGAGCCCGGCGGTGGGCATCGGCAGTGACGGACCGCGCCACAGCCTGAGCGTTGCCAGCGCGCCGATGCCGAGCGTCGAGGTCGCGGCAAACACCAGGAATGCCGAGACGTTTTCGGGTAGCCGCAGCACGCCGGCTACCGCCGGCGCCAACAGGCGCGGATCAGGCGGCGCCGCAAGGCCTGGCCAGACGGCGATCGCGCCGAGCGCAACCACACCTGCCAGCACACCCGCCACCGCGGCGGGTGCGCTGCGCCACGCCGTCAGCGCCAGCATGGCCTCGACCACGATCGCGAATGTCCCCCATTGCGCATCGAACCGGGCGGCGCCGAGCGCCAGCACGGCAAGCGCCGACAGCACCGTCAGAGCGATGGCTGCGATCCAGTCCGGCGTCGCCTCGTCGTCGGGTGTGGCGAGGTACGGCTCGAGCGCCATGAAGCCCGCGGCCAGCGCCAGTTGCAGGGTCACGTGCACGAACAGCGCCGTGCTCCAGGGCCCGGCGTCGAGGCCGGCCTGAGCGATCTGCACCTGGGTCAGCAGGGCAAGGCCCCAGACGAAGGCGCCGGCGACCACGGCGGCGGCAAGCCACAGCCAGCGACGCAGGCGTGCCAGGGTGCAGGCCGCGGCGGCCACGACCACCAGGTAGGTGACCAGCGGCCAGGGGTTCGGCGTGCCCGACGACACCAACATCGGCACCAGCAGCGAGCCGGCGAGCCCCAAGCCGGCCAGCGCCGGTCCGTGCAGGGCAGCAGCCACCATGGTGGCGATGCCGAGCAGCCCGAGCAGGAAAAAGGCGGCCGCCGCACCGATGAAGCCGTAGAGCGCGTGCGCGACATAGACGGTGGCGAAGGCGGTAGCGGTGCCGGCCGCCGTCAGCACGCTTGGAACGTGCGCTGCCGGGATGGCTTGCACCGGCGAAACGCGCTCCGAGCGGCGGAACCACTCGCCTGCGAGCACCAGCGCTAGCGACAGCAGGGCGCCGAGTGCAACGCGCACGCCCGGTCCGAACACGCCCTGCTCGATCGAATAACGCACCAGCAGCAGGCCGCCGAGGGCCAGCGCGGCCCCGCCCAGCCACACGGCCCAGCGCGTGCCGAGGCGCTCTTCGAGGGTCGTCGCCGGCACCGAGGCGATTGCGGGGATGTCCGGTTCGGCCGGCGTCGCCTCAAGTGCGGGCTTCGGCGTTTGTTCGGCAATCGGCTCCGCTTCGACCGCTTCGGCGGCTGGCTGGGCGACCTGCTCGCCGCCAGTGCCGGAGCGCTGTGTGCGCAACCCGGCGATCTCGGCTTCCAGGCTGCGCGTCGCCTCGGTCAGTTCTTGCAGGCGTGCCTCGACCACCCGCAGCCGGCCGCGTGCGCCATAGGCCCACACGAACGCGATGACCCCCACCAGGGCGGCAATTTCGAACATTACGCAGTCCCCCAAGGACGCTTCGTGCGCTGACGCGGCAATGTGCCGATTGTGGCAACACGACCTGAGCCGACCGTAAACTCGGCCGAGTGCGGAATTGAGGGTCGCGACCGGCTCCGACGATCAACTGTTGATCCTCGGTTAACGCGGAGCGCATGCAACTGTTGGCTGGCTATGGGGCAGGCGCCGTGTGCTCCCGACGCCTGCAATCTGCAGGTGTGCGATCAAGGAAGCGCCAAGCGGGGCAATGACAACCCGCAAGACCGCTCGCAACGAAACGAGGCTGCCCAGCCACGCGCAGGATTTTTGGCCAAGCATCACATCTGCGGCCCGCCCTCGCCGTGAGGCGCTCTTCGAGCGCGACGACCCAGAGTACAGCTCAGCGCCGGAACCCCGGGGCGGTACCGCCAATCCGCTGGGTTCCCGTTATCTGCTGCGCAGATTTGCGCAATGACAGGCGCTGCGGCGGGCTTGGACCTGCGACACCCGCCGTGGCGAAGGGGAGCACAGGCTTGCCGCCCAAATTGCGCCACTCACCGCAACGCTCTCCCACGGATGAGTGGGACGCGGCACCCGGTTCCGCCTCCGGCCCCAGAGCTTCCACATTTGGGCTCTACGTCAAAGGACAGCGGAGTAGACCGGGGTCATGTCACTGTCAGCGTTCCTGAGGGGGTCAGGATGGCTCGTTTGCGTTCGTATTTGCAGCATTTGCAGCACTTGCATGTGCGTTTGCTGCTGGCGCTATGCCTGATCGGTGTCGGCACGACCTTCGGAGCTTTGGCTCTGAGCGGATATTACAGTCCGCGAACGCCGCACAAGCAGAGCAAGGTCGTCTCCAACCAACCCGCGGGGTCGCAGCTGGTGCGCACCACGCCAAGACTGCGCTTCGTCGCGATTGAGGCGCAGGCGACCAAGCCGGTCGTCACGAGCCACACGATTGCTCAGACAACGGTGCAGGCGAGCTCCGAGACGCTGCCGTGGGCGAAGCCCAAGCCGCCGGTGGACAAGAGCCCACCCCGCGAGGTCGCTGTCAAATCCAAGGAAAGGCCTAACGACGCCTACAGCCCCGCCAAAGACAAGCGTCCACAACGCGAGGCTGCACCCTGGCCCTGGAACCTGTTGAGCAACTAAAGCATCGGCATCGTCTGGGCAGACGCAGCCAGGCAAACGGCTGTGCTATCTGGTGCTGTTTTGGCTGAACTCTCGGGGTCGGGAAAGACGAGCGATCAGAATCGGGATCGGATCGTCTGGCGAAAAGGGAAGCGACGCGCAGCAGGGAATTCCGCCGCGATAGGCGCGCGGAAACGGTGGCCACGCCTTGCCCTCTACGCCGACGATGTGATAGCAGCTCGCTCCCCGCGCCTGCAATTCGGCGATCTCCGCGGCTGACGGCTCCGGATACACCTCGTTCAGCACGATCGCGCCCGGCCACAGCTCCCGGGCGTACTCGAGCAGGGCGCCGGACTTGGTCAGGTTGACGACAACCGCCGGCTGACCCCGATGGTTCGCAACGAACGCGCGAAACCTGTCGAACTCCGCAACATCGATCGACGTGACGCTGCGCCCTCCACACAACCGCAGCACCTCCGAAGCGATGTAGCCGCGCCCGCCCAGCACCAGGATCGGCACGTCCTTGCCCAGGCCATGTTGATCGATCACCTGGTCCAGGGCCTGCAGAACGGCCCGTGCCGTCAGGTAGCGCTGATCGGCAAGATGCTCGTTCTCGATGCCGTTGCGCGAGAACATGCTGGGCAGGATGCCGGCAAACACCTTGCGCGCGGCTCCGACGCTGCGCTGCGCCGCATCCATCCGGCACATCAGTGCGTGCAGCTGCGGCGCGTTGTGCTCAGCGCGGATGTCGTCTTCAAGGTTTGGCACGCCGAAGATCAGGCCGTAGCGCCCGCCCTGCCGGTAGAAGCCGACCAGTCCGGGCTGCCAGCTGAAGCGGCGCTGATGCCATCGGTAGGCGAGCGCGTCGGCGTATTCCTTGCGCGCGGGGTAGAGCAGGAACACGCTGACGATGGGGCTGCGCAGAACGTACCGGCTGGTGAAGCTCACCAGCATAAGCGCCATCCGGGTTCCGAGAAGATAGCTGCAAAGGACGGCCGCAATGCATCGGCAGTGCCACGCCAGGTGATGCATGCATTGCGCCCTATGCTTGGCCTTACACGGGTCGCCGTGCGGTAGGAATCAGACGGTGTAGAAGGATCAGCAGATCGACCTGGCGCGAAACGCCGGTCTTGAAGAAGACGTTCTGCAGGTGGGTCTTGGCCGTGCTTTCGCCAACCCCGAGGGCCGCGGCCGCCTCCGCGACCGTGCGCCCGAGCAGCAGTTCATTGGTGAGCCGCGTTTCTGCCGGGGTGAATTCGAACGAGCGCGCGATGGCATCCAGGTCGGCGAACGAAGCGGGCCCGTCGGCATTGACGAACACCGCCGCCAGCGCCTGCGGAATGAGGCGCGTGCGAATGTCGCCGTGGCTTAGGGGCAGCACGTGAGCGATCGACGGTGGGCCGTCGACGACGCGCAGCGGCACACCGATACCGTTACTGCCGATCTGGGCCTCGTCCTGCTGCGCCGTCTCTATGGAGCTGAGCAGTTCGGCAGTGGCCTCGCTGTTGAGGCCACGCAGCCGTCCGTCCTCCGATCGGATCGGTGTCCTGCGCTCCAGCATGGCCTTGGCGGCCACGTTGGCATGTAGGATCTGGCCGCCGCGGCCGACGATGCAGATGGCGGTCGGGATGCTGTCGATGACGGCTGCGAAGGCCTGCCGCTCTACGGTCTTGAGGTCCAGCAGATCGCTGATGGTTATGGCGCGTCGGATGTGCGGGGCGAGGTTGCGGAGCAGATCGATTTGCCCGTCACTGAAGTAGCCCATGTGGTCCTGGCGCGTGATGCAGAACAGCCCGAGCCGTGTGGTCTCGCTTAGCGCAACGGCCTCCATGACCTGATGGATCCGCTGTGGCGCGGCCCATTCCTTGTAGAAGGGCGTGCTGAACACCTCGACCTGAGGCGCAAGATCGCGCGGCAGCAGGATCGGCTCATCAACGCGGGTGCCGGTCATGCCGAGGAACTGCCGGTGAATTCGCTTCACCGAATCAAGCACGCCACCCATCCGCTCGGCCCAAATGGTGGTGGGTCCCCAGTCGCGCACGAGGCGATCGCCTTGACCGACGAAGTCGAGCAGGACGATGCCGGCGCTATGACCGCCAAACACCTCACAGATTCTTTGCAGGGTGGATGGCCACAGATCGGGATCCAAGGCGCAGTCGTAAATCGAACCGATCAAAGAGGACTGCTGAGCAAGGGTAACGGCGTCGCCCATATGTCTTAACACTGCTTCCTGCGCCCGACAGATCGGGAAGTATGGTTCGAGTGCGGCAGAACTTGGAACGGATTGTGACAGCTTGCCACGAACCAGGCGCCACCTTGGCCGAAAACTTTTTCCGTATCCATCAAACAGATGAAGCCAGCAAGGTACGAGCCTGCAAGTCTTGCGCGTCCACCCCGTTTGTTTCGCCGAATCGATCATGGACGCACATTGGTTTTTGCCAATCACAAATGTGCTCAAGCAGGTTCAGTTGACGTGCCGGGAAGGTTCTGTGGCCGACCGACGGATTGAGGAGTGGATAACGTTTGCGTGAGCGCAGCAATTAGCGCAGCGCACCTACCAATCGAGCATTGCGCGCAATCCAATTATCGGAAGACCCATGACCCTATCGAGCTTTACGCTAGTGATGTTCGCGGCTTTCAGCAGCATTCGTATCGTTTCCTATGTGCCGCAGATCAAGAAAGTCGCCTCGGATATGAACGGCGCCTCAGCCATTTCCTATTCGACCTGGGGACTGTGGACGGCCGCCAACGTCGCTACGGCGGCGTATGCGCTCGTCAATCTCGGCGACACCTACCTGGCAACGGTGAGCGCACTGTACGCAGGCTGTTGCCTGACGGTGATTGGGTTGACCGCCGTCAAGCGGCGCAACTTGTACCGCCGGGACCAGGACGAGCGCCGTCAGGCAGCCGAGTTGGAAGAGGCATCGCTCCGCGAGCGCTCGGCCCTCGTTGCGTCACTGCGAAGCCGTGCACAGGCGCAAGCTGCAGCTCTGCTGTCAGGCGGCGCGCGCGACCCACAATTCGAGCGCGAGGTTGCCGCGCACGCACGCAGGATCGCGTACCACGATTTCATGCGATGTCTGCGACCGCGATTGAAGGCGTTGGGCAACGGGGCAATCCAAGCAGCCCCGAAGCCTTGGCGCTTGCGGCTGCGCTGAGAATTTCAGCAGCGCCAATGTTCATGCCTGGCTGCGTTCATGCCTGGCTGCAGAATTCGGCTTTGTCCTCCGAACGGAGGAGGCGGCAAAGGCATTGCAAGGCGAGAGTAATTGCCGGCGAGCGGCGGCATTGATCTGCCGACCGGTGCAAGGCGTGATTTGGTGCAGTGTTCATTTGTGGAGGGAGCCATGCAGGGCTTCTTGATTGTTCTGATGGCGCTCGCGGCGATTGTGACGAGTAGCCAAGCCCGGGCTGAAAAACGCATCGCTCTCGTGATCGGCAATGGCGCCTACCAGAACACCGCGCCGCTCAACAATCCAGGCAACGACGCCGCCGACATGTCGGCGACGCTGCAGCGGCTTGGCTTCGATGTGATCGAGGGCCGCGATCTCGACAAACGCTCCATGGAGCGTCTGATCCGCCAGTTCGGCGTCAGCGTGGCGGGCGCAGATGTAGCCTTGTTCTTTTATGCCGGACATGGCCTGCAGGTTGGCGGGCAGAACTACCTGGTGCCTACCGATGCCAAGCTCGCCAGCGAAGGCGACGTCGATTTCGAGGGCTTGGCGCTGGGCCTAGTGATGCGGCAGATGGAGCGCGAGGCCAAGACCAGCCTGGTGTTGCTCGATGCCTGCCGCGACAACCCGCTGGCGCGCAATCTCGCCCGGGCGATGGGCGCAACGCGCAGCAGCCAAGTCGGCCAGGGTCTGGCCGAGGTTCGCACCGGTGTCGGCACGCTGATCGCCTTCTCGACCCAACCAGGCTACGTCGCGCTCGACGGCGTCGGGCGCAACTCGCCCTACGCGGAAGCTCTGCTGAGGCACCTCGAAGTGCCCGGCAACGACGTCAGCGCCGTGCTGGTGGAGGTGCGCAACGACGTGTTGAAGGCTACCGGCGGCAAGCAGGTTCCCTGGGAGCACACGTCGCTCACCGGCCAGGTGTATCTCAAGGGTGGCCCCGCGCCATCCCTATCTGCCAGCGAGCCAGCGGCCAGGCTGCCTGCGCTACGGGGTCAGGAGCACGAGCTCGAGATCGCCTTCTGGAACTCCGTCAAGGACAGCAAGGCGCCGGCCGTCATCGAGGCCTACCTGGAGCGCTATCCGAAGGGCACGTTCGCGAGCCTCGCCAAGGTGATGGTGGCGCAGCTCAAGGGTGCGCCGGCCAAGGAGCAGCCGACGCGTGTCGCGGCCCTGCCCGAGGTGAAGGCGCCCGACCCGCGCACCCTGACGCGGTCGCTGCAGACCGAGCTGAAGCGGGTCGGCTGCGACCCGGGCGAGATCGACGGGCAG
Organism: Hyphomicrobiaceae bacterium; assembly: GCA_035762425.1. GTDB lineage: Bacteria > Pseudomonadota > Alphaproteobacteria > Rhizobiales > Hyphomicrobiaceae > AWTP1-13. The sequence goes on along the minus strand of DASTOW010000006.1, from coordinate 868 downwards.
TGGGGCGACAAGGGCCGTGAAGCGCTCGCCAACTTCGGGCGCAACGCCAAGGTGTCGGTGCCCAACGAGGAGCCGACCGCGGAAGCATTGGAGGCCGTGGTCAGCCGCAAGGAGCGGGTCTGCACGCTCGAGTGCGGGCGGGGCACCGCCGAGGTCGGCGGCAAGTGTGTGGCGACCGCGAGCAAGGCGAAAAAGTCCCGCACGGCTACCTCGCGCAGCCATCGCGAGCGCTCCTCCTCGTCCGACAGTTCCTCGAGCGGCTCGCTGTCGACGGGCGGTGCCATCTCGATCGGCGTCGGTCGCGGCGGTCGCATCGGCATCGGTTTCTAAGTCCGCACGGCGCGCGGCAGCGATTTGTTTGGCCGCGCAGGTTTGCCTTGCAGGAAAGCCAGTGCCGCGGCCGATATGGGCTGGCCGGCACGTGGCGTGCGGCACCCCCTGGTGTGTCAATATCGCTGCTTGCCGATTGTTAACACTCGCAAAAAAGCTTCAAGCCAAGGCGAACGACAACGATGCATTTACCCATATCGGGCAGTCTCGCCCGGTCTGTAAGTCAGTTGTCGCCGGCCGTTCGATCCTGGGTCGCCCGATCCTGGATCCCAAGAGGGAGCCGGCACCCCGTCAGTTGGTTGAGTAGAGTTGTCACCACATGGCCAAGCTCGTTCTGATCGTCGATGACGATCCCGCCCAGCGCCGCATTCTCGAAGAGACCATCAAGCGTCTCGGCTACGAGACCAAGACCGCCCAAGGCGGCGAGCAGGCCCTGCAGATCCTGGAAGGGCCGGAAGCAGGCGCCATAGCCCTGGTGCTGCTCGACCTCGTCATGCCGGGTATTGGCGGCATGGAGGTCCTGAAGCGCACCGCCCAG
>DASTOW010000005.1:0-10513 GCA_035762425.1 Hyphomicrobiaceae bacterium | reverse complement strand
CGATATTCAGGGTGTCCTGCGCACGTCTAATACTAAAGTATAAGTCGGCGCAAAACAACCATGATGGCTGGCGCCGCGGCACGAAAGCGGGTGAGTGTGACCCGCAGAAATGCACAAGCGCGGTCCGCGCATTGACGCCGGCCACGGTGCCGGCTGGCGTTGCGGCAGCGCGCCGCTGCCGATGTGGGAGTTCGGCTTGATGTCGGCGGTGCTGGCCTTGGTCACAGCCGCCATGCAGCGGCGTGGCATACGTGTCGTCGCAGGTCACGACCTAGGGACCGAAGTGACGCGCGCCTGCAATGCATCCGGCGGCGATCAGCTCGGTCGGGCGCATAGCGACGATCGACAACCCGGTTTGTCAGGTGCGCAAGCAGATGCTCAGGCGACCACAACAAAATTGGGCATGCGTTCCGTCCAACTCTCCTTCCCCTGCCGTTACGACGGCAGGATCATGCCCTTGCCCATGGTCTGCTGGTCGAACATCTGGTAGGCGCGCTCGGCCTCGTCGAGCTTGAAGCGGTGCGTGATGAGTTTGGCGAGCGGCAACTTGTGCTGGGCGATGAAGCGGGCGCAGTCGGCCTGGCCGAGCTTGCTGAAGGTCCACGAGCCCATCAGCGTGATCTGCCGGCGCAGCATGTCGGGGGACACGTCGAGCGTGACGCTGCCGCCTTCGCCGACATAGCAAACCGTGCCCCAGGTGCGCGTGCCACGTACGCAGGCCGTGCGGGCAGCCGGTGCGGACGAGCATTCCAGCGCGTAGTCGGCGCCGCCCTTGGTGATGGTCTTGAGCGCCTTCACCGGTTCGTCCTTGCTGGCGTTGATGACGGCTTCGGCGCCGCACACCTTGGCAAGTTCCAATCGCTCGTCGCAGATGTCGATGCCGATCACGCGCATGCCCATCGCTTTGCCGAGCATGGTGGCGCTCAGGCCAACCGGGCCTTGGCCGAACACGGCAAGCGTGCCGCCGCCCGCCATGTTCATGCGCTTCAGCGCGCCCCAGGCGGTGCCGGTTCCGCAGGCAATGGCGGCGCCCTCTTCGAAGGACAATTCGTCGGGCAGGCCGATGAGCGTGTGGGCAGGGGCCAGCATGTAGCGTGCGTGCGCGCCGTTGCCGGTGACGCCATACACGGTCATGCCGGCCTTTTTGCAGAGCTGCGACCAGCCCTCGTTGCAGTCGGGACAGAGCCCGCAGCCGCTGTAGTGGTGCTGCATGACACGGGCGCCGAGCGGGGCTTTCTTCGCGGAGACACTCTTGCCGCGCGCCACCACCACGCCGCATGGCTCGTGACCGCCGATGACCGCGACGCCGTCGCCGCCGAGTCCGAGGGAGGCCGCCATGGCCGGGCCGCCGCCGGCAGAGCGATAGACGTGCAGATCGCTGCCGCACATGCCGGACGCCTTGATCTCGATGACAACGTCCTCGTCGCCCGGCGTCGGATCCGGAAACTCGCGCAGCTCGATCTTGCGGTTGCCGGCGAACACGATGCCTTTCATGCTTTCCTCCCTTGTCATCCCGGAACTTCGCGCCGCCCTCGGGCTTGCACCCAGGGCAGCGCCATGTCGGGATCAAAAGGTGGAAGTGTAGGCAAGGTTCTGCATCCCGGATAGGCGCGAATGCGCCCTCCGGGATCACCGTCCAGCCTAGTTCACCGTCACCGAGCCGGCCGCCTTCTTCACGAAGCGGTCGTCGAAGGTCTTGCTGGTGTCGACCTTGGCGTCGGCGATCTCCTTGTCGAACTGGCGCAGGAAATCGAGCGAGCGCTTCTGGCTGCCCTCGTTGACGATGCCGTCGAGGGAATAAACCTGCCGGTTGGCCTGCACCGCCTTCATGTACAGCGCCTTGTCGCCCAGCCAGTATTCCTGCGGGACGGTGTCGGCGATCTGTTCAGGCGTGGCCTTCTCGAGCCATTTCAGCGATTTATAGAAGGCGTTGACGAGCGCCTGCACGGTGTTGGGGTTCTTCTCGATGAACTCGCGCCTGAAATAGAGCACCGCGGCCGGCATCGTGCCGCCGAACACCTTGTTGGCACCCTCTGTGGTGCGCGTATCGGCCATCACCACGACGTCTCCACTGGCTTCCAGCGTGGCGATCACGGGATCGATATTGGAAATGCCGTCAATTTCGCCTCTCTTGATGGCGGCAATCGCCGATGGACCTGCTCCGACACCGACGAACGAGGCGTCGTCCGGCTTTAGGCCCGACTTGCTCATCAGATACCAGGCAATCATGTTGGTGGACGAGCCCGGCGCAGTGACACCGATCTTGGCGCCCTTCAGGTCAGCGATGGATTTGATCTTGTCCATGCGGTCCTTCTTGACCGCCAGAACGATGCCCGGATAGCGACCAAGTTCGATGGCCGCGACGATGTCCTGGCCTTTGACCTGCATGCGAATGGTGTGCTCGTAGGCGCCTGTCACGACGTCCACCGAGCCGCCGACCAGCGCGGTGAGCGATTGTGAGCCGCCCTTGAAGTCGCTGATCTCAACGCTGAGGCCCTGTTCCTTGAAGAAACCGAGCCGCTCGGTGATCGCGAGCGGGAGATAGTAGAGCGAATTGCTGCCGCCGACGCCAAGCTTGACGTCCTTCTTTTCAGGCGCCTGCGCCCAAGCCTGCATCGCGCCCGAGCCCGCGATGCAGGCACTCACTGCCACCGCACCAACCCATAGTCTCCAAGGCTGCATGCCCTTCCTCCTCTGGTCGTCGTCTCAGCACGACGCGTGTCGATCGCGGACCTCCCTTAACATGATGGCGCGCGCAGCTGATGCGGGTCACAGCGAACTTCGTCGATCACTTTTGCGCGGGCTGGTCTTCAGGATGAAGAATAAATTGCTCGCAGGTCCTTTGCAGGACTCTGGACTGGTCGCCACGACATCCGACGGAGCGTGTGTAACGTGCGTTGAGAAGTTCGTTGCGCAAAGCGCAGCAGCGGCTGCACGATTTGCGGCCGCAGGCGCGTCGGCGCATTCGCAACCATCGATGCTCGGTTCGAACGGCGCGAGGATGATTATTCCGACCGTCGCTGCCGCGCACAAATAGGGACGTGTCATCCCGGAATTGCGTGGGCGCGCAAACGTCCGGTACGAGCGTCCAGATGGGAAAGTGTGGGATCCTGCAAGGCGCGAATGCGCCTTGCAGGACAAAAGCTACTTCACCGATGCCGCGGCTTTCTTCACGAAGCGGTCGTCCCAGGTCTTGGCGGTGTCGACCTTGGCGTCGGCGATCTCCTTGTCGAACTGGCGCAGGAAATCCAGCGACCGCTTCTGTCCATCGTCGCTGACGATGCCGTCCTTGGAGTAGGCATCGAGGGACGCTTTCACCGCGGCGGTGTAGAGCGTCTTGTCGCCGAGCCAGAATTCCTCGGGCACGTTGTTGGCGACCTCCTCCGGGGTGGCTTTTTCCATCCACTTGAGCGTTTTGTAGAAGGCGTTGACCAGGGCCTGCACGGTGTTGGGATGCTTGTCGATGAAGTCGCGCTTCATGTAGAGCACGGCGGCCGGCATCGGCCCGCCGAACACCTTGGTGGTGCCGGCCGTGGTGCGCGTCTCGGCCATGATGACGATCTGGCCTTCGTTCTCGAGTTTGGTCATGACGGGATCGATGTTGGAGATAGCGTCAATCTCGCCCTTCATGATGGCGCCGACTGCCGAGCCGCCGGTGCCGACGCCGATGAAGGAGGCATCGTCCGGCTTCAGGCCGGCTTTCACCATCATGTACCAGACCATCATGTTGGTGGAGGAGCCGGGCGCCGTGATGCCGATCTTGGCGCCCTTGAGATCGGCGACCGACTTGATCTTGTCGGCGCGGTCTTTCTTCACCCCGAGCGAGATGCCGGGATAGCGGCCGAGCTCGATCACGGCCTGGATGTCCTGGCCTTTGACCTGCATGCGGATGGTATGCTCGTAGGCACCGGTGACCACGTCGGCCGAACCGCCGACGAGTGCCGTGAGCGATTGCGAGCCGCCCTTAAAGTCACTGACCTCGACCTTGAGGCCCTGTTCCTTGAAGAAGCCGAGCTTCTCGGTCAGCGCCAGCGGCAGGTAGTAAAGCGAGGTAGCGCCGCCGACGCCGAGCTTGACGTCTTTCTTCTCGGGCGCCTGCGCCCAGGCGTGCATCGGAGCCGCGCTGAGCGCCAGCGCAAGGCCTACGGTCAGCATTCGTGTCATACCCATTCGCCTCACTCCCTATACCTTTCTGTCATTCGCGGCCGACAGCCGCAGCGGGTCGCCAGACCAGCAGCCGATTTTCCATCAGGGTAACGCACCAGTCGATCACTAGGACGAAGGCCGCCAGAATGACCATGCCGGCGAATACGCCGGTGGTGTCGAAAGTGCCTTCCGCCTGCTGGATCATATAGCCGAGGCCGGCCGCCGCGCCGAGGTACTCGCCCACCACCGCGCCGATGATGGCAAAGCCCACCGAGGTGTGCAGCGAGGAGAACATCCACGACATCGCCGATGGCCAGTAGACGTGGGCGAACAACTGGCGCTCGCTCATGCCAAGCATGCGCGCGTTGGCGAGCACGGTCGGGCTCACTTCCTTGACGCCCTGATAAACGTTGAAGAAGACGATGAAGAACACCAGTGTCACACCCAGCGCCACCTTGGACCAGATGCCGAGACCGAGCCACAGCATGAAGATCGGCGCCAACACCACCCGAGGCAAGGCGTTGAGCATCTTGATGTAGGGATCGAACACGGCTGACAGGAACGGTCGGCGCGCCAGCCAGAAGCCGAGCACGACGCCGGCGGCGGCGCCGATCGCGAAGGCCAGTACGCCTTCGGTCAGTGTGAACGTCAGATGCTGCCACACGGTCTTGCCGAAGCAGGGGTCGGATATGCTGAGCAGCCGTGTGAAATCCAGCCGCTCCGGGCAGTTGGCGATCTTGTAGGTGCCGTCCGCGAACAGCTTCCAGATGCGCTGCGCCACGTCGGCCGGCGTGGAGAAGAAGAACTTGGGCAGCAGGTAGACGCCGCCCAACGGCACGCTCGAGCCGATGTGCCAGACGGCGATGGTGATCACCGCAACCAGCGCCTGCCAAACCAGCAGTTCGGGGCCGCGCGGGGTCATGCGGCCACACCCGTCATCATGCAAGTCCTCCCGGAGGCCGCTCCGCCTTCGGGCCCGCGCGGATGCCATCCCTCATTGTGGATCGGCACAATGCGAGAGCAAAGTCCGTGGGTCAACCGGCAGTCGCAGGGCTCGCGCGGTGTGGGCTTAGCGATCACGGTGCGGGGTCAAGCCGCCTCACCGCCGTACGCCTTCATGACCTCGGTACGCAGCTGGCTCCAGATGGCCTTGTGCAGCTCGTGGAAGCGCGGCTGCAGACGCACTTCGGCGGCATCGCGCGGCCGACCGAGGTCGATGGCGTGGTCGCCGATGATGCGCGCCTGCGGGCCAGCCGACATGATCACGACCCGATCGGCGAGCGCGATCGCCTCCTCGAGGTCGTGCGTGACGAACAGCACAGCTTTGCGGTCGCTGGCCCACAGTTCGAGCAGCAGGTTGCCCATGATCTGCCGCGTCTGGGCATCGAGTGGGCCGAACGGCTCGTCCATCAACAGTATCTTGGGATCGCGGATCAGCACCTGGGCGAGGCCGACGCGCTTTCTCTGGCCGCCCGAGAGCTGATGCGGATAGCGGTCGGCGAAGGCCGCAAGCCCCACACGCTTCAGCCAGGAGCGAGCGCGCTGCAGGGCATCGGCCCGGACGGTGCCGGCCACCTCAAGGCCGATGGCGACGTTGTCGAGCGCCGTCTTCCAGGGCATGACCGCGTCCTGCTGGAACAGGTAGCCTGCTGCCCTGTTGAGGCCGGAGAGCGGCTGGCCCAACACCAGCACCTTGCCGGTGCCAGGCGTGAGCAGGCCGGCTGCGGCGTTGAGCAGGGTGGACTTGCCGCACCCGGTCGGGCCGACGATGGCGACGAACTCATGAGCGGCGACGGCGAGATCGGTCTTGTCGACGGCGACATAGCGGCCGCCCGGGACAGGAAAATCGATCGATACGCCCTGCAGCTCAACGGCCGGGCCTGCTTTGGGCCGGCCCGCAGCCTGTTGTGCCGTGCCGCTCTCTTGCAATGGATGTTCTCCCCCAGGCGGCAGCAGAGCCCTTGCGACTTTGTCTTGGTCGGGCTTGGCCCGGCCATCCAGCCATCTGCTGGGTCCGCAGATTGCCGGCCCATGCATGCTCGGGACAAGCCCGAGGATGACCCCAAGTAGGTTCTGCTGACGACGATCAACTAGGCGGTGAGCATGCCAGAGCCGTCCTGCGATCCGCAAGGCGCGACAGGACCAGTCGTCGGGCTGCTGGGGGCTAAGGGGCCTTTCGGCTCGATCAGCACGATGTCAAGGTAGTCGATCTCTACTTCGCCTTGGTCGGTTAGCAGAACGACCGACCCGTAGTAGGCCAAGCTGCCGCCCTTGCGCGCGTTGCTGCCGACGTGATCGCGCACCAGTCGGCCGACGTAGGTCTTGCGGCCGGCTGTGGTGACACGCAGGTCTGGCGAAGGATGCAGGCGAAAGCTGCGCAGCAGCATGCGGACGCGGTCGATCTGGTCGAACTCGGCTGGACTGGTGGCTTTCCTCGGCATTGTCTGCGGGCTCGCCCTTTTTGCTGTGCCGCCACGGTGCACTTTTGCTGTCATCGCCCGGTCATCTGCGTCGCAATCGATCGGCACGCATTCTTCTGCAAACGATTATCAACTGCAATGGGCCTTTGGTCGGGTCCATACGCTGTGCGATGTCGTGCCGCGGGTCGCAAGCACGGGACGGCGGCATCAGCTACTGGCGCGGAGCGCCGTCAGCACCTGCGGCAGGGTTTCGGGGAGATCCTCGGCGATCAGGCCCAGACCGAACAGGTTCGCGCATTCACCATGCAGCCAAACCGCAGCGCAGGCGGCCTCGAAGGCCGGCATGCCCTGCGCCATGAGGCCGGTGAGGAGGCCGGCCAGCACGTCGCCGGCGCCGGCGGTGGCGAGCCACGGCGGCGCGTTGTCGTTGATGGCGGCGCGCCCGTCGGGGGTGGCGATGACGGTGTCGGGGCCCTTCAGGATAACGACCGCGCCGCTGATCTCGGCAGCGCGGCGGGCCATCTCGAGCTTGGAGCCGGCCAGTTCACCAAACAGCCGCTTGAACTCACCGGCGTGGGGCGTGAGGACGACGGGCGCAGGCCGCGCGCGGATCGCCGCGAATAAGCGGGCGCCGTCCGGTTGCGGTTCGGCGCCGCGCAGCACGAAGCCAAAGCCCGTCGCGCGCACTGGCGCTTCCGCCTCGGCGAGCGCAAACGATGTGAGAGCGTCGGCATCGAGCACTACGCCGGCGGGCGAGGCGAGGATGGTGGTGACGGTTGCTGCCGTATTGCGACCAACGCCGGCAGCGGGGCCGATCAGCACCGCGTTGTGGCGCGTGTCGGCAAGCAATTCGGCAATCGCCCCGTCGTTGGCCATCGCGCGCACCATGACGGCCGTCTCGTGCGTGGCGTTGATGGCGGTGGCGGCAGGCGAGCCGGCAATCGTCACCAAGCCGGCGCCCACGCGCAGTGCGGCGCGCGCACCCATGCGGGCGGCGCCCGTGCTTTCGGGCGGCCCAGACATGACGATGGCATGACCGCGCGTGTACTTGTGGCCGTCACGGCGAGGCCATGGATAGACCGAGCGCCACAGCGACGGCCGATTGGCCGTCGTGCGCGCACCGATGCGATCGAGCACGGCAGCAGGGATGCCGATGTCGGCCAGATGCACGCTGCCGCACAGCGTGCGACCGGGCAGCAGTAGGTGGCCCGGCTTGAGACGGAAGAAGGTGACAGTTTCCACCGCCTGAATGACCACACCGTCGGCGCGCCCGGTCGAGCCGTCGAGGCCGCTCGGTACATCGACGGCCAGGATCGGCTGGCCCGAGGCGTTGGCGGCGGCGACCACCTCGGCGGCGAGGCCTTCGAGCGGCCGCGCCAGTCCTGCGCCGAACAGTGCATCGATAATCAGGTCAGCGCCGGCCAGCATGGCCGAGGACAGGGGTTCGACAGCGTCACCCCAGCGGGCGGCCATGGCGGCCGCATCACCCTTGAGATTGGCGCCTGCCCCGAGGAGGCCAAGGCGCAGGCGATGGCCGCGTTCGCGCAGCAGCCTTGCGGCAACGAAGCCATCGCCGCCGTTGTTGCCAGGTCCGCACATCACCGCCACGGCCAAGCCGGCGCCGGCGGCCATGCGGTCGGCTGCCTCGGCGACGGCTGCGCCCGCGTTCTCCATCAACGTAAGAGCGGGCACGCCGGCGGCGATGGCCAGCGCGTCGGCCTGGCCCATTTGTGCGGCGGTAAGCAGCTCGTGGCCCGGCAAGACCCCCTCCTGCGCGATCATGCTGGAGGTGTGCATGATGCCTCGCATCTCTTGGCGCGCCAATGCTCGGGTTAATCCGTTGCCGCAGTGCGCGAAACACACCAGAGATTATTTGTTATGCAACTGCCTAATTATTAAGCTGTCTAATGCTTGGCCGGGACGCTAGGTTGCCCTGTTGATGCGCAGAATTCCCTGGTTGCTGGGGGATTCTGGAGGCCCTAAGGCTTGGCACAAGGCGTGCTTAACCCTTGCGCGGCTCGACCCAAATGATGCTCCACAGGACCTGCGGGAGGTGAAGGCACCGGCATGAAGAAAATCGAAGCCATTATCAAGCCCTTCAAACTCGACGAGGTGAAAGAGGCGCTGCAAGAGATCGGCCTGCAGGGAATAACGGTGATCGAGGCAAAGGGCTTCGGGCGCCAGAAGGGTCACACCGAGCTGTACCGCGGTGCCGAATACGTGGTGGACTTCCTGCCCAAGGTGAAGATAGAGGTCGTGCTGGCCGACGAAGCGCTCGGCAAGGCGCTGGAGGCCATCCAGAAGGCGGCCAAAACCGGTCGCATAGGCGACGGCAAGATTTTCATCTCGACGATTGAAGAGGCCATCCGCATTCGCACGGGGGAAACAGGTACCGACGCGATCTGACACACACACGAGCAACGCTGATCCCGCCGGGCTTCTTGCCAAGAAGCGCCGGCATGACCGGCATTCTGCAACTCAGTTCCAATGAGTGAGGACAGGGGAGTTCAATGGCAGACAGACCGAAGACCGTAGCCGACGTACTGCGGATGATGAAGGACAAGGACGTCAAGTTCCTGGACCTGCGGTTCACCGATACCAAGGGCAAGATGCAGCACGTCACGGCCGACGGGTCGTGCGTCGACGAAGGCATGTTCGCCGACGGCTACGCCTTCGATGGTTCCTCGATTGCCGGCTGGAAGGGCATCGAGGCCTCCGACATGACGCTCATGCCAGATCCCGGCAGCGCCCACATCGATCCGTTTTTCGCGCAGACCACCATGGCTGTGTTCTGCGACGTGCTCGAGCCGTCCACCGGCGAGATGTACGAGCGCGATCCGCGCTCCATCGCCAAGCGCGCCGAGGCCTACATGAAGCAGACCGGCGTCGGCGACACTGTGGTGTTCGGACCCGAGGCCGAATTCTTCATCTTCGACGACGTCAAGTTCAACGTCGATCCCTACAACTGCGGCTTCAAGCTCGATAGTGCCGAGCTGCCGTCCAACTCGGGCACCGACTACGAGATGGGCAACCTCGCCCACCGTCCGCGCACCAAGGGCGGCTACTTCCCGGTGCCGCCGGTCGACAGCGCGCAGGATATCCGCTCCGAGATGCTGTCGGTGATGGCCGAGATGGGCGTGACGGTCGAGAAGCATCACCATGAGGTGGCCTCCGCCCAGCATGAGCTCGGCATTAAGTTCGGACCGATGGTCACGCTGGCCGACCATATGCAGATCTACAAGTATGTGATCCACCAGGTGTCGCAGGCCTACGGCAAGACGGCCTGCTTCATGCCCAAGCCGATCTTCGGCGACAACGGCTCGGGCATGCACTGCCACCAGTCGATCTGGAAGGGCTCGACCCCGGTGTTCGCTGGCAACAAGTACGCCGACCTGTCGGAGACCTGCCTGTTCTACATCGGCGGCGTCCTGAAGCACGCAAAAACCATCAACGCCTTCACCAACCCGACCACCAACTCCTACACGCGGCTGGTGCCGGGCTACGAGGCGCCCGTGCTGCTCGCCTACTCGGCCCGCAACCGCTCCGCTTCGTGCCGCATCCCGCACGTGACGAGCCCGAAGGCCAAGCGCATTGAGATCCGCTTCCCCGATCCCGCTGCCAACCCCTATCTCGGCTTCGCCGCCATGCTGATGGCCGGTCTCGACGGCATCACCAACAAGATCCACCCCGGCGAGCCGATGGACAAGAACCTGTACGACCTGCCGCCGGACGAGCTGTCGAAGATTCCGACGGTGTGCGGCAGCCTGCGCGAGGCGCTCGAGAACCTCGACAAGGACCGCGACTTCCTCAAGAAGGGCGGCGTCATGACGGACGACATGATCGACGCCTACATCGGCCTGAAGATGGAGGAGGTGCATCGTACCGAGATGACGCCGCACCCCGTCGAGTTCGACATGTACTACTCGGTCTAGTCGACCGCGCAGATT
>DASTOW010000004.1:0-10888 GCA_035762425.1 Hyphomicrobiaceae bacterium | reverse complement strand
CGAGCGCATATGCAGCACAGCATTATCATGCGACATTGGGTTACGGATCTGTCGACAGATCCGTAACTTGAGGAGCGTCATGAGCGAGCCTCCGATTTCGCGCGGTTTCAAAGGCCGCAAGCGGCAGGATGTGCCGTCAGGGCGCGTGCCGCCAGGCCAGCACCTCACATCCGACTTCCCGGTGCTGTCGGCGGGCCCGACGCCGCGGCCGCAACTCCACAGTTGGAGTTTGGCGCTGCACAAAGGGGGCTCGCTGCTCGGCAAATGGAGCCGCGAAGAGTTCGGCGCGCTTGCGCAGACAGAGGTGACCGTCGATATCCACTGCGTCACCACGTGGTCGAAGCTCGACACGCGTTGGCGGGGCGTGACCATCGATGCGTTGCTTAAGGCTGCAGGCCTCGACGCGCCGCCGACCGCCTATGTCATGATCCACTGCGACGGCGGCTACGCCACCAATGTGCCGGTCGAGGACCTGATCAATGGCAAGGCCATGGTGGCGACGCACTATGAGGGCCAGCCGCTGACGCCCGAGCACGGCGGCCCGGCGCGTCTGCTCGTGCCGCACCTATATTTCTGGAAGAGCGCCAAGTGGGTGCGGCGGCTGCGTTTCACGGAGGCTGACGAGCCAGGCTTCTGGGAATCGCTTGGCTATCACATGTACGGCGATCCGTGGCGAGAGCAGCGCTATGCCGGAGACTGAGGGCGTCGCCGGGGGATCGGGACGCCTGCGCTGGCTGACCGCCGAGGTGATCGCGCTGATCGAAGAGACGCCGCGCGCCAAGAGCCTCGTGCTGAACATCCCCGGTTGGTCGGGACATCGCGCCGGCCAGCATGTCGATGTGCGGCTGACGGCCGAGGATGGCTATCAGGCGCAGCGCAGCTACTCGATCGCATCGGCACCCGAGGATCGGCACGTAATGCTGACCGTCGATCGCATCGAGGAGGGCGAGGTCTCGCCCTACCTGACGAATGATGTGCAGGTCGGTGACCACTTCGAGCTGCGCGGGCCGATCGGCGGCTACTTCGTGTGGACGGCGGCAGCGGGCGGACCGCTGCTGCTGGTGGCGGGTGGATCGGGCATCGCGCCGCTGATGGCCATGTTACGGCATCGGGCGCTCGCAAACATCGACGTGCCCGCGGTGCTGCTCTACTCGTCACGCACCTATGAGGACATCATCTATCGCGAGGAGCTGGATGGCCTGGCGGCGAAGGCCGACGGTCTGCGAGTGGTGCACACGCTGACGCGTGGCCACCCCGAGGGCTGGCGCGGAGAGACGCGCCGCATCGATCACGCCATGCTGGCCAGTGCGGGCTTGGTGGCGGCAGAACGGCCGCGCATATTCATCTGCGGTCCGACACCGCTGGTGGAGCAGGCCGCCCGTTCGCTGCTCGAACTCGGCCACCAGCCGGACCTGATCAAGACCGAGAGGTTCGGGCCGACCGGCAGCTAGGGGGTGTCTGGCGTTGCCAGTGGCAGCCGCGCGTGTCGCCAGGGTCCAGCTCCGCAACGAACGGCGCGGTCAGCCATGCATGGATGGCCTCCACCCTCGGGACTGGCCCGCGGGCAGGGCGACCATGACCGTGCAAGGCTAGTTCGTCTTGGTCAGCGAAGAGGCCGCGGCGCTCTCGGGCTTCAGGAAGACGTCGACGCGCATGCCGGGCAGGAGGGGCGTCTGGCCGTTCAGGTCGACGACGATCTCGAGCACGTCCACGTCGGTCGGCTTGCGCGGACCGCGCTGGCCGAGCCGGGTCGGTCCGAGCGCCTGCGCCATCGACGACACCTTGCCCTCGAAGTCCTGGCCCGGGAACGCATCGGAGCGGATCACCGCCAACTGCCCGACGCGCACCTTACCAACGTCGCGCTCTTCCAGCTCTGCCTTGACCTGCATGGTTGCAGTATTGCCCAGCGTCAGCAGGACGTTCTCAGGCGACGGGGTCGCCATCTCGCCAACCTTGGCACTGATCTGCAGCGCAGTGCCGGCGAACGGCGCGCGGATGCGGGTGCGCTCCAGAGCGGCCTCAGCCAGAGACAGCTCTGCGCGGGCCGCCGTGACCGCCGCCTCCTGCCGTGTCGGTGCGGGCAGATTGTCGACGGACAGGGCCTTGCGCAGGGCAAGCCTGGAGGAATCCAGCCGCTCTTGGGCCTTGACGACAGCGTCGCGCGCCTTGTCGAAATCAGCCGGGGTGGCGCCGCCGGTGCGGCGCGCCTTGGCCTGGCGATCGTACTCCTCGCGGCTGATGACGAGCTGGCGCTCGGCGCTGGCCACATTGTCCTCGGCCGTGCGGCGATCCTGGGCCAAGCGGCCGGTGCTCTCGTTGCCGTCGCGGTCCTTGCGGCGGATGGCCAGCTCGGCGGTCGCGGCATGCACACGCGCGATCAGGTCGCCGTCATCGAGACGCACCAGCATCTCGCCCGCGTCGACCTTGTCATTGAGCGCCACCAGCACCTCGGTGATGCGGCCGGCCGCCTGTGCCCCGATTCGTACCTCACCACCCGATGGCTCGACGCGTCCCGGCGCCGAGGCGGCCCAACCGGATTTGGCGGCCGTCTTGGGCGCAGCAGAGCTGTTGCCGGTTGACACACTCGAGGGTGTGGACGTGGAGGTCGATGTGCTGGCCGTTGTCGTCGTGCTACCCGTCGTCGTAATGGGGGCCTTCTGGACCTCCGCATGACGCGAGCTCAGCGTCTTTGGCACGTAGTAGCCGACGCCGAGCGCCAGAACGGCGGCGACGATCAGGACGTTGAGCGTTGAATCAGCCTTAAGCATTGGCTTTCCGCTTTCTGTTGCGCGCTAGCTCATGAACCGTCTCGACCCCCTCGGCGCGGCGCTCCTCGCCGACAATCAGGCCGTCCTCGATACGCAGGATGCGGTTGGCGAAAGGTATGGTGCGGGGATCGTGGGTGACCGCCAGCACCGCCCGGCTCTTGTCACGGGCGATCTCGGACAGCAGCTGCATGACGGCGATGCCGTTCTCGCTGTCGAGCGCGGCCGTCGGCTCGTCGGCCAGCATGACGGCGGGCGAGCCCGCCAATGCCCGCGCGACGGCGACGCGCTGCTGCTCGCCGCCGCTCAGGTTTGCCGGGTAGGACTTGAGCTTGTGCCTGAGGCCGACCTGATGCAGCGCCCTCTGGGCACGCACGATTGCCTCCGAGCCGCGCTCGCCGCGAACATCGAGTGCAAGGCGCACGTTCTCCTCGGCGGTCAGCGTCGGGAACAGATTGTAGGACTGGAAGATGAAACCAATGCTGCGGCGACGCAGCGCCGCCAGACCCTCGGGTCCCAGGCCGTCGGTCGACTGGCCGGCGATGCTGAGCGAACCCTCGGTCGGAGTGAGGATGCAGCCGAGGATCGACAGCAGAGTGGTCTTGCCGCTGCCGGAGGGACCCATCAGCAAAGTGAGCTCGCCAGGGTTGAGCGTCAGACTGACGCCCTTCAGGGCGCGCACGCGGCCTGCGCCCTGGCCCAGCTCCTTGGCGATATCGCGCGCTTCCAGCACGCTCGGGGCGTCTGCGTCGGTCATCGGTTGAACACCATGGCGGGATCGATGCGCATGACTTTGCTGATGGCAGACACCGCCGAGATCGCGCACATGCCGAAGGTCAGTGCGAGCAGCAGGCCTGCCAGTCCCGGCGTCATCATGATGGGCAAGGCGGTGTTGTGACTGAGATAGACAATGGTCAGCGCAATCGACATGCCGAGCGCGTAACCGAGCAAGGCGCTCAAGCCAGCCTGCGCCAGGATCACCCTGTGAATGTATCCCGACGATGAGCCGAGTGCGCGCAGGGTGGCGAACTCGTTGAGGTGATCCTTGGTGCTCGAGTAGAGCGTCTGCGCAACGATCACGGTGCCGACCACAAGACCGAGCACGGCGCCGCCGATCAGCGCCACGCCGGCACCGGTCGCAAACAGCCAGTGATTGAGGCTGCGCGTGCGGAACTCGGCCTTGGTCAGCACCTCGCTGTCCGGCAATTTGGCGCGCAGCGCATCGCGCACCGCTTCGGCCTCGTAGCCCGGCTGCAACTTGACCAGCACATAGGTGAGATTGTCGGCCGGCATATTGAGCAGCGAGCGCGCACGATTTAGTGTTGTAAAGACGAACGGTGTGACCGTGAACGAACGGATGCCTTCCGTAAGCCCCGTCACGCGCACGCGCGAGCCGCCGATCTGGGCCGTGTCGCCGACGCCGTTGAGGCCCAGCTCCGCCAAATATGTCTTGTCGACCATCACGGCATCGCGCGCGCCGAGGCCCGTCACATCGCCCGCCACAACATTCCACGGTGCCAGTGCGCCGTCCTCGTAGTCGGTGCCGACCACCACCACCAGCGTCGTGCCGCCGCCCGGCTTGCGCCAGTCCGTGAAGGAGGTGACGAGCGGTGAAGCGCTGAGAACACCAGGCGTGGCAAGAGCGGTGAAGCGCTCACGTGTGCTGATCGGCTGCGCCTCTTCGAAGTTCTTGGTGCCGTAGGCCATGATCCATAGATCGCCATCGGAGCGATCGATCATGGAAATGATCATGGTGCGCGCGCCGAGATAGAGTCCGAGCTGCACGGCAACCAGCACAATGGAAAACAAGATGCCGATCAGCGTGACCGCCAACCGCACCCGGTCATGGAATAGGTTGCGAAATGCCAGTGTTACCGTCATCGCGTGGCCAGGAACCTGCTCCGTCTCGCCACGGCACCTGCCGCGGACTGTTGTGAGATAATCGCGAAGCGCCAATCAGCGCGTCCGCGCACCCAATTGCCGGCCTTCGCCGCTCCCACGGCGTCTACCCTTGGACCCGATATGGGAAAATAACCGTGAATATATAGGAACTCATTGCCGCGCTTGCGACTTGAGCCGGAAACGGTAAAGCACTGATTTTGGCTCGGGGGCCTGCTTGTTTCTCGGTCGGCATAAACGCGCAGGGAATGGCGCTTATGTGTCACGACTTGCCGCATTTTCTCCGCATCAGGGTTGCATGTCGCCTCAAGAACTGGGTAATCACGTCGCGATCGGAGCGTAAGTCCATGCTTTGCAGTGGAATTTCTGGCCTCGCCAAAGTGGTGCGCGCCACTGCCGGCGCGCTCATGCTGGCGGTTGTAGCAACGCTGCCTGCGGCCAATGCGCAGACCCAACCTGGCCCGCCTATTACTGGAGTTTGGATCGATCACACCGGCAGGGGTGCGGTAGAAATTCACACCTGCGGCAATCTGCTCTGCGGCCGTATTGCCTGGCTTAAGGAGGCCACCGATGCCAAAGGCGCTCCCGCCACGGACAGGAAGGGGCGTCCGCTGTGCGGCCTGCAGATCATCGGCAACCTGAAACAAGGCTCCAACGGCGTCTGGCAGGACGGCTGGATTTACGATCCGGACAAGGACGATACGTTCAACGTCGAGATCCAGATGAAGGGGCGCGACCGGTTGCAGGTGATGGGATACATGGGCGTCAGGTTCTTGAGCGAGACGCACATGTGGAAGCGCGCACCCGAGCCGTTCACCGGTTGCAACGCGTCCCGCGCCTCCTGAGCTCCAATTCATCGACCTCGTCTTCAATCCGCCAGGGCGCCCTTCACGCTGCGCGCTTCGGCTGCACTTTTCGCGGCAGATTCGATGCGTGCGACAAACTCGGTGCTGCGCTCCGCCACGACGTGGCGCTGCTGATCCAGCGTCACCATGTGATAGCTGTCGTCGAGCACAACGGTGTCGACGAGACCGCCAAGGTTCGCCTGCAAATACTGGGCATTCTTCAGGCTCGCCATATCGTCATCGCGCGGATGAATGATGAGTGCGGGCTGGCGCACCTTGTCGAGGTCCGGCTTCACGACCGCGACCAGCTGATTGAAGTGCGCGAACGAACGCATCGGCGTGCTGAACACACCGGCCTGGCCCGAGTCGCCGCCTAGCATGGTCGACACCACAAGCGCGCGCACGCGCTCATCCTTCAAGCCATAAGGCTCGTGCTCGGGAAGATCGAATTCGAGCTTGACCGGCCAAGGGCGAACATACGGCAGCGCGCGCGAGTACCAGGGCATCGACCAGCCGTCGAGCTTCAGGGTCGGCGCGAATAGCAGCAAGCCTTGCACGCCCTCCGGCCGTCGCTGGGCCAGACGCAGCGCCAGGATGCCGCCCATCGACAAGCCGCCGGCGACGATGACGTCACAATGTTCGCGCAAGTGGTCGTGGCCTTCCTCCACGCTCGCGTACCACTGCTGCCAGGTCGAACGGCGCAACTCCTCAGGCGTCCCGCAATGACCTGCCAGCTGGATGCAGGAGACCGTATGGCCTGCCCGGGCGAGAAAATGCGCCACGAAACGCAACTCGGTGGGCGTGCCACCCAGACCGTGGATCAGCAGCACGCCGACGCGGCCACCGGCGAGGTACACGCTGCGATCGGTAAGCAACTCTTTATCCTGAGCGTTCATCTCATCACGTACGCGCGTGGCGTACGACCCCTAATCCCGCCGCGGCCATACACGCTCGGCGCGCATGGCACCAACGCAACAATCGTCGCACCCTGTGAAGACCCTCGACCGGCCGGCCGTGGAGTGAGCGTTGGTCGAACAACCCACGTCCCCGCGGCATGGTTCCTGGGGCCGCGCGGCAATCAGCTTTTCGTGACACGACGCAGAACCTGGTCCAGCAGCTTGAGGGCCAGGTCCATCTCGTCCCAGCTGATGTGCAAACTTGGGGCCAACGTCACCACGTTCTTGTGATAGCCGCCGATATCGAGAACGAGGCCGTAGGTCTTGCCGTTGACGGTGAGGTCGCCCTTGAGCGCTTCATCGACCATGCGATCCACGATCGCCTTCGCCGGCGTATAGCTGTCGTGCGGCTCGCAGATCTCCATGCGCAGGGCCAAGCCCAAGCCATCGACATCTCCGATAACCTTGTGGCGGCGCTTGAGGTCCTGCAGACCCTCGAGCAGGTAGGCGCCCTTCTCCATCACCATCCGCTCATAGTCGGTCTCGGCCATCATCTGCATGGCCTCGAGTGCGACGGCGGTGCCCATCGGATTGGCATTGAACGTGGAGTGGGTGGAGCCGGGAGGGAAGATCTCCGGGTTGATCAGCTCCTCGCGCGCCCACACACCAGCCAGCGGATTGAGGCCGTTGGTGATCGCCTTGCCGAACACGATAGCATCGGGCTTCACGCCGAAGTGCTCGATCGACCACAGCTTGCCGGTGCGATAGAAGCCCATCTGGATTTCGTCGACCACCAGCAGGATGCCGTACTTGTCGAGCACGCGCTTCAGCTCAACGAAGTAATTCTTCGGTGGAATTACGTATCCGCCGGTGCCCTGGATCGGCTCGACGTAGAAGGCGGCGTACTCGGCCTCGCCGGCTTTCGGATCCCAAACGCCGTTGTACTCGCTCTCAAACAGCCGCTCGAACTGCTGCACGCAGTGCTGGCCATACTCTTCCTTGCTCATGCCTTTGGGGCCGCGGAAGTGGTAGGGGAACGGCACGAAGTGGGCGCGGTCGCCAAAGTGGCCGTAGCGGCGGCGATAGCGGTAGGACGAGGTGATTGCCGAGGCGCCGAGCGTGCGGCCGTGATAGCCGCCCTCGAACGCAAACATTAGGCTCTTGCCCTTCTTGAAGTTGCGCACGAGCTTCAGGCTGTCCTCGACCGCCTGGCTGCCGCCAACGTTGAAGTGGACGCGGCCCTTGGTGGCGAACTTGCGCGCCGCATCGCGCGCAATATGCGCGGCAAGCTCGATCTTCTCGCGATGCAGATACTGGCTCGCCACCTGCGGCAAACGATCCAGCTGGCGCCGCACTGCATCGTTGAGGCGCGGATTGGCGTAGCCGAAATTGACCGCCGAGTACCACATCTGCAGGTCCAGGTACGGACGGCCCTGCATGTCGAAGATGTAGGAGCCTTCGCAGCGATCGAAGATCTTGGCAGGCTCGGTGTAGTGAACGGTGTCGCCGTGGGAGCAGTACAGAGTTTCGAGGGCCAACAGCTCCTCTTCCTCCGTCAACGCGCTCGCACTGTCGCGGCGTACGCGAGCTGTACTCATCATCCTAGCCCATCATCCCTGCTTGATGACTTCTCCACCCTGCCACCCTGGTAACGCCGGGCAGCACCCGCGGGTCCATTTTCAATTGGCCATAACCAGCTACGGCCGGATGCATGCGGCAAATAAACGTCGTCAACAACAGATGACCGAGCAACCTTCAGGCGGCCGCGATCGGCCGCACGCTCCGCTCCTCTGGCTCCCCAACGGACCGACCGGCCAGCGCTTCGGCAAAGCTTATGGTCTTCTCCAGCACCACGTCGCGCTGCCGGTCGAGAGTGATGACGTGATAGCTGTCCTCGAGGACCACCGTTTCAACCCGGCCGCCCAGGTTCCACTCGAGATGGTGAGCGTTGCGCAGGCTCGCGCGATCATCCTCGCGCGGGTGCAGGATCAGCGCCGGCTGGGTGATGCTGGCCAGGTCGGCCTTCACAGTCTTCACCAGCTTGCGCAGCTCGAACATCGGTCCGCCGGGAATACTCAGGAAGCCCGCCTTCGACGGATCGCCGCTGTGGATCGCCTCGGCGATGATCGCCCGCAGGCGCTGGTCCTTGATGCCGTAGGGGGAGCGTTCGGAGAACCAGATCTGGTTCGCCACCACCTTCTGCAGCACGATGCGGAACAGGCGGCCATACCAGGGCACGCCCCAGCCGTCGAGCCACAAGGTCGGCGCGTACAGCATGGTGCCTTTGACGGTGTCGGGGTGCTGAGCGGCGAGGCGCAAGGCCAGGATCGCGCCCATCGACAATCCGCCCACGAACACCTGATCGCAGCGTTCCGAGAGGCGCTTCAGCGCCACCTCGGCGCTGTCGTACCAGTCATGCCACGTGGTGGCAGTGAGTTCATCGAGCGTGCCGCAGTGTCCGGCCAGCTGCGGGCAATAGACGGTATGGCCTGCGCGAGCAAGGCCGTTGGCAATATAGCGCAGCTCGACCGGCGTTCCGCTCAAGCCGTGGATCAGCAAAAAACCGGTCTTGCCGCCATCGTGGTATACGCCGCGATCTTCTGTCGTCGCTGCCGCGACGCCGTCGGGTTCAACTGAGGACATGTGTGTGGAATCTTTCTCGATCATCTGCTCGCTTGCCGAGCGGCCGGAAGGGCCGTGGCGAGGTCTCTTTCGTAGTTGTTGAGCCAAGCGCCAAGCTTGGCGGTTACCTCGAAGAAATCGTTGAAGGCGACATGCGTGGTGCCGTTGCCGCGGCACAGGTCAAGAAGCTTACCCTTGGCAAACACCAGGTCCGCGCGCCCGGCGATGCAGAAATCCGACCGCCCGTCGCCAACCACCACCTTGACCGACGAAGAGTGCGGCTCGGTAAACGAGCACTTGCAATTGCCGGCCAGCGCCCGGCAGTCGCTGCGCGCCGACGGGAATGTCACGCGCCAACGGTCGCCGCCGGTCGATTCGAGATGATTGGCGTGAAAGGGCACGTTCAAGCCGGCATCGCGCAGAACTGCTTCAATGACGAAGTCGAAGCCGTCGGACACGACCATCATGCCGACGCCGTTGCGCGCGCATTCGCGCACAAAGGTTGGGAAACCGGGATCTACGCCGACCTCCAGCGCCGCCGCGACGAGGTCTTGCGGCGTTGCCCGCAGCAGGCTGACCTGACGCGTCATGCACTCGCGCGAGCCGATCACGCCGGCCTGCCACTCCTCCTCGACCTCGCGCCAAGAGGGATCGGCAAAACGCTCGAACAGCATGTCGGTCGCGTCGCACGGTGCAATCGTTCCGTCGAAATCAACGAACGCACAGCACTTCACACGCGCACGTGACACGTTAACCCAACCCCTTGATAGGAATACCGCACCCAGGCCGCAGTTTTGTCGGTTTTGCTTTAGCTGCGGAACAACGCTCTGCCAACGCTTTTTGTTCTGTATGTCCTTAACCGTTCATCTATCGGTTGTAGCGATAGTTAAAAGGCGCACGTACAAGTAGCGGCGGATGCCCAAAACTTGTGACAAAAATGGTGTCTTGACACACGATGTTGCACTGCCGAGACAGATGGCCGCAGCGGCAGCAGAATTTACCCTGTCTCGGCCTGACGAGCGTTCAATGGAGCCTGTGTATTTACCCAGGCTAACGCGACGTAACCAAGAAACGCGGCCAATAAACCCAGTAGATATGGCACCGAAAACTCGAGCACATATTTACCAATTGCCCAGACGAACATTCCTGCAAGAATCGCAGCGTAAGCGCTGGCTGGACCGCCGAAACGGGTGAAAAGCGCAAAGAGTGTAGCGACAAACACACCGGCACTGCCGAATGCGGACGCCGTCTCCACCAGTTCGTGAATGCCCTCCGAGGCGAGGGCGATCAGAAATGCCACCACGCTGAGTACGAGCACCGTCAGGCGCACCGACCACAGCTTGCCCCGCTCGCTCAAGCTCGGCACCGCGCGCACGACGATGTTGTGGGAGAGCTGCGAAGCGGGCGCGTGCAGCGCAGCGTGCACGGCAGAGAGGATCGCCGACACGATCGCGCCGACGAATACGATGTACACCGGGCCGACCAGATGCTGCTCGGCGAGCTTCGGAATGAACTGCTCCGTGTCCGCAACTTCGAGCCCCAGCGACGGCCCGAGCAACCCGAGCAGGACCGGGATCGCGCCGACCGTGAGGTAGATGGCTCCGCCCAGCATGGTGCCCGAGGCCGCGACCTGTGCCGTACGGGCACCCAGGAAGCGGGAGATCAGCTCCACGGCCACGATCGTGCCGCACACGGGAATGGCCAGATGCTCGAGCGTTGCGAGCAGACTCTCCTCGTGGTCGATCGGTGTCAGGCGGGCGGGCTCGATCTGTGCCACCGCCTGGCCGAGGCCGCCCATACCGGAGACGACCACCGCCGCCAGGATCAGCAACCCGGCGACCACGGCGATGCCCTGGATGGT
>DASTOW010000003.1:0-6466 GCA_035762425.1 Hyphomicrobiaceae bacterium | reverse complement strand
GACGCGCAGCTTCGTTCCGGCTTATCTGTTCGACCGCATTCTGCGCAGGTCGTTCGCCCTGGATGAGAGCTAGCTAGCCATCAGCCGGACGCGGATTTCAGCGTCAGCTCCAGCTTCAGGATCACGAACCCGGTCGGTGTCGGTTTTTCCGGCGAACTCGCGCTTCCCTCGGACTCGTCCAGCATGGAGTGCAGCACCACGTCCGAATTGCGCTCGCCGATCAGCGGTGATTTCTGATCGGCCGGCTTCTTGGTGTCGGTTGCGAACACCTGCTGCAAGGAGCCCGGCTCGGCAACGCCCGACGCCGCCTTGACCACCCATATCAGCGTGCCGCGATGATCGGTCGAGATGCTGATGCCTTGTGCGCTGCCGGCATAGGTCTGCTCCTCGCCATTCCTCGCCCTGAAGGTGCAAAGCGCCTCCCGGGTGCGCTCGGCCGTCGGCGTCTCGGTGGCCGCCGCCTGGCCCGGTTCGCCCAACGCGCACGTCAGCACGCCGATGTCGGTGTAGCCGTAGTCGGCCACCGCCGAGCCGGCCCAACAGTTGATTGCCGCCAGCGCGGCCAGAGCTCTGCGCCACATGCGAGCCTCCTTGTCCCAGCCTCAGGACAACGCCCCAAGCCCTAAGAAAGTTACAAGCCGCGGGCGAGATGGCCCGGCAACGGAAAAGCCCCGCCGTGCGTGCACGAAGCGGGGCTCGTCATCACTTCCGATTGTGCCCAGCAACGCCGGGCTGGTTTACGAGGCTAAAACCTCGTTCGATACTGTCAGATTTTGGGTGCGTCCGGTTTGGCCTGATCAGTTTGCGCTACCAAACCGTGCCTTCGCCCTTCGGCTCCGGCTCGAGTGACTCTGAGGTGGTACCATGCGTCCTCCACTCGTTGTTGGTCCGCGCGACGCGCCGTCGCAGCACAGGCAGGAGCGGTGCACGGTCGAGCTCTCAACCAGAGCCTGCTCAACTGACCAGGACGACGAGCGTCACTAGCAAGTGTTGGTATTCTCCACAGCATTGTCAAGGCAGCAACGGAAATTCAAGGCGCTATCGGCTCAACGTCAGCGACGCCCAGCCTGATTCGCTGGTCAGCCTGACGCTTTGCGTGTTGCCGCGCACAACCACGTAGATCGTGCCCGAGATGCCGTACTCGCGATTGTAGAAGGTGCCGCGGAACTTGTTTTCGCCGATCTTGTGCAGGGACGCCGTCTGCACTGCCCGCACGGAGGGCGTGGCACATACCGCGTTCACGATATAGCCCTCGTTTGACCTGCGGCTGTAGCGGGCGCGGCAACGGGCGTGCTCGCGGGCGCCGGTGGCCATGGCCACGGCACCGCCGCCGCTCCAGGAACCTTCGAGGTTCTGCGCATGGCTGCGTCCAGAGTCGAGCGTCAGCGCGCCGAAGGCGATCAGGCAGGCAAGCGCAAATCTGTGCATTGTTGTGCTCCCAGACGGCAAGCGTGTGAATCTTCGGACTATAGGATCCATCACAGATGCCGTCCGCGTGGTCAACATTCGCGAGCGGAAGAAAAGGCGCAGTAAACAACAGTTGCGATATTTTACCTGTCCAGAGCGCCAACGCGTGCTGGTGCTGGCCCCCGCGCAGGCGCGCCGATCAACGCCTAAGGCTGAGTTCGAGATGTCGCCACAAAGCGGCTTTAGCGGCCTTGCTTCGCACATGCACAAGGGGCCGCGATGAAAGTGCCAACCAACGTGTGGATGGTGGTCGATGTTGCCAACAACGCTTGGAACATCGTGTCGACCCATGCTTCACAGCGCGACGCGGAAACGGAGCGCGACCGGCGCAACCAGGGCCTGGCGCGGCGACGCTACAGTGCCTGCCTGGCGCCCAGGCCCACCGCCGAGACTGTTCGAGCCGGCTGCGATTGAAGGCGCCGTCGGGCGTTGCCAGCCTGCTCCATCCTCGCTTCGCGTTGTCGCTTCTGTGCCGGCCCGAGTTGGCGTAAGCCTTGCTGGTCGGGGACATAGAAGGTCGGCCAGCAGCCATGGGCACGGTGGGCGCAGACGCGGCAGAGCAGGGCAGGCGCAGCATGCATGCGTTCCTGCGTCAGCGGCGCGCGGAGCAGACGCAATTCCTGGCCGCACTGGTCGGCGTGCCGTCCGACAATCCGCCAGGTGACTGCCAGCCGATCGCCGATGCCGCGGCGCAGCTCCTGGAGGGTCTGGGCCTGGCGGTCGAGCGCCATCCCATTGCGCCGGACCGCGTCGCGGCCAACGGCATGATCAGCGCCACCAACCTGGTCGTGCGTCACCGCTTCGGGCCGGGGCCGACGGTGGCTCTGAACGCCCACGGCGATGTGGTGGCCCCGGGCGAGGGCTGGACGCATCCTCCGTACGCCGCCCAGATCGTGGACGGCGTCATGTACGGGCGCGGCGTAGCCGTCTCCAAATCCGACTTCGCCACCTACACCTACGCGCTGTTGGCCCTGCAGCAGAGCGGGCTGCCCCTGACCGGTACGGTCGAGCTTCACTTCACGTTCGACGAGGAGGCGGGCGGCCTGATCGGTCCCGGCTATCTCATCGAGCAGGCCATCACGAGGCCTGATTTCGTGATCTCGGCGGGCTTCGCCTACGGCATCGTCACCGCCCATAACGGCTGCCTGCATCTGGAGGTCGAAATCGCAGGACGGTCCGCGCATGCAGCGATTCCGAGTTCGGGTGCCGACGCGCTGGAAGCTGCGACCACCGTCCTGGCTGAGCTCTACAGCCTGCGCCGCGAGCTGGCGCAGACGTCGTCCAAGATCGCGGGCATCGGCTCGCCGCAGCTGACCGTCGGTCTGATCTCGGGTGGCATCAACACCAATGTGGTGCCCGACCGCGTGCTGTTCCGGCTCGATCGCCGCGTCATCCCCGAGGAAGACCCAGTGGCGGTGGAGCGTGAGCTGCGGGCCCGCATCGAGACGGCGGCGGCGGCGCATCAGGGCATCGGCTGCAGCGTGCGGCGCATCCTGCTTGCGCAGCCGTTCACGCCGGTGGCTGGCCAGGATCGCCTGGTGGCTGCGATCCAGGCGCATGCAAGCAAGATCATGGGAAGGAGCGTCGAGCCGCACGGCGTGCCCATCTATACCGACGCGCGCCTCTACTCGTGCGCTGGCATCCCGACCGTTCTTTACGGGGCCGGCCCACGCACGCTGCTGGAAGCCAACGGCCATCGCGCCGACGAGCGCCTGGTGCTGGAGGACCTGTATCGCGCGACCGAGGTGGTGGCCCTGGCCCTTGCCGATCTGCTTGGTCCCGAGGCGCGGTAGGCAGCAACCATGGCGGCCAAGCTCGGCGACCTGATCTACAGCCGCATCGGTGAGCTTGCCCGCATCTCCGATGACCCCGATCGGCTTACCCGCGTCTACCTGAGCCCCGCCCATAAGCAAGCGACCGGCTTGGTGGCGCGCTGGATGCGCGAAGCCGGCATGAGCGTTCGCATCGACGCCACGGGCAACGTCGTCGGGCGCAGGGAGGGATCGGCAGCGAACGCGCCCGCGCTGCTGATCGGCTCACATATCGACACGGTGCGGGATGCTGGACGCTTCGACGGCAACCTCGGTGTGCTGACGGGCATTGCCGTGGTTGGCGAGCTCGCCGCACGGCAGGTGCTGCATCCGTTTGCCATCGAGGTGGTCGCATTCGGCGATGAGGAAGGGGTACGCTTTGCATCGACCCTTGGCGGCTCGCGGGCGCTGGCGGGGACGTTCGACCCGGCGATCCTCGGGGAATGCGATGAACATGGCGTATCGCGCCGGCAGGCGCTCGCCGACTTCGGCTGCGATCCCGCCGCCATCGCCAGCGAGGCGCGCAGCGCCGCAACGGCGCTCGCCTACGTCGAGGTGCACATTGAGCAGGGGCCGGTGCTCGAAGCGGAGGACCTGCCCGTCGGCGTGGTGACCGCGATCAGCGGGGCGACGCGCGCAAGCGTTGAGGTTGCCGGCGAGCCCGGCCACGCGGGCACCGTGCCCATGCACGGGCGACGCGATGCCTTGGCGGCGGCAGCGCAGATGGTGCTCGCGGTGGAGGCGCGGGCCAAGGCCGAGCCAGACCTTGTCGCAACGGTGGGACGATTGAGCCTGGCCAACCCTGCGGGCAACACCATTGCCGGCAAAGTGCAGTTCTCCCTCGACGTGCGCTCACCGCTTGATGCCGCACGCGCATCGGCCGTCGCCGATATCAAGACCGCGTTCGCGCGCATCGCCGCGCAAAGAAACGTCGGCGTTGCGGTGGCGCTCACCCACGACGCGCCCGCCACGCCGTGCGACGCACATCTGATGCAGCTGCTCTCCAGTGGCATCGAAGGCAGCGGCCTGCGGGTGCGCCAGCTGCCGAGCGGCGCGGGTCACGATGCCATGGCCTTTCGCGACCGCCTGCCCATGGCCATGCTGTTCGTGCGATGCAGGGGCGGCATCAGTCATAACCCGGCGGAGCATGCCACGGCCGCAGATATAGAAGTCGCCGCTCGCGTCCTGCTGGCGTTCGTCGACTCCTACGCGCGCGAGCGTCACGGTCGCTGATCCGCAGATACCACCGATCAATCTGCCCACGAATTGACCGGGTTGCCCGTTCCGGCATCAGCAGCTGCCCGATTGCACGGCCCGCCCGCATCCAATCCGGTCTGTTTCGCAACCGCTTTCGCCGTCCCCGGAATGGCACGCGGATTGCTCTCCGTTTGCTGCATCGACCGTCGATTTGCCGGAGCGTCCGTTCCGGCGATCGACCATGTTCGCGAGGAGGGTGCGCCCATGAGCTTTGACAACCCGCTCGACGCCGAGCGTCCCCTGCACGCGAACCGCTGCAACTGCGGCCAGCACCTGACGCAGGCCGATCACGACCTCGCGACCACCGGATCGTCGGATGCACGCCTGTCGCGTGTCGTCGAATCCGCGGTGGTGCGTGCCGTGTTCTCCGACGACCATACGAGGCGAACTTTCCTGCGCGCTGTCGGGGCATCGACGGCGCTGGCGGCGATCTCGCAGTTCTTCCCGCTCGGCAGGGCGATGGAGGCCTTCGCCCAGGCCGGTGCGCCTGAGAAGAAGGACATCAAGGTCGGCTTCATCCCCATCACCTGCGCTACGCCGATCATCATGGCGCATCCGATGGGCTACTACGGCAAGCACGGGCTGAACGTCGAAGTCGTTAAGACCGCCGGCTGGGCGGTGATCCGCGACAAGACGCTCAACAAGGAATACGACGCG
Source organism: Hyphomicrobiaceae bacterium (assembly GCA_035762425.1). GTDB lineage: Bacteria > Pseudomonadota > Alphaproteobacteria > Rhizobiales > Hyphomicrobiaceae > AWTP1-13. The sequence continues at coordinate 1,274 of DASTOW010000003.1, read as the reverse complement.
GCGCACATGCTCTCGCCCATGCCTCTCGCCATCACGCTGGGCGTCGGCTCCAGCTCCGTGCCTTTCACCATGCCGGCCGTGGAGAACATCAACGGCCAGGCCATCACGCTCGCCATCAAGCACAAGGACAAGCGCGATGCGAAGGACTGGAAGGGCTTCAAGTTCGCCGTGCCGTTCGACTACTCGATGCACAACTACCTGCTGCGCTACTACGTGGCAGAGCACGGCCTCGATCCCGACACCGACATCCAGATCCGCGCCATCCCGCCGCCCGAGATGGTGGCCAACCTGCGCGCCGACAACATCGACGGCTTCCTGGCGCCCGATCCCGTCAACCAGCGTGCCGTCTACGACGGCGTCGGCTTCATTCACGTGTTGTCAAAGGAGATCTGGGACCGGCACCCGTGCTGCGCGTTCGCGGCGTCCAGGGAGTTCGTGACGCAGACGCCCAACACCTACGCAGCCCTGCTGAAGGCCATCATCGACGCCACTGCGTTCGCGACCAAGTCCGAGAACCGCAAGCAGATCGCCGAGGCGATTGCGCCGGCCAACTACCTCAATCAGCCGACCACGGTCGTGGAGCAGGTGTTGACCGGCACCTTCGCCGATGGCCTCGGCAACGTGCGCAACGTGCCCGACCGCATCGATTTCGATCCCTTCCCCTGGCAGTCGTTCGCCATTTGGATCATGACGCAGATGAAGCGCTGGGGTCAGATCAAGGGCGAGGTCGACTATGCGAGCGTCGCTCAGCAGGTGTTCTTGGCGACTGATACGGCCAAGCTGATGAAGGAGGTCGGGTTGGCGCCGCCCGACACCACTTCCAAGACATTCGTGGTGATGGGCAAGACCTTCGATCCCGCCAAACCCGAGGACTACATTAGGAGCTTCGCCATCAAGCGCGCGGCCTAAACTGACCATCGGAGAGTCATGCAGATCGGGTTGACTTTGCGCGCGGGTCTGGTGTCGCTGCTGCTGCTCGGCGCGTTCCTGGCCGTCTGGCACATCGCCACCGCCGGCTCCGGACCGGCGGTCAAGATGGACCCGGAATACGCCAAGCTGATGGGCGCGACCGCCACGCAGGGCAAGTCGGCAATGCCGGGTCCGGCCGAGGTCGCGGCCAAGATCTGGCAGCATCTGCGCGACCCCTTCTACGACCGCGGCACCAACGACAAGGGCATCGGCATCCAGCTCGCCTACTCGATCGCGCGCGTGCTGACCGGCTACCTGATCGCAGTCGCCGTCGCCATCCCGGTCGGCTTCCTGATCGGCATGTC
>DASTOW010000002.1:0-18438 GCA_035762425.1 Hyphomicrobiaceae bacterium | reverse complement strand
AACTCGGCCTGAAGTTCGAGGAGGTCGTGCGCATGGCCGACCACCTGCAAGTCTACAAGTACTGCATCCACCAGGTGGCGCAGTCCTACGGCAAGTCGGCGACCTTCATGCCGAAGCCGGTCTATGGCGACAACGGCTCGGGCATGCACTGCCACCAGTCGATCTGGAAGGGCGGCAAGCCGGTGTTCGCCGGCAACAAGTACGCCGACCTGTCGGAGACGTGCTTGTTCTACATCGGCGGTGTTCTCAAGCACGCCAAGACCATCAACGCCTTCACCAACCCGACCACCAACTCCTACAAGCGGCTGGTGCCGGGCTACGAGGCGCCCGTGCTGCTCGCTTACTCGGCGCGCAACCGCTCCGCATCGTGCCGCATCCCGCACGTGACGAGCCCGAAGGCCAAGCGCATCGAGATCCGCTTCCCCGATCCCGCTGCCAACCCCTACCTTGGCTTCGCCGCCATGTTGATGGCCGGCCTCGACGGCATCACCAATAAGATCCATCCCGGCGAGCCGATGGACAAGAACCTGTACGATCTGCCGCCGGATGAGCTGTCCAAGATCCCGACCGTGTGCGGCAGCCTGCGCGAGGCGCTCGACAACCTCGACAAGGACCGCGACTTCCTCAAGAAGGGCGGCGTGATGACGGACGACATGATCGACGCCTACATCGGCCTCAAGATGGAAGAGGTGCATCGCTTCGAGATGACGCCGCATCCGGTCGAGTTCGACATGTACTACTCGGTCTGATCAGCCGGCAGATTTGCAGATATTCGGGAAGGGCGGCCGCTGGCCGCCCTTTTCGTTTGGCGCTCGCCGCGACTTGAACAATTGGAGCGGGCGGGATTAGCTCTATGCCGCCGGCGTCGCGAATGCCGGGGCCAACGACCACACACCAGCCGGGGGGACGCCGCAAACATGCTTGACCTGCTGAAGGGGATCCGCGTCGTCAGCTTCAATCATTTCCTGCTCGGGCCGATGGGCGTGCAGGCGCTGGGCGATCTCGGCGCCGACGTGATCTCGATCGAGACCACCGAGGGCGGCTGGCAGCGGCACTGGAGCGGGGGCGACATCTGGCACGACGGGCAAAGCGCCCTGCACCTGTGTGCCAACCGCAACAAGCGCAGCGTGGCAATCGACCTGAAATCGCCGAAGGGGCGCGATTTAGCCCTGCGGCTGATCGATACGGCCGACGTCGTGTCTGAGAATTTCCGCCCTGGCGTGATGGACAAGCTGGGGCTCGGCTACGAGACGCTGAAGGCGCGCCGGCCCAGGCTCGTCTACGCCTCGGCCTCCGGCTACGGCCCTGACGGCCCCTACGTCGACAAGCCCGGCCAGGACCTACTGGCACAGGCGCTGTTCGGCATGATGGCCATCACTGGCCAGGCTGCAACGGGCCCGCGCCCGGCCGGCGCATCGGTGATCGATCACCACGGTGCGGCGCTGTTTGCGATGGGCATTCTGGCGGCGGTCGTGCGCCAGCAGCGCACCGGGCAGGGCTGCCGGGTCCATGTCAGCCTGATGGGGGCGGCGCTCGACCTGCAGGCGGAGTCGCTGGTTGCCTGGGCCAACGCGGCCGACAAGCCGCGCGTGACGCAGGCGTTCCGCAACGTCGCGGGCTGGTACTACGCGGCGCCCTACGGCGTCTACGCCACCAAGGACGGGCACATGGCGTTGTCGCTGGTGTCGCTCAAAGTGCTGGCGGACGTACTGGACGAGCCGCGGCTGGCCGCGTTTACCGACACGGACACCTTCAAGCGCCAGGACCAGATCACCGGCCTCATCGCCGAGCGGCTGAAGACGAAGACAACCGCCGAATGGCGCTCGCGCATGGAGCCGCTCAAGATTTGGCATGCGCCGGTGCAGGGCTACGCGGAGATCGCCGACGACCCCCAGGTCAAGCATATGCGCTCGCTGGTGACCGTTGCGGGCGGCGGCAAAGCCGGTGCACCTCTCACCGTCGTCAATCATCCGGTCATGTACGACGGCGAGGCCGCCGAGGTGGCCCTGCCGCCGCAGCTGCTAGGCGCGCAAACCGAGGAGGTGCTAACCGAGATCGGTGTCGATGCGGCCGAAATCGCGGCCCTGGTCGATGCGCGGGTGATCAAGCTCGGGTCTTGATGGGCCCAATCATCCGCCGAAGAGGCCAATCATCCGCCGAAGAGGAATGTGAAGGTGGCCATCGTCCATACGCTCAACGATCGGATCTGCGCGCATTCCAACAATGCGGCGCATGCCGTGGAAATTCCCGCGAACGCGAGGATCCTGTTCTGCAATGGACAAGTTGGCGCGCGTCTCAACGGTACGGTACCCGCAGAGGCTGCGGAACAACTCGAGGTGATCTTCGACCGCATCGGCATCATCCTCGCCGCGTCCAATATGACGTTCGCGCACGTCGTCAAATTCACGGTCTACGTCACGAACAAATCCATTTTGGACGACTATCTGCGCATCCGCGTGCGGGTCATGGGTGAGCACAATCCGCCGGCCACACTTCTGATCGTCGACAAGTTTCCCCGCTCGGGTGTGGTAGTCGAGATCGAAGCGATTGCAGCGCGAGCTGACTAGCTGTGAGTGGACGTTGCGGAGGCTCTATGGGCACGCCTTGCAGCTGAATTCTTATGGCCCAAGCAGGAAGGGAGCATGCAGCCGATGAGCGACTTCTACGTGAAGCCCGGCGATACGGTCTCGTTCGCCAAGACGGTGGGTGAATCCGACGTCTACCTGTTCGCCGGCATCACCGGCGACCTCGCCGTAAACCACGTCAACGAGCAGTATATGAAGCGCTCCAAGTACGGGAAGCGCATCGCTCACGGCGCGCTGATGATCGGCTATGCCTCGACCTGCTCGACCATGATGATCGACAAATGCAACGGGCTCGCGGGCGACGAAACGGCGGTGTCGCTCGGCTACGACAAGGTGCGCTTCCTGGGCCCGGTGTTCCTTGGCGATACGGTCACCCTTACCTACACCATCACCGAGGTCGACCCAGTGAAGCGGCGCTCGCGCAGCGAGATCAAAATCGTCAACCAGAATGGTGAGCTGGTGGGCGTGGCACAGCACATACTGGCGTGGGTCAAGGACCGGGAGTGAGACACAGCAGGCAGCGGCGCGCCCCGGCGCCCTTGCCGATCCCACTATCATCCTTTAACGCGTCGGCTCGTGCGATGGTGTATCGCCTCGCCTGAAGCGGAGACCTTTGCCGCAAAGCTCGCGTTTGTGGTCGATCGACTTGAAACGCAGCTTGCCGGTGATTTCTGCATGCCCATTCCAAGACTGCCAACGCACGGTCCTCGCCGAGGCAAAAAGATGGTTCGCTTCAGCGAGGCTCGCGTATGCATCGTGAACAGCTGCTGCAGGAGGAAGCGGAGGTCCTGGACCTTCTCAACCAGGTCGGCACGGCCGTCGCGGCCGAGATCGACCTGGAGCGCGCAGTGCAGGTGGTGACCGACGCCGCCACCAGGCTGTCGGGGGCGGCATTCGGATCGTTCTTCTACAATGTCATCGACGACAAGGGCGAAGCCTATACGCTCTATACCTTGTCAGGCGCGCCGAGGCAGGCGTTCGCAACGTTGCCGATGCCGCGCAACACCGCGGTGTTCGGGCCGACCTTCAACGGCGAGGGCAACGTCCGATCCGACGACATCACCCGGGATGTCCGCTACGGCCAGAATGCACCCTACCAGGGAATGCCGGAAGGGCACCTGCCGGTTAGAAGCTACCTTGCGGCCCCGGTCAAGTCGCGGTCGGGTGACGTTCTGGGCGGCCTGTTCTTCGGGCATCCCGATCCCGGCGTATTCGGCGAGAGGGCCGAGCGCATCGTTACGGCCATCGCTGTGCAGGCCGGCATCGCCATCGACAAAGCCCGTCTCTACCGCGCCGCCCAGTACGAGATAGCCAGGCGCAAGGAGGTCGAGGCAGAGCTGCGCACGAGCGAGGCGCGCTACCGCAATGCCGTGATCACCGGGCGTATCGCGGCCTGGGAAACCGACATGGTGACGCGCACGCGTATCTGGACGGAGGAGGGTATGGCCCTGTTCGGTCTTGACCTGCCCGGCGGGCGCGGACAGGTCGGCGGCGAGGACGACGAGTTCTGGCGGTCGCTGCATCCCGACGACAGGCATATGATGGCTGAGTTCCATCGCACCGCCGACCAAGTCGACACCTACCCTTGCGAGTACCGGATCGTGCGGCCGGACGGAAAGATGCTGTGGGTGTCGGGACGGGGCCGGGTGGTCGCCCGCAGCGCCGATGGCAAGGCTGGGCGCACTGCCAACATTGTCGTCGACATCACTGAGCGCAAGCAGGCGGAGGAACGTGTCCAGCTCCTGATGCGCGAGCTGTCGCATCGCTCCAAGAACATGCTGTCGGTCGTGCAGGCCATCGCCGGCCAGACCGTGCGCACGGCCGGTACCCTCGAGGAGTTCGAGAAGCGCTTCGGCCAGCGTCTGCAAGGGCTGGCCGCGTCGCATGATCTGCTGGTCCACCAGGATTGGCGCGGGGTGCTGCTGTCGGATCTCGTGCGCCAGCAGACCGCCTTCTTCACCGGGGCGGACAATGCACGCCTCGAGCTCGATGGCCCACACGTGATGCTGGCGACAGCCGTGACGCAGACGCTTGGCCTGGCCCTGCACGAGCTCGCCACCAACGCCATCAAATACGGTGCCTGGTCGCTGCCGACCGGCAAGGTGCGCGTCAATTGGGCCTGCAAGGATCAGGCAGGCAGACCTGCGCAGGTGCACTTGAGCTGGGTGGAGAGCGGCGGACCGCCGGTCAGCTCGCCAGAGCGCAATGGTTTCGGGCGCATCGTCATCGAGGACATGGTGGCGCAGTCGACGATGGGGCAAGTGTCCACCGAGTACGCGCCGAGCGGGTTGCGGTGGACGTTATCGATGCCCATCGACCATGTCGTCGACATTGCAACGGCGCAGCCGGCCTAACCCTCCTCGCCTGCAGGTGGTCGGCCGGCTTGCCCGTATGTCCGGTTCTTGCCGGCCTCGGTGTGGGCATTGGCCAAGCCTCATTTGGCCTCATCGGGGGCCTTCAGTTTGGCCATGGCCGCCTCGGCAGAGGGGCGCTCGATGGAGAAGACCGTCTCGGGTGTCACGACGGCGTAGTCCATGTAGCCGAGGCGGGCGATGGGCCGCATGGCGCCGGTGTCGACCATGCCATCCTTGACGAAGCGATCGTCGATGTGGATGCCGACCACCTGGCCGATGATGATCGAATAGCTCGACTTGTCGTGCGGGCCGGCGGCCGGCAGGTCGATGGTCTGCCAGTGCCGGCACTCGAAGGCGGCCGGGCTTTCCTTGACGCGCGGCGGCTTGACGAGGCGGCTCGCTGCGGCGGTCAGATCGCCGATCGGGAATTCGTCGACGCCGCGCGGCACGGCCGCTGACGTCATGTTCATGTTGAAGCGCAGGTCCCAGGTGGCGAGCGAGCAGACGAACTCTTGGGTGTCGGCGATGTTGAGGAGCGAGTCCTTGGGGCCGGCCGAGCTGAACATCACGTAGTGCGGGCGCTCGCCGATGGCATTGAAGAAGCTGTAGGGGGCCAGATTGCACACCCCGTTCCTGTCGATGGTCGAGATCCAGCCGATCGGTCGGGGAACGGCCAGGGCTTTGAAGGGGTCGTGGCGCAGGCCGTGCTTGTTGTCGCGCGTCTCGTAGAACAAGGGTTTCTCCAGACAAGGGTCGCAATCGATCGAAGCACTCCACGCCCATCAAGAGAAAGTCAATCTTGCTCTCGATTGCGTGGACACCATGGCCACCGCCTTTTGGCGTATCTGCGCGCGCCAGCAATGCACTATGCTTGGGCCAACCAGAAGGCCCTTTGCACACCGCAAGCCAGGGCAGGGCGCGACGTGCTGAGCGCAAGATGGCAATGGTGCCTGGCAGGAAGGTGAGCAGACCACCCAAGAGCGCGAGGCGTAGAGCGCAATGAGCAAAGTCGAGTGGATAATTGCACTGCTGGTCCTCGCCGTCGTGGCGGTGGCCCTGGCGCTGTTCAACTACGCCATACCCATGTTGGGCTGAGCATCTCCCGCGCTGGCGCGGCACCGATGCGGCCTGCCGGACCGAGCCGTCGCGGTTGTGACAGGCCAGGACCACCTCAAGCCGATGACGATCGGCCGCTCGGTTAACAGCATCAGCCAGCCTGTGCCGAATTCGTGGCAGGCACGTACAAGCCGAAAGCTCGGGCCGGCATCCACGCATAGGATCCACAACGCTAAGCAGTAGGCTTTCGCAACGATTTTCCTGCACCAGTTGGCGCGTGTATGTCTGATCGGGCCTCGTCTCATGCGTTGGCAAAGTCGGCAGCTCGCCAAGCGAAGTGCCGCAGCTGCGGCGGTTGCCGCCGTCATTGCCGGCGGCATTGCGACGTGCATCGCCGTGCCGCCGCGCATCGAGCCGGACAAGGCCGGCACCGCAGCCGTGATCGATCAGGCCCTCATCGAGGCTGGCAAATATCTCGCCACCGTTGGTGACTGCGTCGCCTGTCACACCGAGCAAGGCGGAACGCCCATGGCTGGCGGGCGTGCGCTCGAGACGCCGTTGGGAACGGTGTGGTCGACCAACATCACGCCTGACCTGAAGACGGGGATCGGCAGCTGGTCATTTGGCGCTTTCGACAGGGCCATGCGCAAGGGTGTGTCGCGCGACGGCCATCGCCTCTACCCGGCTATGCCCTATCCCTCCTTTGCCAAGATCCGCGAACCCGACATGCGCGCGCTCTGGGCCTATCTCAGCAAGGGGCTTGCTCCCGTGAGCAAAGCCAACCGCGCTGCCGAGATGCGCTTCCCCTTCGACTTCCGCCTGGGGCTCGCGTACTGGAATGCCCTTTTCCTCGACACGACGTCGTTCGTGCCCAATCCGGCAAAGGATACGCAGTGGAACCGCGGTGCCTATCTCGTGCAGGGGCTCGGGCACTGCGGGGCGTGTCACACACCGCGCGGCGTTGGATTCCAGGAGAAGGCGATGAGCGACGCCGGCAGGGATGGGCGGCTGTACGTCTCGGGTGCACGAGTTGAGGATTGGGATGCCGTCGATCTGCGCGATGTGTGGGCCGTCGACGACATGGTCAAGCTGCTCAAGACCGGCCAGAACCGCTTCGCGACCGCATTCGGCAGCATGACCGCGGTCATTCATCATTCGACCCAGCACATATCCAACGACGATCTGGCGGCCATCGCGACCTATCTGAAGGCAATGCCCTCCAATCGTCCGAAGGAGGCGCCGCTGCCCGTCTCGAAGGCAACGCTGTCGACGACCTACAGCAGCCGTGGCGGGCTGGGGTACACGCAATTCTGCAGTGACTGCCACCGGCCGGATGGCGCGGGAGTGCCGGGCATCTTCCCGTCGCTCGCCGGCAATCCCAACGTGGCCGCACAGGACGCCTCAGGTCTCATCCACATTGCGCTCACCGGCTGGACGACCGCCGCGAGCGCCGCCCATCCACGCGTTTTCACGATGCCGACCTTCGCTGGCCGATGATCGGGACATCGCCGACATCCTGAGCTTTGTCCGCGCCAGCTGGGGTGATGGTGCAGCCCCCGTCGCGGCAGCGGACGTTGCCGCGCTACGCGCGACACTCGATCCGAAGTTCAGCTCCTCACGCTTCGAAGCGCCGCGTCTTGCCAACCTGCTGTCGGCGCCCAACGCCGATCAGCTCGTGCACGGTATGCGCCTCAACACGGAAACGAAGGCCCTGCTGCCTGACCACGTCGGTGCCGATCTCAACTGCGCCTCATGCCATCTCAATGCCGGCACGGTCGCCGATGCGACGCCGTACGTCGGCGTTTCGCTACTTTTTCCGAGGTACTCGGCGCGCGCCGGCAGCGTCATCACGCTCGCGCAGCGCATCAACGGCTGCTTCGAGCGGTCGATGAACGGCAAGGCGCTGGCGACAGACTCGCCCGAGATGAAGGCCATGATTGCCTATTTCGAGTGGATGAAGGGCGAGGCCAAGCCGCAAGCCCACGCGCCGGGAAGCGGCATGGGCGAGATCGACCGGTCGCTCACGCCCGACCCGGACAACGGCCGGAGGGTCTATGCCAGGCAGTGTGCGGTCTGTCATGGCGCCAACGGTGAAGGACGAAAGGATGCGGCCGGTCGCGGGGTGTTTCCGCCGCTGTGGGGTGACCGCTCATTCAACAAGGGGGCCGGCATGGCCCGCACCGAAATGGCTGCCGCCTTCGTCAAGCACAACATGCCGATCGCTTGGCGCCAACATTTCCCGCTGGGGCAGGGTGGGCTTTCCGACCAGGAGGCGCTAGACGTGGCGGCATATTTCAGCCCCATGCCGCGTCCCGATTTCCCGGCCATTGTCCAGCATCGACCCGACGGTCACATGCCCAAGGATGGGCGCTAGTGTGGGGTCTCGCAATGCCTGGCAACGACGCAAGAACGGGTGGGCGTGCTGGCATCTGCTAAAGGTGCGACACGCCCGCCGTCACTCACAACCACAGCGGTGCGCTCAGAGGCGATCTGGCGATGACAATTCAACTGCACCTGGTTCGGGTCGTTGGTCGCGCACAATCAGCAAGCCAGTCTTATATTTCTGCCACTGCGCATAGCGCCCCTTGAGATATTCGATCGTTTCCTCGTCGGTGGTCTCGAATTGAGCGAGCAACCTATTGAGTTGGCCCAATCGTTCGCGGCAGATGGCAAGCTCGGTGTTGATCCAAGCGATCGAAAATTTTCCAGTCATTTCAATGTCCCGCAAGCACGGCGCAAGGTTTACGGCAAAGGTACGGATGACAAGGGTTGAAGTTTCAGGGAACCACGACGAAGGCCCGGCGAGGTTGGTGACGACTGCGGACAAACGCCATGCCGCAGCGCGGTGGCACCTTACAAATGAAACACGATCAGCCGGCGTTGGCCAGAAGAGAGAGCAGGCCGTTCAGCGCGGGCGAGGGGTCGCCGCTCCACACGAGATGGGTGCGGCTGAGGCAATAGCGCTTTGGCAACGGATGCTGGCGAATGCTTCTGGCCGCACGCAGGTCGACCAGCACGGACTTGGGCACCACGGCAAATCCAGTCCCGGCCGCGACGCACGCAATCATCGCCTGATATGAGGCGAATTCGAGCACGCGCTCGGGCATGGCGTTGCCGGCGCCAAGCCAGTCCTCGATGCGCTTGCGATAGGAGCAGCCATGCGCGAACGCGATCAGCGTCGACCCTGCGAGGTCGCCTGGACCCGTGACGGTTCGTTGCGCTTTCGGTGTGATCAGCACAAGCTGCTCCTCGAACACCGGGCGCGCCTCCAGGTTCGGTGCGCAGAAGGGCTCGGAGATCAGCGCGGCCTCGATCTCGAAATTCGTTACGCGCGTCACCAGCGCCCCCGTGGTTCCGGTCGCCAGCTCCACCACGACCTCCGGGTAGAGGCTGTGATAGCGAGACAGAATTGGCGGCAGGCGGCTGGCGGCCGTGCTTTCGAGTGAGCCCAGCCGAAAGGCACCCTTCGGCTTGCCGGTGCGCAGCTCGCTTACCGCCTGGTCTGCCAGGCGCAACAGCCGATCGGCATAACTGAGCAGGGTGTGCCCTTCCGCCGAGAGACGGATGGAGCGCCCCTCACGGCGGAATAGCCGCGCCCCGACATGCTCTTCGAGCTGGCGGATACGGGTGGTCACATTGGATTGCACGCGGTTGAGCTTGGCCGCCGCGCGATTGACCCCACCCTCGTCCACGACGGTTCGGAAAATCTTCAAGGACTCGAGGTCTATCGTTCTCATGGAGAGAATGATATGGCAAAATTATTCATTTGTGCAAGCCTGGCGCCAGGCCTAACTGCAGCCCATGACGGCCAGCGCCGACATCCAGGCAACCGCAACAGTCTCCGTCGCAGCCGCGTGCTTGGTGGCGATGAGCGCGCTTGCGGTGGCAATGGGGATCGGCCGTTTCGCCTTTACGCCGCTCCTGCCGCTGATGGTCCGCGAGGGCTCGCTCGCGCCGGAAGCCGCCGCGTGGCTGGCCGCCGGCAACTACCTCGGCTATTTCCTCGGCGCGCTCGTGGCCGGCCGATTGCCCGTCACGCTGCCGACCCTGATCCGCCTGAGCCTGATTGGCACTGCCGCGGTGACCGCAGGTATGGGGGTGTTGGACGGGCCAGCGATGTGGATTGCCCTGCGCTTTGCCGCGGGCGCATTCAGTGCATGGACGCTGGTTGCGACCAGCGCATGGCTGCTGCAGGTTCTGTCTGCGGCCCGCCGGAGTGACGCTTCCGGCGTCGCCTATGCCGGTGTCGGGTTGGGTATTGCATGCGTCGGCCTGTTCTGCGTGGCGGCCGCTCGCCCCAGCATCTGCGCCGCTGAGCTGTGGCTGGCGCTTGCGGCACTGGCAGCGATTGCTGCTAGCATTCCCACCCTGCTCCTCGGTACAAAGCCGCACCCTGTTGCGCCCATCGCCTCGACACCGGCCACTGCATCCGCGTGTACGGGCAATACCGCCGGCCGGTCGGCCGGCATGGTGGTTTGCTACGGCCTGTTCGGCTTCGGCTACATTCTGCCGGCCACGTTTCTGCCCGCCCTGGCTCGCGAACTAGTGGACGATCCGCGGATTTTCGCACTGGCGTGGCCGATCTTCGGTCTCGCCGCGGCAGGGTCCACTGTCGCGGCCGCCCGCTACTTCGGTCGAGCCAACAGGTTGCGCCTGTGGGCATCCGGCCACCTTGTGATGGCGGTGGGCGTGGTTCTTCCCAGCGTCTGGCTCTCGCCGGCAACCATCGCGATTGCTGCGCTACTGGTCGGCGGCACGTTCATGGTCGTTACGATGCTCGGTTTGCAGGAGGCGCGCGCGCTGGCACCGGGCAATCCCACCAGGATCCTCGCCCGCATGACTGCTGCCTTCGCTGCCGGCCAGCTCACCGGCCCGCTCGCCTCTGCCGCGCTCAACCTGCTGCCGGTCGGGCTCCTGACGGCACTCGGCTATGCCTTGCAGCTCGCCGCCTTCGGATTGGCAGCGAGTGCAGCCGTGCTGTGGCGCATGTCGAAATCCGCCAACACGCGAAGGAGCGATGCCATGGCCCAGTCCACGTCCGCCACCCCCGACATGCCGACCTGCCAAGGATTCGCAGACGGCGCCGCCGAGCGCCTGCCGCTGCCCTCGCGCGACGTCATGAGCCAAGCGCAGAGGGCGGCGGCCGATGGTATCATCGCCGGACCGCGCAAGGCGGTGTTCGGTCCGTTCGTGCCCCTCCTGCAGTGCCCAACGTTGATGGAGTGCGTCGGCAAGACCGGCGAGGCGCTGCGCTTTCACGGCCGCCTGCCGGACCGGGTGCGGGAGCTTGTGATCTGTGCGGTCGCACGCGAGACCAGCAACCAGTTCGAATGGCAAACGCATGCTCCGATAGCCGCCAAGCTCGGCATCGCTCGGCTTGCTATCGATGCACTTGAAGCCGGACGGCGACCGCGTGGGTTGGCGGCCGAGGAGGAGACGGCGGTCGATTTCGTTACTGAGCTGATGCGCAGGCACGGCGTTAGCGACGCAACGTATGCCGAGGCGGTCAGGTGCTTCGGTGAGCCGGGCATCGTTGAGTTGACCGCGCTGGTGGGATACTTCGTGATGGTGTGCTGGGTGATGAACGTTGCCCGCACGCCCGGCCCGATGGGCTCGCGTTCGGCCTCGCTGTCGGCCTTGCCGGCATGACGTTTCAACGCACCACCCGGCGCTTTGAAAGCGGTTGGCACGCGGCAAAACGCCGATTCGTCTTATCCGCCGTATGCCTATGCTAGCCTGCGTTCACCGAGCGCGGCCGTTGCCAACTGCAACGCCTCCTCATAGCGCCTCAATTCGAGTTGCGCGGTTAGCTGCATCCCCACCAGCTCATCTCGGGTCTTGGCCTTCAAGTAGTGGAAGCGCGGCAGCGACAGGATATCGTCCTTGGCAGGTATTTCGTCGTCGCGCATTGCAAGCTTGTGTCCGATACCCTGCAGGGTGAGCCGACTGCGCCGGACGCCCTTGCGACCGCGTTCCACAACGTGCGCCAGGTCTTCGGTGGACATGGTGCGTGCGCTTTGTGCGTGCGCTTCCTTCAGAAGCGAAAGTTCCTCGTCGCGGAAGGGATCGTCGACGAAGTCAGTGCACAACTCGATGCATTCGTCGCAGATGAAGACCGCCGGCCCGGCAACCAGCTTGCGCACGTCGTACTGGCTCTTGCCGCAGAAGGAGCAGTAGAGGGTCTTTGCTGGCATTTGGCTGGGTGCGTCGGACGAGGAACCTTTGCTGTCGGCGCGTTCACGCCGAACGGCTGTGTCGATCTTGGCCGACAGAACATTCCAACTGTCGCAACCGAATGCCTTGGCGATGTACTCGAGGGATTCGCTATGGGTGGTCTCGACGGACTTGGCCTTCAGGGCATCGCGCAGAGCACGCGCCATCGTCTTCGCATCGCGAAAATCGCGCATGAGAGCACCTCCTTCATCGACGAACGGTAGAGGCCGGATCCTGCGTTGCCGACCCGTTCGCCAATGGCGAGGGCGTGCGACGGGAGATCGATACGTTCACCATTCCCCTTAGGGCGCAAGCAGCGGGTGTATCAGCCCATGCCCTTGAGCTTCGCGCACATCTGCGCGCCGTGTCAACCAGAGTAACGGTCGGCGGCCGGCTGAAGACGTCGGGGCGTCACGGCTCAGCTGGACCATCCGACGGGGGGCTAATGATCCTGGCGAGCAGCGGCGGGTCGGGCAGCGCCGGTGGTGTGGCGATTGAGCGTTGCACCCCGGCAGAAATCGACCCGCGCCGCTCTACGAAGCCAAGCGCACCGGTCGTAATTGTGCACACACACCATCGGCAGGTTCAGCCGCCTAGTCGGCGCGGGTTGATCTGGGCAGGGCCGCGGATGAGTATCGCTCTTGATCCCGGCTAGGACGGCTCGGTCCGCGCCCGCAGGCGGGACACAGCATCGGCCAGCGTAACGTTGAGCTGTGAGCCGTCGCGCTCGCGCAGGGTCACGCGGCCGTCTCGCATCTCGCGCGCGCCCACGACGGCCAGCACCGGCACCGCCATTTCATGCGCCGACACGATGCGCCGCGAAAGAGTGTCGGTGCTGTCGTAGGCAACGGCCCGGATCCCGGCATCCTCGAACGCCGCCAACACGGCCGCGCCGTATCCTGCTTGCTGTTTCGAAATCGGCGCGACAGCGACCTGGTCCGGCGATCGATGGTGCGCGGTGGCACGTGCCTCTATGCCAGGCAGGACGATAGCTTCTTGAAGACGGTCCTTTGCTTGTCGGCTCTTGCGATGGTGGTTCGGCTTTGCTCGCGGCCTGCGCGCCGTTCGCGATCTTCCGGCTGATGATCGCGCGGCCACCGACTGGGTCCTGACATGCTGCGCAGAAGCGTCACGATGCCTATGCGAACTGCTGGAAAGCATAGCGACTTGGCGGCGGGTGCGTCGCTGCCGCATCAAACGTCGCAGGCAGGAGGCAAGCTTGGCCAGCGTTGTCAGGTGGCGCCCAGTTGGATCAGCCAACCCAGCGGGTGACGATCTTGGCTAGCTGCGGGCGGTCGCGGTCGGCCTGCTGCTCCTTGGCGGTGCCGATGTAGATGAAGCCGGCGATGCGCTCGTTGGCGGCGAGCTGGAGCCCTTCGCGCACGCCCCGGCTGTAGGAATACCACTCGGTGATCCAGCTGGTGGCGAAGCCCATGGCGTTGGCGGCGAGGCACAGATTGAAGCAGGCGGCGCCGCACGACAGGATCTGCTCCCATTCGGGTGCCGCCGGGTTGGGCGTCACGCGCGAGATCACGGCGATCACGGTGGGAGCGCGCAGGAGGCGCGTGCGCTCCATCTCGAGGCGCGCGGCCGAAGGGGTATCCCTTTCTTCGGCGAGGCAGGCCCTGAGCAGGATGCGGCCGAAGCTGGCGCGGGCCTCGCCTTCGAAGACAATGAAGCGCCAGGGCTCCAGCTTCTTGTGGTCGGGTACGCGGGCGGCGGCGGTCAGTATGGCAGTGAGCTGCTCGCCCGTCGGGCCAGGCTCGGCCATCATGGCCGGCTTGGACGAACGGCGCTTCAGCAGCAGGTCGAGGGTGCCCTGGCCCATGGGATGCTCGGAGGTCAAAATCTACCAGTGCCTTCGCTAAACCAACTTTGCGACGAGGACAATGTGGCAACTCGTGTCCCGTTCCCGAATTGCCGAGCGTGTGCCGCGCGCATGCCTCGCCAATGCACAGGCTGAGGCACATCAGCCAAATCATGGTTTGCGGGTACCAGTCATCGCGCCTGCTAAGAGCCACGGACGCAGGTATGCGGTGTAGCCCACTGCCCCGCAAGCCAGATGCTGCAAATATTGGTTGCGGCCATGGTGTGTTGGTCGCTGGATACCGGCGGCAAGTCCCGGTATGACTTAGTGACCATAGTTGAGGCAGAATACCGAGCGTCGGTGCAATCACCAGGGGCGGTGGAGGCAAACGTGAGCAGCGGGCGAGGACCGGTCCTGACGATGCTGCTGGCTATGCTGATGGCGGCTGCCTGGACAGCAGCGGGCAGGGCGGCCGAGCCGTCTTCCGTCATGATCGTTCTGGACGGTTCGGGCTCGATGTGGGGGCTGATCGACGGGGCGCGGCAGAACAAGCTGACACTGGTGCGCGACAACATGCGCCGCGCACTCGGCAAACTTGGGCCGGAGACGCGCGTCGGCCTGGTCGGTTTCGGGCAGCGGCGCGGCGACTGCAACGATGTCGAGGTGATGCTGCCGGCTGAGAAGCTCGACGTCGAGCGCATCATGGCGCCGCTCGGCCCCTACAACCCGAAGGGGCGCGGTCCCCTGGCGCTCGCGCTGCGTGAGGCGGGGAAGTCGCTTACTGGGATAGCGGGCCGGCGCAGCCTGGTGCTGATCCACGACGATGCCGACAATTGCCAGGCCGACGCCTGCGCCGCGGCCACCGAACTCAAGGCCGCAGGCGTCGTTGTGCACGTGGTGGGCATGAGCCTGAAGCCGCCCGACCTCGCCAAGATGGCTTGCGTCCCGCAGATCACCGGTGGGCGCATGCTGAATGCCGCCACCGCCGATCTGGTGGGGCCGATGCTCGAGGAGGCGATGCGTCTTGCCGGCGGCGATGCGGTATCGCCGGAACCGCCGCGTTCACCGGTGGCGACGCAAGTTTCGGTGCAGCGTCCGACCGCGCCCTTGTCCATCGAGGGTCCGCCGGGGCTCTACATGCGCGCGCTGCTCGCGCCCAAGACCGAGCCGGTCAACTGGCCCGTGCGCTGGACCGTCTACAAAGAGAGCGAGCCTGGCCGCTTGCTGTACGACACGCGCAGCATCAATCCGATGCTGCCGCTGGCGGCCGGCCGGTACGTCGTGGAGGCGCGCGATGGACAGGCGGCGGGCACGCAAACGGTGAATGTCGGCGACGCCGCGCCGACGCTGGCGGCCGTGCCGCTCAACGCCGGTGCGCTGCTGGTCAAGGCGATCGCGCAGCGGACCGGGACGCCGCTTGGCGATGCGCTGATCAGCATCAGCGAGGCCGGGCAAGGGCCGGACGGCAAGCCCGTGCTCGGTGCGCCGGTCGCGGTCTTCAAGGGCGGGGAAGGCTTGGCGACACTGACCGCCGGCCGCTACGTGGTGCGCGTCGAGCAGGGTCTGGTGCGTGCTGAGCGCTTCGTGGTGGTGCCGGCTGGCAGCCAGGGTCGCATTGAGGTGCCGCTCAACGGCGCGCGCGTGGTGCTGACGGCAGTGGCACGGGAGGGCGCAGGTCCGCTCGAGTTGCCGGTCTTCAGCGTCTCCGAGGATGATCCTGATGCGCCGAAAGGTCGGCGCGAGGTAGCGCGCTCGGCGGCACGCCAGGCCGAGTTCACTTTGCCGCCCGGCACCTACTACGTGGTAGCTCGGCTCGCAGGGGTTGAGTCGCGCGAGTTGCTGGCACTGGCGCCGGGCGACACCGTGCGACGCACGCTGACCCTGGCATCGGGCCGACTGACGCTGTCGACTCGGCTGACGGGCGGAGTGGCGCCGTCGGCGAGCGACACCGTCTCCTATCGCGTCGAGCGGCTCGATGGGCCTGATCGCGACGTGGTGACCACCAGCCGGCCGACGCCGACCTTGCAACTGGCAGCAGGGCGCTACCGTGTCGAAGGCCGCTACGGCGGCGTCAACGCACGTGTCGTGCGCGAAGTCGAGGTGCGCCCCGGACAGGTGCAGCAGCTGCCCCTGGAGCACCAGCCGGTCGTGCTGAAATTGCGCCTCACTGGTGCCGGCACGGCGCTCGGCGATGTGTTCTGGGACATTCGCGACGAGAGCGGCCGCAACGTGTGGACAACCGGTCAGTCTGAGCCGTCGGTGATCTTGCAGGCGGGGCGCTATGTGGTTAGAGCGGAAACGCGCGACAAGCGCTATGATCGGCAGGTCGACTTGCGCGCGGGCGAGACCCGCCAGCTAGAGCTGACCGCGGATTGAGCGCGGCCATGATTATGCTGGACAAATTGCCGTGCCTCAGGAGCCGACCGATCTTGCGACGGAGGACATGCCCCGCATGATGTGCGGACGAGCCGTGCTAGCGATCCTGGCGGTCTGTGCTGCCGACCTTGCGGTACTGCCGGCAACAGCGCAGCAGCAGCCGGGCGGCTGGCAGGCCGAGACGCGCGGGCCAAGCCAGCTCATCCTGCCCGGATTGCTGATGGACGGGCAGTCAGGCGGCCAGCAGGGCGCGCAGGATGGCACGCAAGGGCTCGGCGGGACGCCTGCGCAGACGCGGCCTGAGCTGCCGCCCAACACCACGGTGGTGCCGCGCACGCGTACCGATCCTAAGGGCGGCGGTGTCGGTCAGGTCTCGCTCGTTGCGACCCTGACCGAGGACGGGCAGAGCATCGAGCAGGGGCTCGTGTGGCGGGTCTTTCGCGACATCGCCGGCCCGGATGGCAAGGCAAGACTGGTGTCGACCAGCCGCGAGTCCAGCCCGACGTTCAAGCTCGATGCCGGCGACTACTTCATCAATGTGGCGCTCGGCCGTGCCAACCTGACTCGCAAGATCACGGTAGGAGGCGAACGTGCCTCGCAGGAGCGCTTTGTGCTCAACGCCGGCGGCCTGCGCCTCATCGCCGTGCTGGGCAAGGGCGAGATCGCCAACGACCGAGCGGTCAGCTACGATATTTTCTCCGACGAGCGCGACCAGTACGGCCAGCGTGTGCGCATCATGAGCGCGCTGCGGCCGGGCTCCGTGGTGCGTCTCAATGCAGGCATCTACAGCATCGTCAGCACCTACGGCGATGCCAACGCCGTGGCTCGCTCGGACGTGACGGTGGAGGCAGGCAAGCTCACCGAGGCCAGGCTCAACCATCCGGCAGCCAGCGTGACGCTCAAGCTCGTGACGCGCAGCGGCGGCGATGCCATCGCCGACACGCAGTGGAGCATCGCCACGGCGTCGGGTGAGGCCGTCAAGGAGAGCGTGGGGGCGCTGCCCACGCACATCCTGGCACCTGGCACCTATGTCGTCAGTGCCAGGCACGCCGGCCAAGTTTATCAGCGCGAGTTCACCGTCAAGGCCGGTGATTTCGGGCAGGTCGAAGTGGTGATGCGCTGACGGCCAAGGCGCCGTGTGCGCCCAGTCCCGCTGGTTGGGAATGCTCCCAGCACAGCGTATTTTCCCGATACAGTCCATGGGCAACGTGCAATGCTCCGCGATCCGATGATCGCGCCGCCGTTCTCTGCACGATAGCAGACAGCTCAATTCCGCTCGCGGACTTTCACAAGCGCGTGTACGTCACGAGTCGGCCACCAGGGGATGCCAATCGCTCGCGCGGGTCTGCGACACCGGGCTGGAGGGCATCGTGCACGCTGTCAAAATCGCTTGCCTCGTCTTCATGCTGATCCTGGCACCTGCGTCGGACGCGGCGCTGGGCCAGGACATTCACATCGCGCACCAGTGGGCCGATAACATCGACGGACGCGACCGCGCCGCCAAGATATTCGCGCAGGAGGTGCAGGTGCGACTCCCGGCGCGGAAGGTGCGCATCACGCCTGACCAGCCCCTCAAGCCGGCCGAGGTGCTGGCAGCGCTGCAGTCGGGCAAACTCGACATGGCGGTTCTTCCCCTCAGCCAAGCGAGCGCGAAGGTGCCGGAGTTCGCGCTCGCGGGCTTGCCGGGGCTGGTGCCAGACCTCGATGCTGCGGGCGAGCTGAAGGGCTCGTCCATGCACGCCGCGCTGCAGACGATCGCGCAAGCGCAGGGTGTCCACATTCTGACGTGGTGGTGGGTGCCGGGCGGCTTCTTCACGAAGGACCTGCAGATCTTTGGTCCCTCCTCGGTGCGCGGCGTCACGGTGCAGGCAACCAATCCCCTGATTGAGCGCATGTTGAGCGCAGCTGGCGCATCCGTGATCGACCTGCCGCCGAGCGAGCTTGCGGCCGCCATGCGGCTTGACAAGCTCGACGCGATCATCACCACCTACGAGTCGTTCATGTCGCTGGGGTTGGCCGAGCAGGCCAAGTTCGCCACCATCGGCAG
>DASTOW010000001.1:0-8239 GCA_035762425.1 Hyphomicrobiaceae bacterium | reverse complement strand
CAACTTCATGGGCATGGTGTATCGCGAGATCAAGCAGTCGCTCATCGACATCGAGCGCATGATGGACGTGCTCGAGCAGAACCCCGAGGTGCAAGACCGCGCAGGCGCGAGACCGCTGGTTGTCAGGGGCGGCACCATCCGCTTCGAGAACGTGCGCTTTTGCTATGAGCCGCAACGGCTCATCCTCGACGGCCTATCCTTCACGGTGCCGGCCGGCAAGCTGGTAGCGATTGTCGGCCCGTCAGGGGCCGGCAAATCAACCGTCTCGCGCATCCTGCTGCGCTTCTATGACGTGGCGGGTGGCCGCGTCACGATTGACGGCCAGGACATTCGCGAGGTGACGCAAGACACGCTGCGCGCGGCCATGGGCGTGGTCCCGCAGGACACCGTGCTTTTCAACGACACCATCCTTTACAACATTCGCTACGGCCGTCCCGATGCCAGCGACGCGGAAGTGCGCGAGGCCGCCAGCCTTGCCCAGATCGACGAGTTCATTCGGCGCCTGCCCGAGGGTTACAACACCATGGTCGGCGAGCGTGGCCTGAAGCTGTCGGGCGGCGAAAAGCAGCGCGTCGCCATCGCCCGCACGATCCTGAAGGGCCCGCCCATCCTCATCCTCGACGAGGCGACCAGCGCCCTTGACAGTCACACCGAAAAGGAGATCCAGGACGCGCTCGACAAGGTCGCGCAGAACCGCACCACGTTGGTGATCGCGCATCGTCTTTCGACCATCATCGGCGCCGATACCATCCTGGTGCTTGACGGCGGGCGCCTGGTCGAGCAGGGCACGCACGGCGAGTTGCTGGGCAAGCATGGTCTCTACGCCAGCTTGTGGAACCGCCAGCGCCAGGCCGAAAAGGCCCGCGAGGAACTTGCGCAGGCGCTCGAGGCCGAGCAGGCCATCCAGCGCCCCAAGATCACCGGCGGGCGCATCGATCCGGCGGCTGCGGCATCCGGCGGGGCAGAGGGCGGCGACCAGGACGGTCCTCTCAAGGTCGGCGAGGTCCTGCCGCGCAGCTGATCGATTGTTGCGCACCCCCTTGAATATCCGGCGCTCGCTAGGCATGCCCTTGCTCGCGTCAATCCAGCAGCTCACCGAGCCGGCGCAATGATCTGCACCTCGTTTTCGCTGAGTTGCACCAGCTCGAGGACAAGCGCGCCCTCAGCCAGGCGATGCTCCATCACCCGGATCGATGGCGTGCCGGATTTGAGGGCGTGTACGATCGCTCTCGCGTCGACGCGGGCACGCTTCGCATCGGCCTTGAGACAGACGCGCGCGAACGGCATGCCGGCTGGATCGACTTCGCAACGAGCCTCAATGCCTCCCCATTGGTTGGCGCGGGCGACAAAATCAGACACCTTCTGGGCCTGTGCCTGCCGCCATTGCGGCACATCCAAGCGTTGGCGCTCCTCGATGGCAGCCAGCACGCCGACGATTGCCTCCTTGGTCGGCTTCATGCCCCGACCGATGCCCTTGTGCTGAGCGCGCACGGCCTCGACGATTTGGCGCCTGCCGATCACTAGCCCTACGGTCGGCGAAGCCAGATACTTGTGCGCGCTGACCAGGACGAGATCGGCGCCGGTGGCGATCAGCTCGCCGACGCGCATGTCCTGCGCTGCCCCGTTCAATGATCGCCGGAACCCCGCGCCGGTGCGCTTCCGCGACCGCCTGCCGCAGATCGATCGGATTGCCACGTACGAGCCGGGAAGACACCAACAGCAGGCAGGCCGTAGCAGCGTGCGCCAAGGCCGCCTGGATAGCAGCCATGGAGCAAGCCTCGGTAGCGCCAGCAAGAACCGGTATGGCACCGGCGAGCCGCACGTCTTGCTCGATCGGGTGTCCATAGTTCACCGCGTGCCCGGCAGGCATCACGACGCGATGGTTGAGCCCGCTTGCATTGGGCAAGGCGGCAATGCGCGTTGCATCGGTGCCGGTCATGGCGGCCGCGATCGACAGCGTAATGCCGGCCGCAATGCAGTGCGTCACCGCCCCGGCCTCGGCGCCAGCAAAGCGCGAGATGACCACACTTGCAGCATCTTGGAGTTGGTCGATGACGAGGAACTGCCCCAGAGCCGCCGCCGCGGCCTGTGCAACGTCGGCGGACGATCGCGATACGCCCAGGGGCGTGAATGAGCCGGCTGCATTGATGATGCAGGTGAGCCCGTAACGATCGCGCAAGTTCATGGTTGCGGTCATGCTCCTGCTGGCAACAAGTTCGGCTTCTTGCTTGTCGAGACCAAGGTCGCAACCCTTGCCCTATCCTCGACTAAGTTGCAGCCCCCCTTAACGCGCGGCGAACAGCTCTGCCCTATGCTGGGCAAGGATTAATGCAAAATTCCAGCTGACATGGACGACAACGCAAAGCCACCACCGATCTCACGCCAGCTGCTGGGCGCCCTACGCCGCGGCCTGGTTGGGATCCTGCGCCTCGTCCGCGAGATCCTGCGTCATCTCCGGCCTGCGCTGGTGGCGTTGTGGCGGGTGGCCAGACCGATCCTGCGCACCATCCTCCAGATGCTGCTTGCCCTCGTCATCGTTTTCGAGGAATGGGGCTGGCAGCCGCTGCAGAACCTGCTCGGGCGACTGGCGAAATGGCGCCCGTGGGCGGCGGTCGAAACGGCCATCGCGCGCCTGCCGCCGTACGCCGCGCTGGTGGTATTCGTGCTGCCATCCACGTTCCTCCTGCCGCTCAAATTCCTCGCCGTATTCCTGGTTGCCAGGGGGCAGATCGTGCTGGCGGGCATACTGTTCCTCCTGGCCAAGGTGGTGGCGACCGCCCTCGTCGCCCGCCTGTTCCTGCTCACGCAGCCGGCACTGATGCAGATCGGCTGGTTCGCCCGCGGCTATGACATCGTCATGCCGTGGAAGGACGCCATGGTCGACATGGTGCACAACTCACTCGTGTGGCGCGTGGCGCGCATCTGGAAGGAGCGCATTCGCCGTGCCGTGCGGCGCCAGTGGTGGCAGATGCGCCCCACCCTGCGGCTGTGGCGGCGTCGCCTCGTCATCGCCGGCCTCGCCGCGCGTGCCCAGATCCAGCATTTCGCGCGAGCTGCAAGGCAGCGCATCGAGGCCTATTTCGCACGATAGCGCGTCTGCCAGGCCGCCGACGATCCGTGTAGGAGCTCGCACCATGCCTGACGCTGCATGGCGAGACTTCTTGCGCGGTACGCGCCAAGGCGTTCGCTCAGCTCGACCCGCTCCCTATGATCGCAGAGCAACGTCGCGGCCAGCCTCGCTGCGGCCGGCGCGTCACCCAGATCGATGAGGGGCGCCTCCAGGCCGCACAAGCCGGTCAACGCATTGTTGGTGGCCAGAAACGGCGTACCCAACGACAGACACTGCAGCAGCTTGATCTTGGTGCCGTGACTGTTGGCGATCGGTGCCACGAACAATGCGCACCCCTGGTACAAGTCCTCGACAGCGGCGTTGGTCGAGGCACCAAGGAGATCGACGTTGCCCGGCACCGGCGCGGACACATCCTGAGCGCCTGCACCTACGACCAAGATGCGCGCAGGGCTATGCTTGGCAAGCTCGGGCGCGAACCTGAAGCAGAGCCACTCGATGGCCTGGCGGTTGGGCAAATGGCTCGCGTTGCCAACGAAAAGGATGCTCTTGTTCCCACCATGCCAGGAGCTTGCACTCTTATCGAACATCGGGGCAATCACCACCCGCTTGAACCATGGGAACGGCGGCACGTCCGCAGCATTGGTGGCAACCACCGCATCACTGCGCGCGTAGATCGACTGCTCGTAAAGCCAAAGCCGCGCAACTTTCCTGGACGAGTGCGGCGACCCATTGGACGCCAGCAGCTCTCGGAGAAACCGGCTTTCCCTGTTGAGAGTGACGGTGATGCGCCGCACATCCCGGCGACGATAGATGGCCGGGGCATAGAGTGCGCTGAACAGGTAATCGACCAGGACTACGTCGGGGCCCACCTCGTCGATGACACGGGCAGCATCGCCATGCACACGCGACTGCGCTGCTGCCTCGGCCTCGAACGGGAACGGCCAGCGCATGTTCGCCTGACGCATGCCCTGGTCTAGCTCGAGAAAGCGAAAGTCCGCACCAATCTGGCGGGCAAAGACTGCGCAGCCGCTCCGCTGCGAGCCGGCCCCACGTTGCAGATCGTCAGCGAAACATGCGGCGTCTCGGCAATGCGCGTTGCATGGTTTCGGCAAACCAGTCCGCCGCCGTTATCGGTCCGGCCAATGTCCACAATCGTAAAATACAAAACGCGAAGGACGCCAGATTGCTTCGCCATGACCAATAGTCCCGGCTGCCTTCATTGCCAGCAATGCAAAAACACTAGGCCCCGGGCCGACCCGGGCGAAGCAATTTCAAGACGAAAGAGCGACCTCCGCGATTTGTGATGGTGCGTGAGACGCCAGCATGTTCGCCTCGGCGAATTGCACTATAAGCGATTCGATAGCTGGCTTAGTGTGCCGGCATCATGCTCGATGCCAGTCGCCGCTATGCCCACAAGCTCCGCAACGTCAGCCACTCGCTGGTGCTGGTTGGCGGACTGACCATGGTCACGGCCTTCTCGGCCTGGCTGCTGTGGTCGTGGTCGGGCGTGACCATCACGCTCACGTGGATCGCTGGCCTCTACCTGCTCGCGCCGCGCGTACCGCCCGAAATGGTGATGCGCATGTACAGCGCGGTGAAGCTCGACCCACGCCGGGGCGATCCGCTCACGCAGATGGTTGCCACGCTCAGCCAGCGCGCTGAACTCACGGCAGTGCCGGACGTCTACATCATCCCGAGCTCCACCCTCAATGCGTTCGCCACTGGCCAACCCGACAAGGCCGTGATCGGCCTCACCGAGGGATTGCTGCGCCGGCTCGATGCCAATGAGCTTGCCGGCGTGTTGGCGCACGAGATTAGCCACGTGCGCAACAACGATCTCGCTGTCATGGGCCTGGCCGACGTCATGACGCGCTTCACGCAAGTGCTGTCCTACCTGGCGCTGTTCCTGTCCTTCTTCAATCTGCCAGCCATCCTCGCGGGCCAGGCCGACATCTCCCTGCTGGCCCTGGTCCTGCTCTACCTGGCGCCCAGCATCAATAGCCTGCTGCAGCTCGGCCTGTCGCGTACCCGAGAGCACGATGCCGACCGCGAAGGCGCGTACCTGACCGGGAATCCGCGCGCCCTGGCGTCGGCCCTGCACAAGCTCGAGCGCTATCAGGGTCGCTTCTGGGAGGACTTGGCGTTTCCGGTGCCGGGACGCCGCATTCCGCAGCCGTCGCTGTTGCGCTCGCACCCGACTACGGAGGATCGCGTCGAGCGGCTGCTGGCGCTGGAAGGCCGGTCCATGCTGCCACCGATCGAAGTCGCCCCCGAGCCGGTCGCCTCCCCCACCGGCGCAGCCGCCATGCGACCCCGCACCCGCTGGCCCGGCGTCTGGTATTGACCTGCGCCTAGCCGCCGAGCGGGTTGTCGCGGCAGCCAGCGTAGAACAGCAGGTTGACGCGCTTCGCCCGCAAGCCGGCGCCGATCTCACGCAGGGGGAGCGCGCGCGCCGGCAGCGCGGCATTCTTCTGCGCCAGCGGATAATCGCCAGGTAGCAGATAGACCGCACCGTCAGCCTCCACGCCGTGCCCGGTGGTGTAGATCAGGGCAGCGTCAGCCTGTGCGGACTGGGCCGAGAACCTGGCAATCGTCTCGCGCATTTGCGCCCGGCTCCGGTCAATGGCCACCTCAGTCCTGAAGCCCGCGGCCTCCAGCGCTTTGGCAACGCGCTGCGCATCGTGCCGTGCACCAGCCAGCGACGGCGCAGGATCGACGCCCGAACCGCCGGACGCCGCATAGTCCGACACCACCATCACCAGGGCGATGCGAGCCTCGCCCGCTCGGGCCGGCACCAGGTCCCAGGTACCATTCGGCGTACGCTCGGGCACGTCGGCCTGCTGGACGTTGCCGCTCTTGCGTGCCGTCAGCTCGCTCATCGCCGCGGGCAGCTCGGCAAGCCGGGCACTGCGCCGCTCCAGCACCTCGATCAGTGCGCTCGCAAACGGATTGCCGCCACCTTCGCCCTGATCGAGCGTCTGCATTCCCGATTGCGATGCATGAAAGACCAGCGTTTCGGCAGTTGCCGAGGTTTGGCACGTAGTCCCCAAAACGATCAACGCGCCTATCAATACGATCGCTCGCACCAAACCAAATGCCTTTGCCATCGTTACTTTCCTGTCATCAATTCATTGCCCACGAGCGTGCGTGCAAATTCGGGCCGCGGTTTGACAACTAGAGCGCCGTCCAGCTTGCGCGCACGAACTGGATGCGCATGCCCGCGCGCTGCATGTTGCGGTGGCTGCCCGACAGGAACTCGGCACCGCCGCAGATGAACTCGACGCCGGCGGCGCTGGCATCGGCAATGCGCCGCTGCAGCAGCGCCGTCTGCAGGCCGCGACCGCGGAACGCTGGAGCTGTGGCAGCATCCGCGCAATATCCGACCTTGTCTTTTACGTACAGGACGCCGGTGGCCGCGGGCTTGCCGTTGATGCGCCCGAGATAGAGCGACCAGCCCGGCTCGTCGATCCAGCCGCGCGTGTTCGCCTTGAAGCCCGCGCTATCGCGCATAGCCCAGCCGGCGGCATGGGTTTGGAGAAACTCGTCGATCCCGCGACGCGTCACGTGCTCGATGGCAAGCAGCTCGTTGTCCGCCAGCGTCGCATCGGGCTCGCGGATGAAGGCGCTGTGGAAGCCTGACTGGAAGCAGCCCTGTTTGGCCAGCGCGCGGCACAAGTCGGCAGTGGCCAAGCCAGGCACCACCTCGAAGTGCGGCGTCACGCCATGCTCGCGATACCACGCCAGCAGCGGTTCGATATGCGCCTCGTGTCCTGCCTCAAGCCCGAACACGGTGTTGAAGTACGGCACCGGCAGATGCCGTGCCATCAGCGCCAACGGACCGCCTTCGCCACGCCGGTAGGCGATGCCGACCGGGTTGCCGGGCAACCTTTCCAGCACCTGCAGTCGTGACAGCGTGTAGGACGCCTCCGCATCGAGCGTGCGGCGAATCACATCGAGCGAGGGAGCAAGCATTTTTGGGCTCGTGACCTGTTGGCTTAATCCACACCTTCTGCTGGGTCCGATCATTGACCAGCAGGCGACGCACATGCAATTGCCGTCGTCTGTGGAACCGACGCGTCGCGGCGTGGTTCTCGACGTGCAGAGATCAACTGCGCGGGGGCTGCCATGATCGACAACCGCCTTCTAGGAGCTGTGGCCATAGCCTTTGCCGGCGCCGTGTTCGGCTTTGCGACCGGCAGATTTTCGGCTTGGCTCGTGCCGCTCTGCGGGGTCGAATCGGCGAGTGCGACCGCCAAGCCCTCGGTGCCCCTGCAGCCCACGACGGTGGCTAAGCAGGCCACACGCCCGTCGCCGCCGCTCGAAAGCACGTCCTCCATTACCGCAGTGGTCCTGGACAGCCCCAAGGCGCCCACCAGCGCCAGTGCGCAAAAGCCGGCCGAGGCGTCCGCCGAAGCCAAGGGGGCGGTTGCGCCTGCAGGCGCCAAGATCGAGCCTCAGATCATTGCACGGGCGCTCAATCCCGACGAACCGCCAGGCGACGCAAGCCGGTCGGATACCCGGGTGATCAATGCAGGCAGCGCGGACCGGTTGCAAGCGCAGGAGGCGGCTAGCACAGGCGGCGATCCGCGCAGTCTGACGGCCGGCCCCGATGCCCAGGAGGCGTGCCGTCGCAAATTCCGCTCGTTCGACCCGACTGATGGTACCTACAAGCCGTTTGGCCAGGACGTGCGCGTCCCCTGCCCGTATATCGCGCGGTAGCTATGCCGCCTTCTTGCCCTGGCCGGCGACCTCGGCCAACTGCGCCACCAGCGTGCGCACGCCCTTGAGCCGCGTCTCGGGCAGGTCCCAATCGGCCTTGAACACCAGCTTGTGGTCAGCCTGCATTTTCACGCCCCCGCGCGACTTCTGCATGAAGGCGACGAGGCCCTCGGGATTGGCGAACTGGTTCTTGCGGAACGTGATGACCGCACCCTTTGGCCCGGCGTCGACCTGGGCAAGCCCGCCCTGCCGCGCCAGCCCCTTGATCTCCATCACGTCCAGTAGATGTGAGACCTCGGTCGGCAGCTCGCCGAAGCGATCGACCAGCTCGGCGGCGAAATTGTCGATGTCGGCGCGCTTTTCCAACAGCGACAGGCGCCGGTACAGGCCGAGCCGCAGCTGCAGGTCCGCGACATAGGTGTCCGGGATGAGCACGGCCGCCCCGAGCGA